>NZ_JAPEMA010000002.1:0-300000 GCF_026343185.1 Streptomyces sp. NBC_00091 | reverse complement strand
GGTCCGGGTCTTCCAGTGCAGGCCGCGCCGCTCGTCGCGTTCGTCGATGGCGGACGGCTCCGGCCATGTCACCACGGGAAGCAGCGGAAGGCCGATGCGCGGGCTGATCCACTCGTTGGCATCGGCCGTCCAGGTCGTGGCCCAGACGAGGTCGCACGACAGCAGCGCCAACCGGGCCCCGTGCCCGGGGTCGAGCCTGGCCAGCAGCGGATGGGCGTCGTCCCCGGCCGGCGCGGCACTGGTCCGATACGTCGGGTACGGCTCCGCCGAGCCGAAGGGGATGAGCGGACCGTCGACGTCGAGGAAGAGCAGCGGGCGCTGGGCAGGACCGGCCATGACCCCACGCTACCCCGTCGCCGGCGGGCCGATCCGGCTCTCCGTGTGTTGCCGCGGGGTCAGGAGGTCGCGGCGCCGGTACGCCGGCCGGTCAGCACCAGGCTGCCGTCCGGGGTGCGTCGCGCGCGTTCGCCGGTGCGGAAGTAGCCGTCGCCGGTGAAGGAGCGTGCGTTGTGGTCGGGGGCGCGGTAGTAGCCCCGCGGGGTGTACGGACCGCGGGCGAGGAGTTCGCCGGGCTCCCCGTCGGGCACGTCCTTGCCGTCGGCGTCGACGATGCGGATCTGGTCGTCGGGTGAGAGCGGGCGGCCCTGCGTGGTGAGGACGGTCTCGTCCGGATCGTCGGGCCGGGTGAGGGTGACCGGCCCCTCGGCCGTGCCGAAGACCTGCTGGAGGCGGCAGTCCAGTGCGGGGCCCATCCGTTCGGCGGTCGCCCGGGGCAGGGGCGCGCCGCCGACCTGCACGAGACGCAGACTGCCGAGGTCGGTCCGGACCGTGGGAAGTACGTCGAGCCACAGCTCGGCGACGGCGGGCGCCACCGACGTGATGGTGACCCGCTCCCGGCCGATGACCTCAAGGCATTCGGCGGGTCCCGGGTTCTCGGCCAGGACGACCGTGCCGCCGACGGAGAGGGTGCCGATGATGCCGGGGCAGCCCAAGGCGAAGTTGGACTCGGCGGGCAGCGCGGCGAGATACACGTCGTTCTCGGTGAGCGCCACCAGCTCGGCGGCGGCCCGCGCCTGGTAGGCGTAGTCGTTGTGGGTACGCGGAACGAGCTTCGGCTCCGGGCTGGTGTCGCCGGAGAGCAGGAAGAACGCCACCTGGTCGGCGCTCTGCGACAGCGCCGGCTCGGGCGCGGCGTCGATGGAGCCCAGCGGGCTGTACTGGCAGCCCGACGGGTCGGTCGTCAGACCGCCGTACGGGGACGCGGCGCCGGGCGCTTCGAGCGTGAACACCCGCCGCAGGAAAGGCCATCGGGCCGCGATGTCCGCGGCCATCGCGGCGGGGTCGAAGTCCTCGTCCGCCGAGGGAGCGACGTAGCCGACGGCCTGGGTGAGCCGCACCAGGTGGGACAACTCGGGCGCGCGGTACGAGACCGGGCAGAGCACCGGCACCGTGCCGGCCCGCATCAGCGCGAACACGGTGATGACGAACTCGGGAACGTTCGGCAGCTGGACGACGACCCGCTGCCCGGGCCGCAGGCCGCGCAGCCGGAACCCGGCCGCCATGCGGTCCACACGCCGGTTCATCGCCGCGTACGTGATGCGGGTGTCGCCGTGCACGAGCGCGGTCCGCGGCCCGTACTGCAGGGCCCAGCCGCGCAGCAGGTTGTCCAGCGTATTGCCACGCCAGTGCCCGGCCGCCCAGTAGCGGTCGACGAACTCCTCGGGCCAGGGCGTGCAGCCGTTCAGCATGGATGTCATGCGCTTCCTTCTGTCCCGGGGGCGACCCTGCCGTCTTGATCTTGGTATCCAATCCGTCGACATCCCTGGGCACAATGTGCTTTCCCGACCATGGACGCCGAATTCCCTCAGCAGAAAGACCAATGAGCGCCGCTGACCAGGGGAAATGGCCGACCGTTCGTGATCTGCCCGTGCCGCCCGGCCGATTGACGGGTACGCCTTCGGCGGCGAGCACCGAGGAGAGCGCGAGGCACTGCGCCGTGCGCGCCCGAACAAGACGGCCGTCCTGAGCCCATGGCTCGCCCGATGCCGGGGCCGCCGTCGCCCGCGCAGACCGAGGCCTGGTCCAGGAAGTCGAGCTTCGCCCCCGGCCACCGTCCAGGTGTCCTGACCCCCGCGCGGCCGCCGGCCGCCCTCACCCTGCGGCGGCGCCGAACCACTTCGGCAGGTGGCCGAGCAGATCCTGCTGGTCCTCACCGGCCCACGCCACGTGGCCGTCCGGCCGCAGCAGTACCGCGGGCACGTCCAGTTCCTCGCTGACGTCGACGACGTGGTCGACCCGGTCCGCCCAGCCCTCCACCGACAGGCGGCCGGTCTGGTCGAGCAGCAGCCCGCGGCCGGCGTGCATCAGCCCGTAGAGGCGACCGCGCTTCAGCGCGACGTCCCGCAGCCGCCGGCCGAGCAGTTCGTGGCCCTCGCCGAAGTCGTCACGGACCCCGACCGCGGTGATCATCTCGGTCAGGTACCGGTTCACCTCCTCGAAGTCCATCAGCTTCGAGAACAGCTCGCGCAGCGCGGCCGCCCCCGGATCCGTCCCCAGCAGGGCGATCTGCGCCCGGGTGTTGTCCAGCACGGCAGCGCCCACCGGGTGCCGTACCGAGTGGTAGCTGTCCAGCAGTCCCTCCGGCGCCCACCCGGCCACCTCGGCGGCCGGCTTCCACCCGAGGTTGAACGCGTCCTGCACGCCGAGGTTGAGCCCCTGCCCGCCGGTCGGCGGGTGGATGTGCGCCGCGTCGCCGGCCAGCAGCACCCGGCCGGTCCGCTAGCGCTCGGCCTGCCGGGTGGCGTCGCCGAACCGGGACAGCCAGCGCGGCGAGTGCACGCCGAAGTCGGTGCCCGCGACCGCCCGCAGCTGCTGCTTGAACTCCTCGAGCGTCGGCGCCGTCCTACGGTCCTCGGCCACGCCATCGGCGGGCACGACGACCCGGTACGTCCCGTCGCCGTTGGGGATGGTGCCGAACCGCAGCTGGGTCCTGCGGACCTCCGCGACGACGGCGGCGACCGTCTCCGGATCCTCGGTCATCTCCATGTCACCCAGCAGCGTCTCGACCTTGGCCGGTTCGCCGGGGAAAGCGACGCCGAGGAGCCCCCGCACCGTACTGCGGCCGCCGTCGCACCCGACGAGGTAGCGCGAGCGCAGCCGCGTCCCGTCCGCCAGCTCGACGCTCACCCCGTCCTCGTCCTGGCCGAGCCCGACCACCTCGCAGCCGCGCCGGACCTCGGCACCGAGCTCGAGGGCGCGCTCGTGGAGCAGCCGCTCGGTGACCGGTTCTCTCGCCCGGACCGCCGTCGTCTCGCCTAGACCTCCGCGACGGCGTGCAGGGGGCCGAGAGCGGCGGCCCGGCGGGCGGGCAGGGCGGCCGCGGCGGCGCCGACGGCGAGGGACAGGCCCACGACCAGGGCCAGGGTCCCCCAGGGCAGGGTGAACGCGTACTGGGGGATGGCTCCGTTGGCCAGTCCGCTGACCTTCCACGCCCCGAACAGACCGCCGGCCAGACCGAGCAGGGTGCCGTAGGCGGCGACCGTGAGGGATTCGAGGCGGATCATGCGGCGGACGCCGGTGCGGTCCATGCCGATGGCGCGCAGGACGCCGATCTCGCGGGTCCGTTCGGCGACCGACATGGCGAGCGTGTTGACCATGCCGAGCGCGGAGATGATCACGCCGATGGCGAGCAGCCCGAAGATCATGGTGATCAGGTCGCCGGCGACGCCGGCCTGCTCCCGCACGAGCTGGGCGCGGCTCTGCACCTTCAGCAGCGGGCTGTTGTCGACGGCGCCGCGCAGCTGCTTCTCCAGGTTCCCCGAGCCGGCGCCGTGGCCGGCGGCCACGAGGACGCGCTGGACGGAGTCGCGCAGGTAGCCGTGCCGCTGGACGTCGCCGCGGTCGGCGAGGACGTCCTGGGCGGTGGGGTTGTCCTGGTAGACCCCGACGACGGTGTAGGGCAGGTCGCGGTCTGCCTGCCCGGGGCCGATGCTCGCGCTGATCCGTCCACCGGTGCCGATCCGGTTCTCGCGGGCGAAGCTGCTGGAGACGGCGATCCGGCCCGGTCCGATGTCCTTGGCGGAGCCGCTGGTGAAGCGGAGCTTCATGACGTCCCCCACGGTCTTCGGGTCGACGCCCGAAACTCCCCTGACGAAGGAGCCCGTGGAGAGGGTGGAGTCCGCGACGGCGGAGGCGGTCGAGACACCGGGGACGGCGGCGACGCGCTGGACGGCGCCCGAGTCGACGGCGGTGGTGGCGTTGCGGGTGCTGATGACGTAGTCGGCGCTCAGGCCGGCGGCCGCCTGGGAGTCCAGGGCCCGGCTGGAGGAGTGGTCGATGACGGCGAGCCCGGTCACCAGCGCGGTACTGATCATCAGGGCGACGGCGGTGGCGGCCGTACGGCGCGGGTCGCGCAGGGCGTTGTCCTTCGCGAGGTCGCCCACGACACCGAGACGGGCGGTGAGCCGGCCGAGGAGACGGATCACCGGACCCGCCAGCAGCGGCGCCAGCACGATCAGACCCGTCACGAGGATGCCGGACCCGAACATCGCGGTCCGCAGGTTCCCGTCCGAGGCGTCCTTCGCATCGCTCAAGGAGATCAGCAGACCGGCGCCGAGGAGGAGCACGGCCGCGCCGACCGCGCCCCGGATCCGCGACAGCGTCGCGGAGGACGGCTGCTCGGCGCTGCGCATCGCCTCGACGGGAGCGATCCTGGCCGCGCGCCGGGAGGGCAGCCAGGCGGCGAGGACGGTGACGCCGACGCCGACCAGGAGGGAGGCCAGGACCGGGGCGGGGCCGATCACCAGCGGCCCGCGGGGCAGCAGGTCGTCCCCGGTGCCGAGCAGGGCGGGCAGCGCGGTGGCCACACCCAGCCCCAGGCCGAAACCGGTCACGGAGGCCAGGAGGCCGACCAGGGCCGCCTCGGCGAGCACGGAGCGCACCACCTGGCGGCGGGTGGCGCCGATCGCGCGGAGCAGTGCGATCTCCCGGGTCCGTCGCGTGATGAGCATGGTGAAGGTGTTGATGATGAGGAACGAGCCGATGAAGAGCGACACCACGGCGAAGATCAGGGGGAGCCGGGAGTAGCTGCTGGTCTTGGTGTCGATGAAGACGGACTGCTGGTTCGCCTTGGCCGTCGCGGTGGTGGCCTCGGCACGGTCGGCCGGCAGCAGCGCCCCGATGCGCCGGGCGAGTTCGAACTGGTCGGTGCCGGGCGCGGCGGACACGTCGATCCCGGTGTAGTGGCCGGGGGTGGCGAAGAGCTTCTGGGCGGTGGCCTTGTCGAAGACCGCCAGGGTGCCGCCGGAGGTGACCCGGGTGTCGTCCGTCGAGACGATGCCCACCAGCCGCATCCGCAGGACGGGGCCGTCGGTGGCCAGGGTGACGGTGTCGCCCAGGGAGTACGAGCCGGCCGTGGCGGCGCCGCGGTCCAGGGCCACCTCGCCGCCGCCCAGCGGGGCGCGGCCGGCGGTCAGCGGGTAGCGGCCGTCCTTGCCGTCGGGGCCCGGGACGTAGGCGGCGGCCAGCTTGCCCATCGCGTTTCCGGCGCGCATCGGCGAGCCGTCCTTGGCGGCCAGGGTGGCCGAGCCGTCGACGGTCGGACGGGCCGCGCCGACGCCCGGCACGGCGGCCAGCCTGGCCACGAGCGCGTCGTCGAGGACGCCGTCACGCTCGTCGGCGGCGGCGCCCACCGGGTACTTCGGGTCCACGGTGACCGCGATGCCGGCGTAGTTCCTCGACATGGAGGCGCGGTAGGCGGCGGTGGTGGAGTCGGCGAAGACGAGGGACCCGGAGATGAAGGCGACCCCGAGGCAGACCGCGAGGACGGTCATGATCAGGCGGGCCTTGTGGGCGAGGACGTTGCGCAGGGCTGTTCGCAGCATGGTGGGCTTTCGGAAGGCTTCGGCAGCGGGAAGGAACAGGGCGGAGCGGGGCGTGGTGGGGCGGAGCGGGGCGTGGTGGGGCGTGGTCGGGCGGGCGGGGCGCGGGCGCCGGTCAGCCGGTGCGGCGGCCCTGCGCTTCGAAGGCGAGCATCCGGTCCAGCACGGCCCCGGAGGTCGGCTCGTGCAGTTCGTCCACGAGCCGCCCGTCGGCCAGGAACACCACCCGGTCGGCATGGGCGGCGGCCACGGGGTCGTGGGTGACCATCACCACCGTCTGGCCCAGCTCCCGTACCGAGTCGCGCAGGAACCCGAGCACCTCGGCGCCGGAGCGGGAGTCGAGGTTGCCGGTCGGCTCGTCGGCGAACACGATCTCCGGACGGGAGACCACGGCGCGGGCCACCGCCACGCGCTGCTGCTGACCGCCGGAGAGCTGGGCGGGGCGGTGCGCGAGCCGGCCGGCGAGGCCGACGGTGGCGACGACGGTGTCCAGCCACGCGGCGTCGGGCTGCCGTCCGGCGAGTCGCAGGGGCAGCGTGATGTTCTCCAGCGCCGTGAGGGTGGGCAGCAGGTTGAAGCCCTGGAAGACGAAGCCGACCTTCTCCCGCCGCAGCAGGGTGAGCCGGCGGTCGTTCAGGGTGGACAGTTCGACACCGCCGATCCGGGCCGACCCGGAGGTCACCGGGTCCAGGCCGGCCAGACAGTGCATCAGGGTGGACTTGCCGGAGCCGGAGGGGCCCATGACCGCCGTGAACCGGCCCCGCGCGAACTCCACGGACACCGAGTCCAGCGCGGTGACCCGGGTCTCGCCCCTCCCGTACGTCTTGGTCAGGCCGGTCGCGCGGGCGGCCGGCTCCAGGGGAGGTGTGCGGTGGGAGGAAAACGCCTGTGACATGGATGCTCCGCCTGAGGTGCGACGGCCCGGGGCGAGTGCCTCGGGCCGGGGGACGCATCCATCCTCACCGGCCCTCACCTGCGGAAACATCGCTCTGAAGGCGTGAGTTGACCTCTGCCGAAAGGGCTGCTCCGCCAGGCTCCCCTCTGCCGATGGGCAGAGGCCCGGGCGGTGTCGCCCTCCCCCGGGGGAGACCCATGGGCGCGGACGGGCCCGGGCTGCGGGCCGCGCCTCAGGAGGCCAGACCGGTCCGGTGGGCCAGCAGCGCCGCCTGGACCCGGCTCGTCGAACCGGTCTTCTCCAGGATCGCCCCCACGTGCGTCTTCACCGTCCCGGTGCCGATGCCGAGCCGCGCGGCGATCTCCTGGTTCGACAGCCCGTCACCGAGCGCCGCGAGGACGTCCCGTTCCCGGCCGGTGAGCCGGGCGAGCCGCTCGTCCGCGAGCGCGCCGCCGCCGGCGTCGTACGCATCGCCCGCGCGCAGCATCCGGGAGATCACCGCCCCGGTCACGCCGGGGGACAGGACGGCGTCGCCGGCGGCTGCGGCCCGTACCGCGCTGATCAGTTCCTGCGGGCCCTCGTCCTTCAGGAGGAAGCCCGCCGCTCCCTCTCGCAGGGCCCGGACCACGTTGTCGTCGTCGCCGAAGGTCGTCAGCATCACCACGCGCGGTGCGGGATCGAGCGCGAGCAGCGGCGCGATCGCCGCCAGCCCGTCGCACACGGGCATGCGGATGTCGACCAGCGCCACGTCGGGGTGGTGGACGGCGGCCAGCTCGACGGCCCGCCGCCCGTCCGGGGCCTCGGCGACGACCTCGATGCCCTCGGCGTGCCGGAGGATCAGACGGACGCCGTGCCGGATCATCGTCTCGTCGTCGGCGAGCAGGACGCGGATCGGTCGGTCGGGCTCGGTCACGGGGTCTCCCAGGGTGAGGCGTCCCGGACCGACGGGACGGAGAAACGGTCGATGGCGATGAGCCGCTGTGCGGCGTCGAAGCAGTAGCGGGCGACCCGCAGTCCGCCGGGGTAGGACTCGGTGGCGCCGTTGAACGGATAGGTGCAGCCGGCCGCACCGGCGGGGCGGGGCGGCTCGTGGCCCGTGGCCGCGGCGCGGACCGCCCGGTTGTCGGTGACGCCGAGGCCCGTCACCTCGTCGTACGTCATCCCGACCCGGGGGAGCGGGCGCGGCCCGGCGCCCTCCCGGGGCGCGGTGGCGTACACGAAGCACGTGCCCAGGGCCATCAGCACGCACAGCGCCGCCAGGCCGAGGACGAGCGTCAGCGCGTTCGCGGTCTGCCTCTCGGAGCCGAGGTCCTGCGCGCCGCAGGCGCCGTCCGCCGCCTGCGCCCCGGCCCCGGCGTACGGGCTGTCGGACCGCTCCGCGAGGACCGCGTCACCGGGCTCGGCCGGCAGGGCCGCGTCCAGCCGGAAGCCGCCGGACGGCAGCGGCGCGGCGTCGAAGACACCACCCAGCAGCTCCACGCGCTCCCGGAGCCCCGTCAGCCCGCGGCCGGTGCCCAGGTTCCCGGCGGCGGCCGCGGCCACGGGCGGTGCGCCGTTGCGGACGGTGACCCGTACCGCGGCGTCGTCGTGGACGACGGTCACGGTGACGTGCGCCGTCGGGGCGTACCGGTGGACGTTGGTCAGGGCCTCGCGCACCACGCGGTGTGCCGCCCGGCGGACCGATGCCGGACGGGCGTCGAGGTCCGGCCCCGTCCACTCCAGCCGTACGGCGATCCCCCCGTCGCGGGACTCCGCCACCAGCGCCTCGATGTCGGCCCGCGTGCCGGTCGCGTCGGTGAGGGCGTCCGCTCCGACGTCCCGGCCCAGCGGCCCGAGCACCCCGAGGACCTGCCGCAGCTCGCGCATCGCGTCGCGGGTGGTCCGCCGGACAAGGACGGCCTCCTCGCGCAGCTCGGGGGCGGCCCGGTCGAGGGCGAGCTCGAGCCCGCCCGCGTGCAGGGAGATGAGGCTCAGCCGGTGCCCGAGCAGGTCGTGCATCTCGGCGGCGATACGGGACCGCTCGTGGGTGCGCGCCTCGCTGTCGGCGGCCCGGCGGGCCCGCTCCGCCGCGTCCCCGCGCTCGCGCAGCGCCCGTACCAGACGCCGCTGCTGCCCCTGCGCGGTGCCGACCAGGCCGGGGACGATCACGGCCGTCGGGACGAGTACGAGGCCGAGCGCCAGACCGTACGGCACCGACCCCGGACCGGCCACCGGCGCGGCCAGGGTCGCGGTCGCCACGAGCAGGCTGCCCGCCGCGGCCGGCAGCCGGGCACGCCGCCGTGCCCCGGCCGTCCACCGCGCCACGTCGTACGAGGCCACCGCCGCGACCGGCCCGACACCGCTCGCGAGCCCGGTCAGCGCCGCCAGCGCGAGCAGTACGGCCCGGGGGAACCGGCGGCGCAGCGGGAAGAGCGCCGCACCGGCGGCGATCGCCGCCAGCTGCACCTCCGGGTGACGCAGCAGCCCGAGCCCCGCGACCGCCCCGCACACCCCCAGCCCCGCGAGCACCACCCCGGCGGTCTCCGCCGCCGTACGCGCGCCCCCGGCCGGGAGCACCCCGGGCGGACGAACGCGGGCAGGACGACGGAACAGACGAGTACGGGCCACGCTGACCAGTATCGATACTCGCAGCCGCACCGGCATGAGCCTCGCGGCTGATCCGCGCCTCTGCCAAAAGACAGAGGCGCCGGCCTGAACCGACGACACCGGGAGAATTCACCCTCCCGGTTCAGCGGAGAACCCCTCCCCGCGCGGTATGGAGGGCCTCGGCACCGGCGAGCGGAACGAGGAAGAGGGCGATGAATACGCAGCAGTACGACCGGATCGGAGCCCGGTTCGAGGAATCGAAGTCGACGGCGGCGTTCTCGGCGGCCGACACGCACAGCCTGCTGCTGGAGATCGGCGATGTGCAGGGTCTGGCCTGCCTCGACCTGGCGTGCGGCTACGGTTTCAACACCCGCCTGCTCGCCGAGCGCGGCGCCCGCCCGGCGATGGGCGTCGACATCTCGCCCGAGATGATCCGCCTCGCCCGCCGCCACGAGCGCGAGCGGCCCCTGGGCACCGAGTACGTGGTGGCGGACGTGGCCGCCATGCCCGTACTGGGCGACTTCGACCTGGCCACCGCCGTGTACCTCTTCAACTACGCCCCCGCCCGGACCGCCCTCCGGGCGATGTTCGAGCGCATCCGCGCCAACCTCACCCCCACCGGCCGGCTGGTGGCCATCGTCCCGAACCAGTGCCCCTTCCCCGACGCCAACTGGGACGCCTTCGACGTCACCGTCCGCGAGCGCGTCCCCGGCGGCGACGCCCCGCTCCTCAAGGCCGCCTTCCTGACCGAACCGCCCACACCCTACGAGTTCTACGAATGGCAGCACCCGGACCTCGAACGCGCCGCCCGCGCCGCCGGGTTCACCTCGGTCGCCTGGCGCCCCATCACCACCCCACCCGCCGACGAACACCACGACGAGGCCCTGTGGACCGCCTACCGCGCCACACCGGTCAGCTCGGTCCTGATCTGCGCGACGGGATGAGACGGCTGGAGAAGCGCGGATTCTTGGACTTATGGCGGGGCTGCCGCGACCCTTGGGACGACGCAGCCCCGATGCACACTGGAGCCAACGAACATGCGCATCCGAATCCTTCAAGGACTCGCCCTGCTCGCCACCGGCCTCCTAGTACTCCAGCTGTAGATCGTGATCTTCATGTCTGGGCGGCTTGTCGCTGGTAGTGGCTGGCCCGGGATCGGGCCTGGTGGCGGCGTCGCCAGTGGGACCAGTCGAGCCGGTGAGTCGCGCCGTGGACGAGCCGGACGACGAGCGCGATGAACAGGCGCTGGATCTCGTTGCAGGTGAGCGGTATCAGCCCCTCCGGCTTCGGGTGACGCGCGTGTTCGTCGGCGCGGACGACGGCTAGGAAGGCATGGGCGAGCATCGCGAGGGTGACCCAGCGGTGCCAGGACGCCCAGCGCCGGACCTGGTGTTCGTCCAGTCCGGCCAGGCCCTTGCCGGACTGGAAGGTCTCCTCCACGGTCCATCGGCGTCCGGCGACCCGCACCAGGGTGGACAGCGGCACCTGGGTGGCTGAGTAGCAGCGGTAGAAGGCGAGTTCGCCGGTGCGCCGGTTGCGGCGGACGAGCAGCTGGTGGTGGCCGGGGCGGTCGTCGGCGAGGTCGGCCAGGGCCCAGTCGTAAAAGCGGTGCCCCTTGGCTCCGGCTCCGGCGGAGAGTTTCTGCCAGGCCCTCTTCGGCAGCTTCTTGACCAGGGCATCAGCGCGGAACGTGCCTGCCCGGGTGGTGATCTGGTGGTCACAGGCAACGGCGAGTGCATAGCCGACCTGCCGTTGTTCCAGCGCGGTCCGCAAGTGCGGTTTGCCTCCGTAGACCTCATCACCGGCCACCCAGGACGCGCAGACGTCGGCGTCCAGTGCGCGGCCGATCATGCGGGCGGCGAGGGCGGGTTTCGTGGCGAAGGCGACGCTGTCGGGGATTCCGGCGGCCCGGCAGCGGGCGGTGTCCTCGGTCCAGGAGCGCGGGAGATACAGCTCCCGGTCGATGGCCGCGTGTCCGAGCGGGGTGGAGTACGCGAGGTAGACGGCGACCTGGCTGTTCTCGATGCGTCCGGCGGTGCCGGTGTACTGGCGCTGCACGCCCACCGTGTGCGTGCCCTTCTTCAGGTCGCCGGTCTCATCCACGACCAGCACCGCGTCCTCGTGGTACAGGTGCTCGACGACGAAGCCGCGGATGTCATCACGTACCGCGTCCGCGTCCCACCTGGCCCTCGACAGCAGGTGCTGCAGACCGTACGGGGTCGCGTCTCCGGCATGCTCGGCAAGCGTCCAACAGTTCTTGCGCGGCAGGTCCGACAACAACCCGAGCACGAACGCCCGTGCCCGGCGCCGTGGTTCCACCCGCGCGAACCGCCCCGCAATACGGCCCATCAAGACCTCGAACGCTTCCTGCCAGCGGGCAGGATCTATGCTGTGACCTGCGGCCACCGACTGATCTTCTGTCTTCACACACCGATGATCACCGGGTGGCCTCATTGTCACTGGCCCGCACCGGGGCACGATGTGGTTCGACGCCCGGGCCACCTGCGACCAGGTCCTGCCACTGAACCTGGACGGCCGAGCTGTGTCGTTCGCGGACTGGCTCGGCCGGAGGTCCATGGATCTGCTGGGCTGGTGAACGCTGGCGAAGTCCCGCTGGGCCGTGCATGGTCCGGGGAATCCGGTGCATGGCATGGCGCTCGAACTCAACCGCCACGGGAACGCTTGACCACATCAATCGCGGGTCAGGGCGTAAGGAAATCCGTGGACGGGCCCGCGGTAGATCACTTAGTGTGTGGCTCCACGCCCTGAGATGGATGGAAGGAGGCGAGTGCCGTGCGGTTCACACCTTTCCAGCGCTCCCTCTTTCCGCTGTCCCGGCGTGGTTCGTGAGTTCTGACCGGGAGCGCTCCAAGCAGCCTGTATCCCGGAGGAATCCATGACCGATGCGGTCATCCGCGCGCTCTCCGCGAGCGACGCTTATCTCTTCGACGCACTTCCCGACCCCCTGGGCGCCCGTGAAGGCCATCGGCGTACCCGGTTCCGCCCCGACTGGAAGCGCGTCGCCCTGCGCGACGGCGAGGTCGTCGCACGCGGCGCGTGGTGGGGCGGCCCCGACGACTCGGAGCCCGTCAACATCAACTGGTTCGACGTGGCCGAGGGCGAGGAGGAGGCAGGGGCCGAGCTCCTGCGCTCCGCTCCCTGGCAGGTCGAATTCCAAATCGACCTGCCCGGCGACTGGCGGGACAAGCCCGACCTGCGCGCCGCCGCCGAGGCACGCTTCACCGCCGCACGAGCCGCCGGGTACGAACTCCTGGTGGAACGCTTCCTGTACCGCTGGACCCCGGAGCGAGGTCTGCCCGAGCGGCCCGGACGCCTGCGCTTCAGCGCCGAACCCGACGACGCCGTGTTCTTCGACGCGTTGCGCCGCATCAACACCGTCACCCTGGACGCCCACGCGCTCAGGGCCATCGAGGAGGGCGGCCTCGACCAGGCCGCCCAAGAAGAACTCGACTTCTTCCACTGGTGCCCCTCACCACGGGAGTGGTGGCAGATCGCGCACACGCCGGAGGGCGACCTGGCCGGCATCCACATCCCGGCCCGCAACCACTCCAGCCCGATCATCGGCTTCATCGGAGTCCTCCCGGAACAGCGCGGTCACGGCTACGCCTACGACCTCCTCGCGGAGTGCACCCACTTCCTCGTCGAGCAGGGCGCGGAGTTCGTCACCGCAGCGACGGACCAGGGCAACTTCCCCATGGCCGCGAACTTCACCAAGGCCAGCTTCCCCGTCATCAGTGAACGCATCAACTTCCACCCGGCGGGCCAAACGGCCTAGCGAGAAGTAGCACGCGCTGAGGGGTCCGGTCCGAGGGCAGGTCCGGACCCCTTGTCAGCGACATGCGGGATCTGCGCTGTGGCCAGCGGCCACCATCTCGTCGTCAGTCCACGTACCTCACGGTGATCAACAGTGGACGCACCCGTTTCTCGGACCAGCCCCACCAGCAATTTCACGATCTACAGCTGGAGTACTAGCGGGCGCATTCGGTTACGGCGCGGCCAATCTCGTCCCCACCTTCAATGCCGTACCGCTCGACATGCGGCTGTCGTTCCACGCCGAACTGATGAAGATGAACGGCATCACCATGCAGGCGGCCATGGCCGTGTCGACGCTGAGCTCCCTGACCCTCGCCGCTCTGGTACGCGGGCGCGCCCGGCTGATCGCGGGTGCGGCAGGTCTGCTGACCCTCGCGTCCTTCCTGATAACCAGGCTCGGCAATGTGCCGATCAACGGCCGGATCAAGGAATGGGCGCTCGGTTCGCCCCCGCCCGATCACGCGGAGATCCTGCGGCGCTGGGAGCTCTTCAACAACCTGCGCACGCTCACCGCCCTCACCGCCTTCGCTCTGCTGATCATCCTCTCCCTGAGGCAACGGCCGTGGGCTCGGCTCTGAGGAGGTTTACCCTTCTTCGTCCCTGACCTCCAACGCTTGTTGCGCGAGGCCGACGAACGTGATGTAGGTGCCCCGGAAATCCCGGTGCGCAGCGTCGTAGTCGTATCTCCACTCGGGGCTGTCGTCACCGATGAGCGCCTTCAGCAGCGGCTGCAGGCGTCGCGCCATCTGCCGCACCTGCTCCGCCGCGGTGGAAACCTCGGCAGGACCGTCGAGCCGAACCTCGTGGGTTGCCTTGTTCATGTTCCCGATGGCCGGGCCGATGCGCTCATACATCCGCGTCAGGAGCCGGTCCTTGGCCTCGCGGTCGGGCGCCGCGTCGACGTCGTCGATCTGCCAGGTGACCTCGTTGAACGCGTGCGCGCAGTTCATCATCTCCCGGTAGGTGGATCGACGCCGGTCGCGCTGTTCGCGAAGGGCCTGCGCCGTCGTGGTTGTTCGGGCTTGGGCCAGCGCCGCGCGGGAGGTCGCCCGGGCGGTTATGTAGCTGGCTCCGAGCGCGGTCAGCGCAGTGAGAATACCGACCCACAGTCCGCTATTCGCCATGATCGAGGAGTCTGCCACCGAGAGTGCCGTTGGGACAGCCCGCGCTCGACCACACCGTGATCTGTGAAAGGAAGACGAGGAGCGAGATTCCATGCCCGAAATCCCCTGTGACACCAGGGCGCTGGCCAAGAGCATCGAGGCCGGCGCAGCCGAGCGCGACCGGCCGGCCCTGGTGGGCATCGACGGCCCGGGTGGTACGGGGAAGAGCACGCTGGCCGCGCTGCTCGCCGCATGCCTGCCCGGCGCGGTCGTCGTCCACATCGACGACTTCTACCTTCCTTCGGCCGACCGCCCCGCCCGCTCCGGGGCCATCGCCGCCGGGTTCGACCTCGCCCGCCTCGACGACCAGGTCCTGCGACCCGCCGTCGCCGGCAGACGGGTGCGCTACCAGCGCTACGACTGGGACGCCGACCGCCTCGGCGACTGGATTGAACTACCGCCCCGTACCCCTCTGATCGTGGAGGGCGTCCACGCCCTCCACGCCGATCTCCGTCCTGCCTACACCCACACCATCCACTGCCAGGCCCCCCGCGACGTACGACTGCACCGGGGGCTGGCACGCGACGGCGAAGAAGCCCGCACGACCTGGGAGGACGAGTGGATGCCCGCCGAGGACGCCTACCTGGCCGCCCACCGGCCCCACCTCCACGCCGACACCCTCCTCGACAGCCACACCCGGCCGCCCGCCCCGGACGGCACCCCCCGCTACACGCTCGTCACCGCCCCCGCCCGGGGACGCGCCACGGGCGCGGGCGGCACCGGCCGCCCGCGCCCGGGTGGAGCCCGGTGGCCCTAGCCGGTCAGCACTGCGCGGTGGCGCCGCCGTCGTCCAGGTGGTCGTCCCAGATCCACCCCAGGCTGCTTCCGTTGGCGTCCCGGATCCAGGTCCAGGTGTTGCCGTAGCTGTTCACGGAGTAGCAGTCGTAGGAGACGGTGGTGCCGCCGCTGACGTACCCCACCGTGGTGCAGGCCCCGTACGGGCCGGTGTGCACGGCCGCGCTGGACGGGAGCACCTTGCCGGACCCGTTGTCCTTGTCGCTGTGCGGCCAGTAGGCGTTGCCGCAGGTGACGGCGGCCGCCCCGGCGGGAGCAGCCTGCGCCGGCACCGCCAGGGTGCCGAACATCGCCGCTCCCAGGCCGGCGACTGCCAGAGTGGTGCGTAACGTGCCCATGTTCGCTTCCTCTTCTCGCTCGACGGGGACACGCCCGTACGCATGCGGAGCACAGCTCCGCGACGCGGCGGTGTCCGTCCATGGGAATCGCCCACCGGGTCCCCCGCGCCCGGCTGCGGCGTTACTCAGACTGCGACACCGGCGGCGGACGCGCGACGTGATTCGGCGTGGCCCGAAGAGCGGCGAATCAGGGCAATCGGCGGCATGACCTCACGGCGGTCAGCAGTTGTTCCCGACCGCGTCCATCGTGAAGACGTCCTCGTGCGTCTCGTCGAGGACGAACCCGTTGTCGAAGCGGACGCGGACCGTTACGAGGAGCTTCTGCTCCTGGTAGGCGATCCACTCGGGTTCCAGGGAGCCGACCTTCTCCTCGAGCTGCCGCCTGCTCTCCGGGGGCATGTCGTGGCCGAAGGAATCGAGAAGCGACTTGAGTCGCAGGTACTCGCGGACCTCCTGGCTCTCGTGCCGGTGCTCGTCGACTCGCTCGACCGTGCCCTCGGTGCCCGCTGCCAGCGCGAGGAACCCCGCGACGGGCACCGCGGAGGCGGAGGAGCCGTCCGCCATGGCGATCGAATCGGTCAGCCTGATGTCCGCCGCCAGCTTCACCCGCTGGCCTTCTTTCAGCGTCATTGATCCTTCGTCTCTCAGATCGGTGCAGGCTGCCGGGCTGCCTGCCGGCCCGTGCCGCAGCCCTGGGCGGTGCCATTATCCGCGCCGGTCTCCGTGTCGGTCTCCGCGGACCTGGAATCACGAGACCGGTGACGTCACTTCTCGCCCGGCTCCTGGCAGGCGGTCGAGACGGCCGACATCCAGGCGAGGGCCGCCTCCCGCTGCCGCGGCGCCAGGCCCTCCTCGAGTTCGGCCTCCCGCCGCAGTACGGCCGGGAGCGCCTCCTCGTAGCGCGCGGCCCCCAGGTCGGTCACGTGCAGCTGGTGCGTCCGGCGGTCGGTGGGGTGGGGGGAGCGGGTGATCAGGCCGTCGCGTTCCAGCGCCGCGAGCATCTCGTTGGCGGCCTGGCGGGTGCTCCCGACCGAGCGGGCCAGCTGGGCCACGGACATGCCCGGGGACGACCGGACCATCATCAGCGTGGCGAACTGCGGGACGGTGAGCCCGAACTCCTCCAGTTCGGCCCCGATCGCCGCCCGCATGCTCAGCCAGGTGTGGCGGACCACGAAGCTCAGCACCCGACCGCCGCGACTCGGCTCGTCCATGGGGGACCTCCACCTTCATGATTGACAGGAACTTGACGAGTTTGCCACGATGAAGGAGTCGTCAGGTACCTGACGAGTCTCGTCGGCGGCGGCCGCGCCGAATCCCTCCTGATCCGAAGGCAGTCACGCATGTCATCCGCCACACCACCGACACCGAGACCGACGCCGACATCAGCACCCCAAACGCCCCCGCCGGCCCGCCGGCGGCTCATCCTCGGTGTCCTCGTCTTCGCCCAGCTCCTCATCTGGCTCGACGGCACCATCCTGACCACCGCCTTCGAGACCCTCTCCGACCCCGTCCGGGGCTTAGGGGCCACACCCGGCGAGCTCCAGTGGGCCACGGGCGCCTACACCCTGGCCTTCGCCGGCCTGATGTTCACCGGGGGAGCGCTCGGCGACCGGTTCGGCCACCGCAACACCCTGCTGGCCGGCATGGCCCTCTTCGGCGCCGCCTCGGCCCTGGCCGCCTACGCCACCACCCCCGGCCAGCTCATCGCCGGACGCGCCGTGATGGGCGCCGGCGCCGCGCTCCTCGTCCCGGCCACCATGGCGGTGGTCAGCTGGACGTTCGAGCCCGCCGAGCGCCCGGCGGCCTTCGGCACGCTGTCGTCCTTCGCCGGCGTCGGCCTCGCCGCGGGGCCGATCCTGGCCGGGGCACTGCTCGCGAAGTTCTGGTGGGGCTCGGTGTTCCTCGTCAACGTCCCCGTGGTGCTCCTCGGCCTCGTCTTCATCACGCGTTACGTGCCCAACTTCCGCAGCCCACAGGTCCGTCGCCTCGACCCGGCCGGGCTGCTCCTGTCGACGGGCGGCCTGGGCGTCCTCGCGTACGGCCTGATCCGCGCCGGCCAGGACGCGTCCTTCGCCCATCCCGGCGTCTGGGGATGCACCGTCGCGGGGGTCGTGCTGATCGCGGCGTTCGTCCTCACGGAACTGCGCATCGCCCAGCCCAGCTTCGATCCCCGGCTGCTGGCACAGCGCCGCTTCGCCGCCGGGAACATCACCCTGATGACGGTCTTCCTGGCCATGACGTCCGGGTCCTTCTACCTCGCCTTTTACCTGCAAGGCGCCCGCCGCTACTCGGCGTTCGACGCCTCGCTCCTGGCCCTGCCGGGAGCACTCGGAGTGGTCGTCGGCTCACCGATCGCCGTCCGGCTGGCCCGCCGCACGTCCGTCCGGCTCGTCGGCTCGCTCTCGCTGACCGTCGCGGCCGGCGCGATGGGGTCCCTGGCCCTCTTCGGCGCGAACACGCCGATCGCCTGGTACTCGCTGGCGATGCTGGTGCAGGGAACCGCGATCGGCATGGTGATCGCCCCCGTCACGGGCGCGGTACTGGGCTCCCTGCCGCTGGAGCGTTCCGGCGCGGGCAGCGCGGTCAACAGCACCCTGCGCCAGACCGGCAGCGTACTGGGCATCGCGGCCGGCGGCACGATCACCTCCATCGTCTACCGGCGCTCGATCGACGGCTCGCTGACCGGACTTCCGGATCCGGTACGGCAACAGGCCCGGGTCTCGGCCGAACTCGCCAGGCACGTGGCGGCCGCCACGCACGACACCCGCCTCGCCGAGGCGGCCGACACCGCGTTCCTCCACGCCATGCACGTCGGTGCGCTCTGGACGGCGGGATTCGCGCTGGTCGGCGCGGCCGTCCTGGCCATCGGCTTCCGCCCGGACCGCCGCCCGGGACCGGCGAAGGAGGAAGAGGCCCGGCCGACCCTCGCCACCAGCTCCACCCCCTCCTGACGCCGGGGGAGCGGGCGCGCACGCCGCACGGCGCCACCGCGGCGCGCGCCCGCTACCGGCCCGTGGGGCCGCCGCCCGCTCACACGGTGCCGGCGCGGCCCAGGGGGAGCAGGTACTGGAGGGGCCGGTCCAGGTCGTCCAGGCCGAACAGCTCGTGCGCCAGGTCGTCCTGGAACCCGCCCAGCGGCATCGCGGACAGCCCCAGCGCCGACGCGGTCAGCAGCAGGGACTGGGCCAGGTGACCGGCCTCCAGCAGGCCCAGCCGCAGGGCCCGCAGGCCGTAGCGCTGCCGTAGCCGGCCGAGGTCCACGTACAGGCCGAGCACCACCGGGACCTCGTCCACGACCACCGCGAGCGGATCCGAGGCCGGCGCCGTCATGTACGCGGACACCGCCTTGAGTTCCTCGAGGGCGGGTGGGTCGCCGACGCGCCGCAGCGCGCGCCGGCCGGGCACGCACTGGTAGGTGCCCGGCGCCAGGCCCTCCACTCCGAAGGCGAACAGCCGGAGCCCCGCCGCGTAGAGGCCGCCCGGACTCGGATAGGGGCGGTGCGGGAAGGGCGCGCCGGAGCCCGTGGTGTGGCTGGTGGCGTGGGCGCCCCACAGCAGGGTGCCGAGCAGCTCGGCGCTCAGCGGACCGGTGAGACCCTTGCGGACGCTGGTCCGGCCGGTGACGGCGGCCCACAGCGAGACCTCGGGCACCGGACCGCCCGGCAGCGCCACCTCCGGCCCGTCGGGCACGGCCTCCTCGGGGGCCGGGCGGAGCGAGCCCTCGGCGTCCCAGCCGACGCGCACCTTGCTCCGCTCCAGGTACCGCCAGTCCGGGGCCAGATGCCCCTGGGGGAAGTACGCGGGAGGCTCGCCGTTGTCGAGCAGGGCGTGGGCGGCCAGCCGGTACACGGCCCGCTCCTCGTCCGGCGCCACCCCGAGCCGGTTGAACAGCAGGTGCAGCTCGGAGCCCCACACCTCGGAGCGCCCCGGGGCCCCGGCGGCCGCCCGCACGCCCGCGGCCCAGCGCGCCACCGGCCCCGCCACCGTGCCCTCCGCCAGCGCCTCCCGCAGGGCCGCCGCCCGGCCCGCGAGGCTCTCGCGCTGCGCCGCGTAGACCGCGTTCACCTGCGCGTGCACCAGCCGCGCGGGCAACAGCGGCGCCGCCGGGGAGCCGAGCCGCCGCACCGCACACCCGCGCAGCCAGCGCGCCGCCTCGAAGCGGTCCAGCCCGAGGGCCCAGGCCGTGGCGTGCGCCAGATCCGCCGCGACCGCCAGACGGCGGCTCCCGCGCCCGGTACCGGCGACGCAGTCCACCGCGACCCGGGCGGACAGCGCCGCGACCTCCTCACGGGCGCCCGGCCCGAGCGGCGCGCCGGGCCCTGCGTCGTCCGGTACCCGCGCCACCTCGCGGACCTCGGCCGCCCCGGCCCCCGCACCCGTCTCCACCGCCCGCGCCTCGGCCGAACGGCGTACGACGGACGCCAGTTCGGCCGAGGCGCCGGGCCGCAGCGCGCCGAGCACCCGTACCCGCAGGTGCGGTCCGCCCTCCTCGTGCCGTACGAAGGCCCAGCCGGCGGCCCGGCCCTCCGCGACGAGCCCGTCCAGCAGCGGCGCGAGGTCCTCCACGAGGAAGGCGTCTACGGCCTCGGGCCCCGTCCGCAGGAAACAGTGCAGGACCGGCCAGGAGCCTGGCGGGGCTGTGGTCACGGAAGGCTCCTCAGGGGAAGGGGTGCGGGTGGAGCGGGAGTTCGTCGTGCCGCAGCGGCCCCGCGGCCCGGCCCAGCCGGTGCGGGACCTCCAGCAGCCGGGGCAGCCCCAGGGTGCGCCGGTTGACGTGCCCGAAGGTCATCGGCAGCGCGCCCGGGACGACCGCCTTGGCCGCGTACAGACCGAGGCGCTCGCGCACGCCCGCCTCGTCCTGCCCGACCACGATCACCTCCAGCCCGGCCCCCGCCAGCCGCCGCACCGTCGCGTCCAGCAGCCCGGACAGGTCCGCCACCGGCTCCGGCGCACCCGGCCAGGCCTCCCGCCAGGGCGTCGGCCGGTCGTCGCCGAACAGGAAGTCCAGCCTCGGCCGGGCCTCGGGCAGGCCGTACAGAGCCGTGTGGTCGGCCAGGGTGGCGACCAGCTCGGGCTGCTCCAGCATGGGCCGCAGCCGGCGCGGATCGCAGGTGCCGGGCTCCGCCCGCAGCCGCTGGGCGGCGTTGAACACGTTCGTCACCGCCTCCACCGCGGCGGAGCGGATCGCGACGCGCGGGTCGTGGTGGGCCCCGGCCGCCACGAACACCTGCGGGGCCGCCGACCGGGGATCCCCGTGCCGGGCGACCGCGACCACCGCCGGGACGCCGAAGTCGTTGGTCGCGTCCAGCAGCGCGAGCTCGTAGCCCGCGAGCTCCGCCCGGTCGGCCAGGTGCAGCACCTCGAGGTCCTCGTCCGGCAGCGCGATCCGGCGCAGCGGGGTCCTGCCGTACCAGGCCATCAGGAACGCGTCGCGTTCGGCGATCTCGAACAGCCCGTACAGGGCCGCCTCTTCGGGGCTGTTGCCGAGACCGCAGCCGCTGGAGCACTCGTAGACCACGCGCGGCCGGCCCGGACTGGGATCCCAGTAGGCGACGTGCTCGGGCACGGCGAGCGGACGCGCACGGGTCAGCGACCAGCCGTGCACCCAGTCCAGCTCCAGCTCCGGGGTGTAGGGGACGGTCGGCGACGCGGGGTGGCCGTGGTGGGCGGGATCGGGCAGCCCCAGCCGCTCCGGGTCCACGGCCCGCTCCGGGCCCAACTCGGCGTAGCCGGCCCGCAGTACGGTGCGCCGCCCGTGCGGGGTCATCCCGGTGAGCCGCTCGACCCCCTCGAAGAGCGCCACCCGCTCGCTGCTGTCGTAGTCGGCGGACCGGCCGTAGCCGCCGTCCGGCAGGTTCCGGCCCAGGGTGACGTAGGCGCTGGTCAGACTGTGTACGGAGTCCTCGGTGCGCACCACCCGGTGGACCGGTCCGAAGCGTTCGTCGTAGAGCTCCGCGCGCAGACCCGCCCGGTCCGTACGGTCGTTGGGCCCGCGCAGCACCTCCGGATCCGGCAGCGGCCGCGCCGTCCACCGGGGCCGGGCCGCCGCCGCGTCGTCGTCGGGCAGGGGCAGGCACACCTCGCAGCCGCCGACCGGCCGGAAGACGTGGCTGGACCAGCTGACGCGGCCGCCGTGCACGACCCGTACCGCCGCACCGCCGCCCGGGGCCGGGACCGGCTCCGCCAGCAGCTCGGCGGCCAGCGCCGCGACGGCGTCCACGAGGGCGGGGGAGGGGCGGCCCGCCAGCCGGAGCCCCGGACTGTGCCAGGGGACGCGGCCGCCGATGGTGGCGAGCCTGCGGTACTCCGTACAGGAGAGGCAGCCCACCGCACCGGGCCGCAGCACCGGGCCGACCACCGTCAGCGCGCCGTCCCCACGCACCGGGACCAGGGTCACCGGGTGGCGCAGCGCGTGCCGCGACAGCTCGGCGGCGGTGTCCAGGTCCCAGTCGTCCAGGACGACGACGGCCCGGCCGGCCGTGGCCTCGCGTGCGCCCGGGGCGTCGAGGACGGTCAGCCCGAGCGCGGCCAGGGCCGCCCCGAGCGGTGTAGCGGTGACGGGTGGCGCCGACGGGGTCACCGCGACCCCCCTTCCGTATCGGAGTCGAGAACGTCACGGACATCGAGAACGTCACGGACACCGAGAACGTCGATCACGGCGAATCCGCATCCGCGCAGCGCGGCGGCGACCGCGTGAGCCTCCGCCCCGGTGGGCTCCCACGGGCGGGTACGCAGGCCGGTCAGCCCGCGCAGGACGGTGTGCAGGCCCGCCTCACGTCCGGCGACCGCGGCCCACCAGCCCGCGGCCCAGCTCTCGTCCTCCCAGGGGGCCGGCGCCACTCCCGCGGCGGCGAGTGGACACAACTCCCCACCAGGAGAGGTGATATGACGAACCAGCGGATCAAGCTGCTCTGCCTGTACGCGGACCAGCGCGCCCAGCGCCGCGAAGGCGGCCGCGTCACCGGCGGTGGCCTCCACCGCCCGCCCGAGCAGCCGCCCCGGCGCCGCGCCCCCGCGTACGTCGGCCCGGTAGGCCGTACCCTCCGCGTCCAGCGGCATCACGCTCAGCTGCGCCCGCACCCCGAGGCGGCGCGTCAGGACGCCCCACCAGTGGCGGGCCTGCGGATGCCCGCTGCCGTACGCGTCCCAGGGCGCGGCCCCCCGCGCCGGCAGGGGCAGCCGCAGCGCGGCCCGCCGCAGCGCCCGCCCCAGGGCGTGACCGGGGTCCGCCCCCACCACCACCCCGGACCGGCCCGCGCCGCACCGCAGTTCCGCTGCGCGGCACACGGCGTCGAGGCGGGCGAGGTCGGCCCGGGCGGCGCCGGCCGTCAGCAGCCCGCCGCCCGGCGCCGCGCAGCCGGCCAGCGCGACCGGCAGCTGCGGCAGGGCTCCCGTCAGGGGCGGCGCCAGCACCCCGAGGCGCTCGTCGCCCAGCGCGGCCACACCGGCCAGCGCCTCGGCGAGCGTGCCGGGCGGATCGGCCGCCTCCGGGGAACCCAGGGGCCAGGGATGGTAAGCCGACCGCAGCGGGCGCTCCCCGGCGACCAGCACCGAGGGGAACCGCGGCCGTGGCTCCAGCCCGCCTGTGCCCTCGGACCCCGGATCCGGAAGTCCCGCCACCGCGCAGAGCAGCCGCTGCACGGCCCCGCCCGCCACCAGTGCGGTCAGCGCCGGACCCGCCTCTGCCTCGAGCTCCTTGTCGAGCCCGAGCCGTTCGCCCAGCGCCGCCGTGTCCGCCCCGGCCCGCGCGCGGCTGCCGACCGGGGTGACGAACGCACCGCCGGGGTGGACCGCCAAGCCGACCGCCCGTTCGGTCCCGTCGGCGCGGGTGGCCAGCAGCAGCACCCGCCCCCGGGCCACAGCGGGGGCACCCACCCGGTCGGCGGTGACCCCGGCGCGGGCCAGGGCCCGTACGGCCGCCGTGGCCGGCGCCCCGTCCGGATCGGCGGCCGTGACCTCGACCCGGGAGCCGGCGAGTGCGGCCGCCGCCTCGGCGGGACGGCCGGCCACCTCGAGCAGCCAGTCCCCGGCCGGGGCGCCCGCGGGCGGCGCGGGGGCCTCGACCAGCATCCCGTGCGCGTGCAGCTGGCCGATGAGGGTGCACAGCGCGGCGCGCAGCGGCGTACCGGCTCCGGTGCGCGCGGCGAGGTCCGCCGCGCCGCCCGTCCGCAGGGCCTCGTCCACCATCCGCCAGAGCGCCGGCAGCGCGGGACTGCCCTCCAGGGTGACGCTCGTACTCCATCCGCGCAGGTGCAGGCCGTCGGCGAGGGTGCTCGCGGTGACACCGGGCCGCAGCCGCCAGTGCCGCAGGGCCTCGAGGGCGTCGGGCGGCGTGGAGGTTTCGGCTCCGGCGGATATCCCGAGCGGCGCCGCGGTCATGAGGGGCTCCCCGCCCGGTAGGTCTCCACCACGAGCTCGACGGCGCGCGTCGCCGCCTCCCGGCCGCCGGGTGCGGGCAGGGCCTCCTCCAGCACCAGGCCGTCGGGGTGGCGGGCGAGCCACTTGTCGAGGCAGCGCAGGTGCAGGGCGTTGCCGAGGTCGACGAACTGCGGCTTGGGCTGCTCCGGCTGTGCCCGGGTCTCCGCGGCCGTGGCGCCGGCCTCCGCGGCCGTCACGAGCGGCGGGTGGAGGAACAGCTGGTCGGGGACGCCCAGCAGGGCCCGCCAGCGCGCGGCGGCCCCGAAGGGCACCTCGGCGCCGGCCGTATCGGCGCCCGCCGCATCGCCGGCCAGCGCGGCGCGCCAGGCCGCCACCGTGCCGGGGGCGAGCCTCCAGCGGCGCCGCCGCAGCACGATGTGACGGTGCCGCAGCCGGGGGGTGCGTACCAGCGTCCCGCCGGGGACCTCGCTGACCAGCTGCGGCACCAGCGAGGCGAAGGAGACCACGCCCTCCGGGTGGTCGTGGGCCAGGGGAGCGCTGCGTGTGGTGAGCAGACCGGACACCATCAGTCCCGGATAGAAGACGTCCAGCAGCTCGCCGGTGCTCCGCAGCCGCAGGCGCACCTGGTCGCCGGCCTCGTCGTGGACGAGCTCCACGTCGGCGTCGCGCAGCGGAGTCCGGCCCCCGGCGTGGCCGGGCTGCGCCGGGCCGTACTCCTCCGCGGTGATCTCGTCCGGCATGAACTGCGGCTGCAGGTTGGCGTTGAAGCCCTGGACCGGGCGGAACTGCACCGTCCGGGCGCCGGGTCCCGCCCCGCGCCCCACCTCCCCGGCGACCGCCTCGACGGCCCCCGGGTCGAGCAGGCCGAGGAAGCGGCTCCCGACCCGCCCCCAACCGCCGTAGACGTGGTTCAGGGACAGCAGGCCGCGCCGGACGTCCCGTTGGAGGAAGTGCGCGTACGACAGCGGGCGCGTCGCCGCCCAGCCGGGCAGCCTCGCGGCGAAGGCCCCGACCAGCTCGGGCGGCAGGACCACATCGGCGTCCGGGCCCTGCCGGGATGCGCCGTGTGCGAGGACCTCGGCCTCGAACGAGGCCCGCAGGCGCACGAGTTCGGCCGCGCGCGTCGGCAGCAGGCCGAGGTCGTCGTCCGGCGAGACGAGCGCGTCCCGGACGGTGTCCTCCCAGGCCGCGACCGTCTCCTTGCCGAAGTCCCAGACGGGGTGGCAGACACCGCCCCGGCCGTAACGCGCGACGAAGCGGTCGCGCAGGGCCCGGCGCACCAGGTGCCCGAGGTCGTACAGCTCGGCCAGGGCGGCGACCTCGCGCAGCGCCTCGTGGTCCTCGCCGGTGAGCAGGCCGTCGGCAGCCACCGGGTGCCGGGCCACCACGTCCTCCGTCAGCACGGGCGGCACCGGGTTCTCCGCGGGCAGCGGCCGCCCCGCCGCAGCCAGCAGGGCCGTCCACCGCTCGCGCAGGAGCGCGAGCAGCGCGGCACGCTCGCGCGGATCGGCCGCGCCGAACTTCCCTGTGGCATCGGCTATTTCGTCGAGGCGGGCGGCCAAGGCGGGCTCGGCTCCCGCGCGCAGCCAGCCGGCCAGCCGGCCCAGCGGGTCGGCTTCCTGCGGTCCGACGGGCGGTATGGGGACCAGCAGTCCGGCGTCCACGAGCTGCTCCACGTACGCGAGGGCGGCCGCGCGGTCCTGGGGAGCGGCCAGCGCGGCCGCGAGTTCGGCCGGTGTCGCGGGCGTCGCCCGGCACAGCTCGGCGACCCGCTCCAGGGGGGCGGTCGCCGCGACCTCGACCTCGTCCTCGGCGGCGACGACGAAACGGCCGACGGTGGAGAGGCCGCGCGTACGGGCGAAGGTGGCGCGCCCCTCGGCCGTACGGGCCGCGCTCGCCATCCGGTGCGGGAGCCGCGCCCGCCTGCCGGGGTCGCGGAGCAGCGCCTCGCACAGCGCGGCCACCAGGCTGCGGCTGGTACGGACGGGGTTGCCGGTCGCGCCCAGCAGGTCGCCCTCTCCCCACTCGCGGACCGGGCCGCCCGTTCCGGCGGGGAGCGGACCCCAGCCGACCGCGGTGAACCAGGACACGGGACTGGTCCGGGTGGCGGCGCGCACGGCGTGCCGCAGGACCCCGGGCTCCTCCTTGCGGGCGCGGCGCCCGGTCGCCCCGGCCCCCGCCCGCTCGACGGCGGCCAGCAGACCGGCGCTGGTGGCCGAGGCGGCGAGGGCGAAGGCGGGCTCGCGGCACAGGGCGGCGAGATCGTGGCGCTCCGCGGCCAGTGCGGCGGGCGCCGAGGCGGCGAGGCGGGCCCGCGCGGAGGCCAGCCGGCCGCGCGTCTCCAGCCACTCCCGGAGCAGCGGGACCCGCTCGGGCAGGTCACCGAGCCCGTCGAGGAGGGCCGCCCGGGGCTCCCGCCCGTTGTGCAGGGCCCGGCGCAGCGGCAGCACCACATCCCGGTGGAAGGTGTCGTGATGGCCGCCCCGGCTCTCGTACAGGGCGTCGGTCAGCCGGGGCGCGAGACGGGCCAGCGCGCCCTCGAGCTGCGTGAGTTCCTCCACCCCGCTGCGGAAGCCGGCCGCGTCCGGCGACTGCGCGGGGTGACTGAGCGTCGTCGCGCGCACCAGCGCGTACGGGGCGGTGCGCACGGCGGGGGCGGGGGGAGTCATGGCGTCCCGGTCCTTCCGGCTCGGCCTGGTCGGGGGCAAGAGGCGGAGCGCCCGCCCCGGCGCCCGTGTGAGGGCGCCGGAACGGGCGTCAGCGGATCAGGCTCAGACGACGCCGGGAACGAGCTGCGGCTGCTGGGTGACGCACTGGCAGGCGGTGGCGGTCGGGATGCCACAGGTGGAGGTGGACGAGCCGGCCGCGAAGGCCGAAACGCCCGCGGTGTCGCGCATCGCGGTGACGGTGATACCGCCGAGGTCCAGGTCGTGGGCCTCGAAAGAGGTGGCGGCGCTGAAATCTGCCATGAGAACTCCCAAGGGTGTGGGACGCGTTGTGATGGCTGGATCCGTGTTGCGGACAAGCGATCGCAACGCTAGCTCCCGGGGCGATCCGCTCGCAGGAGACGCTTTTCGACATTCCGATGTAACTCCATTTGAAATCAAGGAAGTTGACCGAAACACAGCGCAACGCGAGCACATCGGGAGCCATCCGGGACCCCCTCCACCCCTCACCCGTCAAAAACCGGCCACCCTGTCCCCAAACCGCCCCCGCACGGTCCCGCCTGGGATCTCGCTCGCCAGACGGGACCGTCGGGGCGGCTCCGGGGCCGCGGTGCGGTCAGGTGTTGATGCAGGTGTTGCCGGCGGCCCCGTTGAGCAGGCCGATCACGTTGATGCTGTTGCCGCACACGTTGATCGGCACGTGGACGGGCACCTGGACGACGTTGCCGGACAGCACGCCCGGCGAGCCGATGGCGACACCTTCGGCGGTGGCGTCGGCGAGGGCGGAACCGGTGGCGCCGAGGATGCCGGCCGCGGCCAGGACGGTGGCGGCGATCGCAATTCGAATACGCATGTCACTCCAATGTCGATGACGGAACGTCGAACCAGGATCACACCGCCTAGGAGGGCTTCCTGCCCCGCATTCACCTGACCAGGGGCGTGTTACGGCACGGACGCCGGTCCCGCTCGGCCCGGGCCAGCCCGGCCCGGGCCAGCCCAGCCCGGCCCTGTGTCGCGCGTCACGCGTGGCGCCCTTGGGTTCCGCGGCCGCCGGGCGTCCACGATGAGGCCATGGAGATAGGCATCGCACTGCCCCAGTACGGCACCCACGCGCAGCCCGCCCGCATCGCGGGCTTCGCGCGCGACGCGGAGGGCGCCGGCTTCGACTCGTTCTGGGTGGGGGACCGCTCGCTGACCCCGGTCGAGCCCAGTGACCTCTACCCGGGACACACGCCCGAGAACCCCTACCCGCCCGAGTACCGGACCTTCCTCGACCCGCTCACGGTCCTGACCGTCGCCGCCACCGCGACCACCCGGGCCCGGCTCGGCATGAGCACCCTCAACGCGCCCTGGTACCCGCCCCTGTTGCTGGCCCGCAGCCTCACCTCATTGGACCTGGTGACCGGCGGAAGGCTGGACGTCGGCTTCGGCATCGGCTGGCTGCGCGACGAATACACCGCGGTCAACGCCGACTTCGGCCGGCGCGGACGGCTGCTCGACGAGGCCCTCGACATCCTCCAGGGCATCTGGACGCAGGAGGAGTTCGAGCATGAGGGCCCCAACTGGCGCATCCCGCGTGCCTACGTGGGCCTCCGCCCAGCCCAACATCCCCACCCGCCCCTTTACTTGGGTGGCTTCTCGCCCGCCGCGATGCGCCGGGTGGGCCGCCGGGCGGACGGCTGGGTCGGCGCCGTCCTGCCGCCCGAGGCCCTCACCGGCCTTTGGGGCATGGCCCGGCAAGCGGCCGAGGAAGCCGGCCGCGACCCCGACGGCCTGCGCCGGAACATCCGCTTCAACCCCAAGCCGGGTACGTCGTACGAGGAGATCGCGGCGGTACTCGCCGGGATCCGGGACACCGGGGCCGACAGCTGCTTCGTCGACTTCCAGCAGTGCGTGCGCGAACCGGACGAGGCGCTGGAGCTCGGCATCAAGGTCCTGGAGCTCGTCCGAGCCGGATAGCGCTCCCGCATTCGCCGACCCGGTGCGCCATCGAAGCCGCCCGCCGCGAGGCCGTCAACGACGGACCAGCATCCCCCGCTCCAGGGCCACGACCACGGCGTGGGTCCGGTCGCTGACGTCCAGTTTGGCGAACACCCGCAGCAGGTGGGTCTTGACCGTGGCCTCGGCGATGACCAGCCGGCGGCCGATCTCCGCATTGGACAGCCCGTCGGCGACCGCGTTGAGCACGTCCACTTCACGGGAGGTCAGCGGCACGACGGCCGGCCGGCGCATCCGGGCCACCAGCCGTTCCGCGACCCGGGGCGCCAGGACGGTCTCTCCCCGGGACGCGGAATGGATCGCGTCGACGAGCTGCTCGCGGGTGGTGTCCTTGAGCAGGTAGCCGATGGCCCCGGCCTCGACCGCGCGCTCGATCTCCTCGTCGGTGTCGTAGGTCGTCAGGATCAGCACCCGGGTCCGGGCCGGGCCCGCGACGATCTCGGCCGTGGCGCTCGCCCCGTCCAGCACGGGCATGCGCAGGTCGATCAGAGCGACGTCAGGCTGGAGGCGCTCGACGAGTTCCACGGCGGCGCGGCCGTCGCCGGCCTCGCCGATGATGTCCACGGTCGGTTCCGAGGCCAGCAGTGCGACGACTCCGGCGCGCATGACCGTGTGGTCGTCGACCACCACGACGCGCAGGGGTTCTGGGGTCATGTCATGCCTCACCGTTCGTGGGGATCAGGGCCAGGACGCGGGTGCCGTCGCCGACCGAGCTGGTGACCGTGAGCTCCCCGCCGAGTTCGGCGAGGCGTTTGCGCATGCCGCCGAGGCCGAACCCGCGGGCTTCCTCCACGACGAAGCCCTGGCCGTCGTCGGTGATGTCCAGCTCCACGCCGTACGGACGCTGTGCGAGGACGACGTCCACCGTGGAGGCGGCCGCGTGCTTGCGGACATTGGCCAGCGACTCCTGGGTGCAGCGCAGCAGGGCGATCCGGGTCGGCTGGTCGCACTGGACCTCCTCCAGGTCGGCTATGACGTGGAGTCCGGTGTCCTCGGTGAAGCGGTCCAGGGTCCGGCGCAGGGTCGCCGCGACGGACCCTGGGGTGAGGCCGCTCTGGGGGGCGGCCCCGACCAGGACCCGTGCCTCGGCGAAGTTCTCCCGCGCCGTCTGTTCGATGGAGAGCAATTGCTGGGAGCTGCGGTTCGGATCGGTCGCCAGGCTGGAGCGGGCCGCCTCCGCGAGCACGATGATGGAGGCGAATCCCTGGGCGAGGGTGTCGTGGATCTCCCGGGCGAGGCGCTCGCGCTCCTCCGCCGCGCCTTGGAGCCGGTGGGCCTCGGCCAGGCCGAGCTGTGCGGTCGCCAACTTCGCACGCAGCTCGGCCCGTTCGTCACGGGCCGCCAGTGCCCTCGGGGTGAGCAGCGCTATCAGGACGCTCACCGCGTAGACGGCGAGGGAGGAGATGGTGTTCGTGGTCAGGTTCTCGGCGCCCCAGCCCTGCCGCAGGGTGCCGCCGACGGTGATCGCCGTCGCGCCCAGGCCGCTGAGGACGATCGCGGCACGGAAGCTGTCGACGAAGATGACGAACTGCGGGAGGGCCAGGGTGTAGAGCACTCCGTACCCGTCGCGCAGGTAGGAGAGGGCGGCCAGGGTGACGAGCAGCACGATCAGGTGGGCGTAGCCCCGGCGCACGGGATTGCCGGGCAGCCTCCTGACGAGCGTGTAGCTGGAGGCGAGCAGGGCCAGCAGCGCGAGGGAGCCGTACTTCACCGCATCGGGGAGGTCCGCGAGGGCGGTGAGGAGGATCAGCAGTCCTATGACCGCCCAGGACAGGAGGTCCCACCAGTGGAGCATCCAGATCCAGAACGGGTCGCCGTGCTGTGGCCGTTGCAGCATGATCGTCAGCCTACGTTCTGCAACGGGCGAGCGCCGGGCGGGATGTTGTTCCCCGCTCCGCACGCCGGCGCAGTACGCCGCGAGCGGCGCAGCGGCCGCCAGGCCCGGTCCCCGAGAAGGAGGAGCAGCGAGGGGAGGACCATGAGCCGGACCACCACGGCGTCCAGCAGGACGGCGATGGCCAGGCAGAAGCCCATCTGCTTCATCTCGGTGAGGTGCAGGGCGACGAAGGCCCCGAACACCGTCACCATCACGATGGCCGCGCTGGTCACCACCTTCGCGGAGCGGCTGATGCCCTCCAGCACCGCCTCCCGGGCGGTCATTCCGCCGTCCATGGCCTCCTTGATCCGGCTGACGACGAACACCTGGTAGTCCATGGACAGTCCGAAGAGGATGACGAAGAGGAACAGCGGGACCCGGGAGGCGATCGCCCCGAGGGAGTCGAAGCCCAGGAGGCCTTCCGCCCACGTTCCCTGGAAGACGGCGACGAGAGCGCCCAGGGCGGCCGCGGCCGACAGCAGGTTGAGCAGCACCCCGATGAGGGCGATGACCACCGACCTGAAGGCCCAGAGCGTCATCAGGAAGGTCACCAGCAGCAGGAACCCCAGGACCAGCGGCAGCTTGCCGTGCTCGTGGTCCACGTAGTCACGGCCGCGGGCCACGTCTCCCGATACGGCAGTCTCCACGCCGGCCAGCGCGCCGGCCGTCGCGGGCAGGTGCTCCTGGCGGAGCCGGGTCAGGGAGGCGATGCCCCGTTCCGAGGTGGCGTTGAAGGGAACGGCCAGCTCCAGGACGCTGGTCCGCCCATCGGCCGAGGTCAGGATCCTCGGCTCGGCGGTCTTGTCGAACAGCGGATCGCTCTGGGCGCGCCGGCCGAGCTCCGCCAGGGCCTCGCGCACCTCACCGGCGCGTTCCGGGGTGGACCGGGCGCTGACCCGGTGCTGGGTGGTCAGTTCGGGGAAGGCCGCGTTGAGCCGGTCGTAGACCTGCATGGCGGGGATGTCGCGGGAGAAGGTGTCCCGGCCCGGGTCTATGAGCTTCAGACCGAGCGCGGGGGCGGCCAGAGCGAGCATCACGAACACGGACACGCACAGGGTGAGGACGGGATGCCGGCGGGCGGGCCGCAGCAAGGCGCCGGACAGCCGCCCGGTCTGCGCCCGGGTCTCGTCACCGCGGCCCGGCCGGAGCGGCCACGACCGCCGTACGCGGCCCGGCCCGCCGCTCCGGGCCCGGCGGTCGGCCGTACGGGCCGCCCGGCGCTCGCGCTGCTTTCCGATCTTGACCAGCAGGGCGGGCAGTACGGTCAGTGAGCTGGCGACGGCGACCGCGACGACGAGGATGGTGCCGGTCGCGAGGGAGGAGAAGATGACGTCGGCGGCCAGGTAGAGGGTGGCAGTGGACACGATCACGGCGAGCCCGGAGACCACGATGGCCCGTCCCGCCGTCGCGGCCGCCAGCTCGACCAGGGCTTCGGAGCCGAGCCGGCCCTGGGCGCGGGCCCGCTCTTCGCGCTCCCGCTCGAGGTAGAAGAGGGTGTAGTCGACCCCGACGGCGAGGCCGATCAGAAGGATCATGTTGGTGCCGACGCCGGCGTCGGGCATGAGGTGGGAGGCGACCATGGACAGCCCGAGCGCGGCCGCGATCGAGGAGAGCGCGAGCAGCAAGGGGACGCCGGCCATCACCACGGAGCCGAATACGAGCAGCAGGGTGACGAGGGTGACGGGCAGCGTCAGGCGCTCGGAGAGTGCCAGGTCCTCGCCGCGCTGGTCGTTGACCCCCTTGCTGATGGCCGGGGAGCCCGTCTCCTCCACGATCAGGCCCCGGTGGGCGGCGGCCACCTGCGCGGTCTGCCCGAGGAGCGGGACGACGTTCTTCTTACCTTCCAGCTCGGGTCCCTTCATGACCACCGCCACCATCACGGCGGTGCCGTCCCGGGAGCGGAGGGGTGCGGCGACACTGTCCACCCCGGGCAGCCGACGCATCCGCTCGGTGAGGTCCTGGGCGGCCGAGTCGGCCGCCGCCGTGTCCAGAGGGCCGGACCGGGATCGGATGAGTATCTGTTCGGTCGGCCTGCGCTCGAGACCGCCTTCGGCGGCGATCGCCTCGGCGCGGCCGGCCTCCCCGACACGGAAGTCCACGGAGGTGGCCTGGTTGGTGCCGACGGCGATGCCGGCACCGAGGCAGAGGACGACGAAGGCGAACCAGCAGGCGATCGCTCGCCCGGCGTGCCGGGCGCTCCATCGGGCGATTCTGGTGGGTAGTTGAGTCATACCTGGATCATGCGCGGCGGGGTGTGCTGGGCATGACGTCCGGCAGACGGAACTTCTTGTCCACCGACTGGTGGACAAGAGATACCCGGCTCAGGGCGCGCCGGGGGTACGGGACGCACCGATCAAGGCACGGACCAGCCGTTCCACTTGCGCCTGGGACGCTGCCGTCGCGTCGGCGGGGCCGGTCATCAGCAGATGGTGCAGCGTCCCCACGAGGGCCAGCGCGGCCGACTCCACATCCACCGCGGCCGCCACCCGCCCGAGATCCTGCTCGGCCCGCAGGTAGCCGCCGACCGCGTTCTCGATGGCGGCGAAGCCGGGGGCGCCGGCCTCCCAGGCTTCGCGGACCCGCTGCGCCGCCGCCGGCCGGGTCACGGCCAGGCCCACGAGCCCCGGGTCCAGGGACAGCACCGCCGACGCCACGCCCGCCAGGTTGTCTCCCACCTCACCGGCACCCGCCCTGGCCGGGAGGTCTTCCGACACTGCGGCGGCTGCCTTGAAGTGGTGCAGGACGAGTTCGGCGACGAACTGGTCCAGGCTGGCGAAGTGGGTGTGCAGGACGCCCTTGGCGCAGCCCGCCTCCTCGGTGACGGCCCGGCTCGTCAGTGCCGCGGCCCCCTCCCGGGCCAGGACGCGGTCCGCGGCGGCGAACAGCCGCTCCCGCAGGCCTTCGATGGCCACTCCTCGCGGTGACATCAACTTCCTCCCGAAGTCAGGGCATTGCCAAGTATGGGCATGCGCCCATACTGTTTGGGCGCACGCCCATTCTAGGTGCATCGCACTCCACCGGAGGTCCTTTCGCATGCGGCACATCGCCAACACCGCTCAGGCCCAGGCATGGAACAGCTACGAAGGCGCCCACTGGGCCGCCCACCACGACCGCTGGAACGCCGTCAACGCAGGCTTCGACCAGCCGCTGCTCGCAGCCGCGTCGATCCGGCCGGACGAGCGGGTCCTCGACATCGGCTGCGGGGCCGGCGCCACCACCCGTCTGGCGGCCAGGGCCGCCCACCGCGGTCACGCGCTCGGCCTCGACCTCTCCGGCCCCATGCTCGACCGGGCCCGTACGCTCGCCGCGCAAGAAAACCTCGCCAACGTCGCGTTCACCCACGGCGACGCCCAGGTACACCCCTTGCCCCCGGCTGCCTACGACGTCGCGATCAGCCGGTTCGGCATCATGTTCTTCGCCGACCCCACCGCCGCCTTCGCCAACATCGCCTCAGCCCTGCGACCGGGCGCCCGCATCGCCTTCCTCAGCGCGGCGGAGCCCGAAGGCAACGAATGGCTGACGGCGCTCACCGGACTCGCGGACATCCTGCCGATCGGCGGCTTCGGATCTCCCGGCGGGCCGGGGATGTTCTCCCTCGCCGACCCCGGCACCGCAACCGCCCTGCTGCGCACGGCAGGCTTCCACAACGTCCGCGCCGAACACGTCGAGGCGTGGGGGATCTGGGGCCGCACCGCCCGGGACGCCGCGGACTTCCTCCTCGACTCCGGCCCCGGCCGCCACCTCCTGAGCGCGGTCGACCCCGACACGCAGGCCCGCGCCCGCGACCGCCTGACCGAGACCCTCCGTGCGCACGAAGCCGAGGGCGCGGTCCGGCTCCGCAGCACCGGCTGGCTCCTGACCGCGACCCACCCCGCCTGATCCGGCCGGCCCATGCCGGCGCCCGGAGCGCCGGGCGGCCCCGAACTAACACCATCGGGGCCGGGACCTCGTACTAGTACCCCCATGCGCTGAGTTCGACGATGGCTGCGAACAGGTGCTCCCACACCTCCCCGCCGGGCGTACCGGTGGCCAAGGTGAGCGGGTCCAGGGCGGACACCTCGGACAGGAAGTCCTTCTTGCCGTTCTCGCCCGGGTACGAGCTCCAGCACGCGCCCATGTAGCGGTACACGGCTTCCAGCAGCCGTATGAAGGTCTCGGTGTCCGGGGCGAAGGGGAACGGCCCGGTGTCGTTGCGGACCATCCACACCGCGCCCGTGTCCGGGTGGACGTACACCTTGCCGGTGTCGGCGTACCTCAGGTCGAAGGTGCCCAGGCGCAGCAGGCCGTTCTCCTCGGGCCGGACCTCATCCGCCCCGGTCTCGGTCCACGCCAGGGTGAACGAGGCGACCCCCGCCGCCCACCACCGCGGCAGGCCCGCCGCCGCGATCACCTCCCGGGTGGGCGCATGCGTCAGCGCCGCGGGCTGCCGCGCCTGGGGCAGGCACAGCACCCCGTCGGAACCGAACGCAGCCTCCAGGCGGGCGGTGGTCAGCGGGGTCCCGGCGGCCGTCGGGCCCGCGAACCACGCTTCGCCCACACCCCAGGACGCGCACTCGGTGCCCGTGGCCGGCCAGTCGGCGGCCACGGCGCCGTTCCGCTCGACGACCACGATGCCCCGCTCCTCGAACAGCACGAAACGTCCCAGGCCGAGCGGGATGGGCTCCTCCCAGGTACCGGGCTGGAAAAGACCCCAGTCGTCCTCGTCCGGGTCGAACATGACAGGCCCCTGCTCGACCTGCGCGTCGTACGGCCGCTCGGTGAACTCCCCGTCGCCCGGGGCCGGAACCTCCTCCCCAGTGGCCGGATCCAGCCAGAGCTCACCGGCCATCTGCGCCCAGAGCTTCAACAGGACCCGCCCGTCCGGCCCCTCGTGGACCTCGACGTCGGCGTCCCCGCTCAGGTTCGGCCGGGCCCAGTAGGCGCCGACCGGCCGCCACCACGCCCACAGGGTCCGCCACGGCATCCCCGGCTCGGCCTCCGCGACAAGGCCGGCGTACGCGTCGTGGCCCAGTACCTTCGCACCGAAGTGCAACCACGACGCGAACTCCGCCCGCGACACCTCGGCCCCATCGAGCACCGCCACAGCCTGAGCGAAGGCCTCCCGGCCCACCCCGCCCCCCACGGCGGGCAGCTCCCGCACGGCCTCGGGCCCGGCCGTCAACAGGGCCGCGGGGGAAGCGAACAACACGTCAAGATCGTTATGAGCCATGAGCCCATGGTGCCAGCCCCCACCGACACCACCCCCTCCGGAACGGGGGCAGCGCACGGTTTCCACCGCGCGCCGCCACCCGCCCGGTCACGGCACCAGAGGTCGAGAGCGGAACTCGTCCAGCACGGCGAAGCCGGTGCTGTCGTACAGGCTCATCGCGACCTCGTTGCCCCCGAAGACGTTGAACATCATCGCCTCGTCGCCGCCCTGCCGCGTGGCCCACTCACCGACGGCCATCGCGGCCCGGCCGTAGCCCTTGCCGCGGTGCTCCTGGTACACCTCCAGCGAGAAGCCGAAGGTCACGCCGGGCAGGAAGCCGTGGTTCACCCAGCCGGTGCCGACCACCTGGCCGTCCGCCTCCATCGCGTAGAAGGCGTGACCGGGTGTCAGGTATCCCTGCGGGAGGTAACGGGCGAAGTCCTTGTCGGACTTCTCCTTGGCCTGCTCCGGGGTCAGAGCCCCGGCCCGGACGATGTCCGCGATGTACGCGGCCTCTTCGCCGGCATACCAGCCCGGGTACTCCTCCTCGGTGAGCCGGCGGACCGTCAGCCCCGGCGGCAGCTCGGGCTGCTCGGCCGCGAGACGCATCCGGTTCTGCCCGCGCACGGGGTAGTCGGCGAAGACTCCCGCTCCGCCGGTGAGCCGGACCTCCACCCGTTGCGCGCCGTGCTCGGCGCACCAGCGCTCCGCCCACTCGCGCCCCTGTGGCACCGTCAGGTCGTGGATCCGGCCCACACTCGCCCCGTTGTCCTCCGTCACCCCGACCGCGATCCACCCGGCGCCGTCCGTGGCCACCGTCCAGCCGTCGATTCCCTTCAGAGCCCGTTCCAGCAGGGCCTGGGCCAAGGGCTCCGAACATCCGGCGGCCCGGTACCCCGCAAGCACCCGCCCCTCGAATCCGTCTCGCCACTCGCTCTGATCAGCCACGACCTCTATCTCGTTCATCCTCCCAGCCTAGGCGGGGGCGCTGACAGAGCACTCCGCTGGTGGCCCGGCCGCAGTCGGGGGGCTCTCGGCTGAGCTCAGCGCGCCCACCTGGAGAAGAGACCGGTCGGACCGGGGCTTCCAAGGCGTCAGATCATCAGCAGTAGCCGCGTGTTCGGTACCAGCTTCCGGTTCACGCTGGTGCTCTGCACGAATATCGTGAAGTCGTCGTTGTGGTCCGGCTTGACGCGAACTTCCGTGTCCGGCAGGCCGAGCATGGCTCGGGCCTCCGGCCCCGTGTACACCCGGTCCGTCTTCTTCTCCAGCACCGCGATCTGCTTCTGCGCCTGGATCTTCTCCGACTTGCTCAGCTGATAGAACACACCACCGGTGCGGAAGGTATGCCCGCATTCGATGACCCATTCCCGGATCGCTGCTTCGCGAGCCACGGGAATCAGCTGGTACTTCGACGCATCCACCGGGGTGAGACCGGCTGCCTTGATGGTGTCCTTGTTCACCGCCTCGGTACCCGTGGAGAACACCGCCCGCGATCCCCGGATGCCCTTGGCGCGGCCCATCATGAAGTTCTCGGTGGCCTGCCGGATGACCTGCCCGGCCTCCTCCAGGCCCTGCGTGCTCGTGGCGTCCCAGATGGCGATGTTGTCCTTCGGGAAACCGCACTGCATGGCCTCGCGCTTGCCCATCTGGTCCGGCACAAGGACGGCCAGCGTCCAGTTGTCCTGCTGCGTCTCGATCATCGTGGCCACGGCCTGCACCAGTTCACGCGGGTTTCTGGCCGGGGCGTCCAGGCACCGGTGGCTCGCGTTCTCCTGTCCGTCGGTCAGTACGAACGTCAGGAAGCTGTGGTCGCCGTACAGCTGGGCCGTCTGCGCCAGCTCCCGCTGCGACTTCAGCGTGGCCGCCAGCAGAGCCGTCATTCCGCCGACCCGGTACATCTGCTTCAGGGACGGCATTCGCAGCACGTCCTTGTCGTAGATGACGCACTCCACCTTGTCCGCGAAGACGTAGACCGTGACGCGGGTTTCCTGCTCCAGTTCCTGCGATCGGCGGGCCAGATAGGCAATCTGCTGGTCGGCGACTTCGACGACCTTGCGGCTCAGGTGTGACATGGACGAACTGGCATCCAGCACAAGAGCAACGTGATTGATGTAGTTCTGGTTTCCGGACATGACCGCTCCCCCTTTTCCGACTTGATGCTCCGATCCTCGCACCCACCACTGACAATCGACGGGCACGCCGATCCGGGGGCTCGTGCCGTCAGTGCTGGGCCTGGACCAGGCGGGTCACCTGGCGGGAGCGGCCCGCTCGGCGACGGTCCCCAACACGGTGTCAGGTGCGCCGGCCGAGGCCATGGAGGGGCACCCGGCGAGGGTCGTACGCAGCTCGGCGAAGGTGTCGCCCCGGCCCGCCCCCCCGACGGCCATCCGATCTCGCTGGTGGGGCCGGGAACGTCCTGGTTAGCATCCGACGGTGATGACGCCGACGGACAACCCCTTTCACGATGCGGTGCGTCGAGCTGACGTCGGCTGGCTGTCGAGCCATCTCGACGCGCAGCTCTGCCCGCCGGTCGTCTTCGGACGTCTCATCCGGGACGAGGATCCCCGCCTGCGGCATCTGGGACTGCTCCTCCTGTCCGAGCGCGTCACCTCGGGCCGGACGCGCGACGAGCTCGAGATGGCCGAGCTCGCGGCGCTGCTGCCGCTGTCGGCGGACGGACCCCCGGAGGCGGAGCTCCTCCTGGCGCGGCTCCACGAACGACTGGGGCCGTATCTCCGGGAGTTTCGCCGGCCATCGTGGCGCGAGGCCGGGCTGCCGGCCCGGGTCCAGATCGCCTGGCTGCGCGCAGAGCTGCTGAACGACCCGACGCTGATCCGGGACGAGCCCCCGGGCGAACTGCTCTACCAGGCCGTGCGGCAGACGACCGTCACGTGCACGCACCGCCTCGAGCAACTCGTGAACGAGCTGGTGGACAGCGGTGACGCGGTGTTGCAGTCCGTGGCGCTGCGGCTGGCCCGGCAGGGGCTGCACGCCGGTCTGCTGGCTCCCGCACTGGTGCGCGAACACCTGATCAGCCTGCTCGGCGCCGACAGCTCAGACATCGTCGCCGCTGCGCTGCACGAACTCACCGAACCCTGGGCGGCATTGGACTCCTTGCCGCTGGGACACCTGTCCGCCTTCCTCACGGCCGATTCGGCAACCACGCAGCCCAAGGTGGCCGGTGCCGCACTCGAGGCCGCGGCCCGTCACGGGCACCGCGGCCTGCTGCGGCAGGTCATCGACGATCCGGATCTGCCGCCGGGTCTTCGCCGGCGCGGGATGGAACTGCTCGGCGACCTGGCGGACCGCGGTGACATCGGCGCGCTGACGGCCATCGCCGCGCGGGACCCGCTGCTCTTCGGCGGGCCGGCGGTGACATGCCTGCGCGGGCTCCACCGGCGCGGGCACTTCCCGGACGGGCCGCACGTCCCGTCCATCGTCGGCCTGGCGCTGGCCGATCACTCGATTCAGCCCGACCAGATCGCGACGATCCTGTTCACTTGCCGACAGGTGATGTTCCAGGTCCTGCTGGACGCGCCCGCCGACGATCCCAGCTGGCCGCGCCGGCTCACGCTGCTGGTCGCCCTGGCCGGACAGGGGACCGGAGAGCTTCCGATCGGGGACGCGATCACCCGGCTCCTTCCCTCGGCTCCAGCGCCGGGGCCGCTCCTCGACGCGCTCCGGGCCCTGCGCCATACGGATGCCGAAGACGCGGTGATCGCCCTCCTGCCATCGGCGCCCGCAGCGGCCCTGAACGCTCTGGAGGCCATCGGCGGACACCGGACGACGACGGCGCTCAGCGAAGGGCTCGGCCTCGCCACGCAGGAGGACGTGGGCGTGATCGCGCCACATCTCCGCGCGGTACGGAACGACGCCCTCGAGGTGCTGTGGCATCTGACCCAGGATCCGTCCCAGCGGCATGCCCTCCTCGTCCGTCTCGATCCCGCCGACCTGCCGGCTCGTATCGCCGCGGATCTCGGCGGCCCGGACTCGCGGGAAATGGCCCTCCTGAGCTCCCATCTGGACCCGGACAAGCCGGTGGCGGCACTGTGCAGACTGGCCGCCCACGGCGACGCCGGCACACTGCCGGTCATCGCGGACCTCCTCCTGCGCATCGTGTCCGAGCTGGCGGCGTCCCGGGAGCCGGGCGCAGCCGCCCCGCGACTCGACAGCGGACAGCCGCCCGGGGAGCCCGTGGTGCCCCAGGAGATCCTGGACGCCGTACACGGCCTGGGCCGTCGTCTCCACGAGCGGAAACGGATCAGGCCGACCTGCCTGCTCGACGCGGCGACGGCACGAGAGGCCGGACACGCACTCGTCGCGACCACGGCACTGGATCTGCTGGACCGGCCCGGACTGTCGAGCGGCGAGCAGGCGATCCTGCTCGAACTCCTGCTCCGCGCCCCCTACGCGCGCACCCGTGCGCGAGCCCACCGCCTGCTGCGGCACCGCGACCGGCACGTGCGCAAGCACGCGATCGCGCTGCTCGCCCGCGACGCCACAGGGGACGACGCGCAGGCGCTGTCGGCGACCCTGATCGCGCTGACGGCCGCCCAGGACATCCAGACCGTCCGGCAGGCGCTGCTCGCCCTCGGCCACGCGCGCGCCCGCTGGGCCTCCACCGCGATCGCCGCGTGCCTCGGCCATCCGAACATGAACATCAAGAAGACCGCCGCCGAGGCCCTGGTCCGCGCGGGCACGCCCATGGCGGTACCGGTACTGCTCTTCTGGCTCGGTCATCACGAGAATCCGGGCCTACGCGGCACGCTCATCGAGGCGCTGCGCGCCATCCTCGGCGACGCGTACCCGGCGACCGTCCTCGCCGCCGCCGAACACAGCGAAGCCGGCCGCCCCCGCGAACTGCTGCTGGAAGGCCTCGACCGCACACTGCCGGCGCGCTCGGTGCGCGCACTGGACGACCAGGCATCACCGGTCGCAGCGACCCTGCTCGCCCTGGTGGCGGCCGGCCGGGTCGGCCTCGCCTCCGGGACGATCGAGGACCTGTCGACGGCCATGGCCCACCACGGCATCACCGCGCCCGCCGCCCCGCGGCCGGCGGTCGGCATCGGAGCGGACCCCGACATCAGGGCGCTGACGGCGCAGGGCTGGAACCGGTCGGTCGCGCTGGCCATCGCGAACAGGGATGAGTTGGCGCAACCCACCCAGTTGCGGGCGCTGCGGCCCATGCTGCCGGACTGGCTCCGCCTCGCCGCCCGTGAACCCGCTGCCCGAACTCGCGTACTGCGGCTCACGCTCCGGCTCTGCCCCGCACCGTGGACGACGCAGGAGCTGACGGCCTTCGCCCGGAGCACCGGGGTCCTGCTCGACGGGCTCGCCGAGGCCTCGGCCGGAGAGCGGAACGACCTCATCGCGCTACTCGAAGCGGTCGCCCCGACCCTGCCGGCGGCTCTGAAGCCGGCTGTCGTCGAAGCGGTACGCGCGCTGCCCCGCGTACCTGGCGGAGACCGGTCCACGCTGACGCTGCTCCGCGGCCTCGGCGCGGTGCTGGTCCGCGCCGACCTCGAGCAGGCACTCGCTGCGGCCCGGCTGGGCGCCGACCCCTGGCAGGCCGAGACCGCCGTGCTGCGGGACGCGTTCGCCGCCCCGCAGTCCCAAGCGGCCACCACGCCGGCGAAGGCCGAGACCAAGCCCGAGACCAGAAACGAGACGAAGCCCGAGACCAAGGCCCAGGCCAAGCCCGAGGCCGATCCGTGGCGAGCCGCGCTGGATGCCGCCGTGCGCACACCGCGCGCCCTGGAGGAATTGCGCCGACTCTCCCGGCAGTACGACGGCACCCCGGGCTCCCGGGACCGCCTGACCGCACTGATCGAGGTCTACGCCTCCGCCGGCCCCGAGGTCCGCGCCGCCCTCATCGACTGGATGGCGGCCACCCAGCCCCTCGACGCACCACCCTGGACCATCACGGAGGAGACCGCCCACGCACCGGGACCTCGACCGCGGAGCGTGCGCTACGACGACCTCGACCAGCCCCGTTCGACCGCGCAGCGGGAGCGCCTGCTGGCCATGCTGAGCGGATCCGCTCCGGACCGACGGCACACCGCGGCCCTGGCGCTCTCGCAGTGGCCCGAGCCCGAGGCCAGGCTTCCCGTGCTCCGGGCGTTTCTGCGGGGCGGCGTCGACGTACCCGTCGGCGTCGACCTGGCCCGCACACTGAGCGCCCTCGACGTCACGGAACTCCGCGCGGACGGCGTCCTGCACGACAGGGTGGCCCTCGCGGCGAGCCGGCTCGACCCCCGGGACCTGGAACCGCTGGTCCCGCTCCTGCTGGAATGGTGGGAGCACGACCCGCCCTCCAGCAGCTCCGCAGCCGGCCGGGCGCTGAGCCGGGTCCCCGCCGACGCGCTGGCCGAGCACCTCGGCGACCGCCTCGAGGCCGGCGCCTGGGGGTTCCTCGACCTGCTCCGCGGGCGTTGCCTGCTACGCACCCCCGCGCTGACGCGGACCAGCCGGCGGCTGCGTGCCGAAGGGCGCGACGACCTCGCGGACCGGCTGCTCCTCGTCGAGGGGCCGCTGCGCCGCCCGGACTCCGTACGGCAGGACGCAGCGGCGCTGGCAGCGCTCCGTGACCGTGCCGGGGCCTCGTCGGCAGGGGCGTCGCAACCCCCCTCCCGGCAGGAGCTGTTGGACCTGGCCCGTACGGGCGACCCGGCGCGGATACGCCAGGCACTCACACGGCTGTCGGAGGGGCACGGTGGCCCGGAACCGGACCGGGACCCCGGCCTGCGGGAGCTGATCGGCGAGCTGCTGCGCCACCCCAAGCCCGGGGTCCGCCTGCACGCCCACCGGACCTCGCGGGCCGTGCTGGACCGGCAGACCTACCTGCACCACACCTCGATCCTGCTGGACGACCCCCAGCCGGACCTGGTGCGCACGGCGATCCGGACGCTCTGCCACGCGGCCTGGGCACCCGCGATCCCCGCCGTGACGGCCATGCTCGAGCACCCCCATCCGGTCGTCCGCAAGACGGCGGCCGAGGGGCTCGTCGCCATGGGCGGGCCGGCGATCCCCGCTCTCAGACATGCCGCCGTCCACGTCCGCCCCGACAAGCGGTCCCTCTACACGGAGGTCCTCGAACGGATCACCACCGCAGCCGGGTAGCGCCCGACCGTATCCGTGGCTACACGGCGTCGACGACGACGTTCGTCGCGGGGACCGCGGCCTCGGTGTCGGCATCCGGGCGGGGGATGCGGTGCAGTCCCCGCCGGTCGTAGAGGTGGGCGACGGCGAAGCCGAAGGCCAGCGCGGTGACGAGGGCGATCCCCATCGCGGCCCACGCCCGGGTCAGGCCGGCGTCGGCCTGGGCTCCGTAGTAGAGCAGGGAGCGCAGCCCCTCGGTGACCTGGCGCAGCGGCTCGAACTCGGCGAGGCCGCGGAAGAATCCGGGCAGCGCCTGGATGGGCACGGTGGCGCCGGAGGAGGGGACGGCCATCGCGATGAACACGATGGTGGCCAGCAGCATGCCGGGGGTGCCGAAGGCGGCGAACAGGGCCAGGCTGCCGATGCCGACGACCGCGATGGTGGCGACCGAGTAGACCCACAGCAGGCCGAGGTGGGAGGCGTCCATGTCGAGGATGCCGACCGTGGCGACCTGTACCAGGGTGCCCATGAGCACGGACAGGCCGAGCATGAGCGTCATGCCGATGGCCAGGGTGCGGACGCGGCTGGTGTGCTGGACGGGTTCGCGCTTGCGGAAGGGGCCGAAGTCGGTGTGCACGTAGCCGAGCGCGGTGTCGACCTGGGAATTGACGAGGTTGGCGCCGAGCATGCCGCAGACGACCAGGACCAGCGCGTAGTAGAAGGCGCTCAGCCCCATGGCGCTCCGGGAGCCGAGGGGGTGGCCGTCGGCGACGGTCACCGTCACCGGGTCGGCCAGCTTGAGCTGGGCAGCCGTCGGCAGCGGGGTCTTCTGGGCGCCGGCCTGCTTGAGGAGTTCCTGGCCGAGCTGGGCGGAGGCGGCGTGGGCGGCCTTCTGGGCGGCCTGGGAGGACATGGAGGAGCCGATGCTGCCGGCGGCCTGGTTGGTCAGCACGGTCAGGGTCGGCGGAGCGGCCTTGCCCTGGGGTGCGGGCTGCGGGGCGGCGAGGGCGGTCACCGTGGCGGAGAAGTCCTCGGGTATGACGAGGGCGCCGTAGACCTTGCCCCGGCCCAGCAGCTTGTCGGCCTCCTCGCGGCTGACGAGCTGCCAGTCGAAGCTCTTGTCGTCCTTGGCGGCCTTCTCGATCCCCGCGACGACCTGCTCGCCCAGGTTGACGCGCCGGCCGCCCGCGTCGGCGCCGGCGTCGCTGTTGACCAGGGCCACGGGCAGGTCGCGCAGGTTGCCCCTCGGATTGACGTTGCCGCCCACGTAGAGCAGGGCGAACAGGATCGAGACGACTGCGGCGATGAGTCCCGTACCGATCCATAGCTGGGGTCGGCGGAGCACGGAGGGGGGCGTGGGGTGAGGCATCGATTCTCCGGTGCGGCTGCGTTCGGTGAGCTGGATACTTATGGTATCCAGTCACTGGATACTGGCAGTATCTTGTTGTGGTGTCCAATCTGTGATGTCCGATCGCCGACAACGGACACCGGGCCGCGTGACCAGCAAGGAAGCCGTATGAAGATCTCGGAGCTCAGCCGGCGGACCGGCGTGCCGGTGGCCAGCATCAAGTACTTCCGGCGGCAGGGTCTGCTGCCCGCGGGACGGGCGACCGCCGCGACCCTGGCCGAGTACGGGGAAGAGCACGCGGAGCGGCTGCGGCTGATCAAGGCACTGACCACGCTCGGGGGCCTGTCCATCGCCGCCACCCGTGACGTGCTCGGGGCCGTCGACCAGTCCCACAGCTCCGAGGGCGCCCTCGGAGCGATCAGCTACGCCCTGCCCGTGCCCGTGGCCTCCCAGGGCCCCGACGGCGGCGAGGAGGAGGCCGAGGCGGACGCGACCGCCGGGGCCGAGGTGGCGGAGCTGCTCGCGGCCCTGGACTGGCGGGCGCCCGACACGTCACCGCACGTGAAGGGGCTGACGGCGGCCCTCAGGGAGCTGCGCCGGCTGGACGCCCAGTACGCCCCGGGGGAGCTCGCCGCCTACGCGAGGCTGGCCGAGTCGGTGGCCCGGCTGGACCTGGAGCGCGCGGCCTGCCTCGACGACCCGGTGGCCCTGGCCGAGCGGGCGGTCATCGTCTTCGCGATCTGCGCCCCGGTGTTCGAGCTGCTGCGGCGCCTCGCCCAGGAGGACCAGGTCCGGCGCCGCGTCGCGCGCGACGGCGCCGGGTCCGCAGCGCCCCGGTAGCGCCCGCCTCCGTCGCTGGCGTGTGTCCGCCCGCGGCGGTGAACCGCCTCGGCCCGCACACCTGTTGCCCCTTTCGTACCTCTGTTGGCAGACTCGCGCCGACCGCTTTCGATCTTCAGTTCTTCACGGGGGGACACACCATGGAATTCCGCATGCCCGCACGCGCCGCCGCCCGCACGGCCGCCGTGCTCGCCGCCGCCGCTCTCGCGCTCCCGCTGGCCACCGCCGGCACGGCCCAGGCCGCCGAGATGCCGCAGGGCGAGTTCAACTGGTCGGGGGACCAGGGCGACGGCTTCGACGACCAGGCCCGCTGGTACGGGCCGGGCCAGGGCGACAAGATCGACGTCGCCGCCTCCGCCGACCACCGCACCCTCCGGGTCACCATCACCCGTCCCGGTGATTCCTGGACCATGGACCTGGCCGCGCCCGCCGGGCAGGCGCTGGCGGCCGGCACGTACGAGAACGCGGCGAAGACCCCGGAGATGCCGGGTACCGTCCTCGACCAGCCCAGCATGTTCGTCAACGGCTACTACGGCGGCTGCGCCACCCTCACCGGCCGGTTCACCATCAGCGAGCTGGTCTTCGGCGAGGGCTCCGCCGTCAAGAAGATCAACCTCTCCTACGAGCAGGACTGCGACGACCGCAGCGTGCTCAAGGGCTACCTGATGGCCAACGACGTCACCCCGCCCAAGCCGGTCGTCCTGGGCATGACCGTCAACGGCAACGGCAGGCTGTCCAAGACCGGCAAGGCCACCCTGAACGGAACGGTCACCTGCACCAAGCCGGTGAAGGTCTCGGTCGGCGGCTCCGCCAGCCAGGAGCAGCCGAAGTTCGTCCAGGGCTTCTTCCGGACCGAGGTGGACTGCGTCCCGGGCAAGACCATCGCCTGGCAGGCGCCGGTCCAGGTGCACACCCCCGAGACGGACACGCCGTTCATCAAGTCCGAGCGGCTCAAGGTCTTCGGCAACGCCTCGACCGCCGACCCCGACCTCGGCACGTACGTCACCGTCGGCGCCGACAAGTGGGTGAACCTGCGCTAGCGGCCCCGCCGGGTGGTCACCAGTCGGTGAGATCCACCAGGTACCGGCAGTGCGGGTCGTCCGCGCTGCCGGACTCCCGCCATTCCTCGCCGAGCAGCGAGGGCAGCGCGGCCGGCAGGGCCGTCAGGGAACCGCCCGGTGTACCGCCCGGAGCAGGGCGACGACGTCATCGTCGTAATTGCGTTGCGACGAGACCCCCGCCCGCACATGATCGCCGGTGATGACCAACACATTCGACGACGTGCGACGTCACCTGAAGACCGGCGACATACCCGCAGCCGTCCGCTCCCTGCGCCCCCTCGCCGACACCGCGCCCCTGGGCGACCTGACCGCCGAGGTCCGCCCGCTGGCGGAAGCCGTCGGCTTCGACGACCTGGCCCGCGCCGCCAAGAAGGCCTCCCGCAAGCCCGGCGACGCCCAACTCCTCTACGACTTCGGCTACCTCTGCATCGAGCGCGGCATCGCTTTCCTCGCCGTACCGGCGCTGCGGGAGGCCCTGCGCCAGGCCCCCGGGGCGCGGCGCGTGCTGAGCGAGCTCGTCGCCGCGCTGGAGGCCGACGACCGGCATGCCGAGGCCGCCGCCGTGCTGCTCCAGCACGAGGCCCTGCTGGAGCCCTGGCCCGGCGGGTACCTGCTGGCCTACAACTCCCTCCTGGCGGGCGACCTCGCCACGGCCCGCGATCGCGCCGCCCGGCTGCCCGAGCCCGCCGACTCCACCTGGTCCTGGGCCAACGACCGGCTGCGCGCGATGCTCGCCCGGGCCGAGGCAGCCACCCGCGCCGTGCCGCTCGACCGGACGGACCTGCGCGGCTGGCAGTTCGCCCTCACCGGCACCCTGCTCGGCACCCTCTCCCCGTACGGCTTCCCTGTCATGACCGGCCGTTACGCCTACCTCGGCGACAGCCATGCCGCCTGCCGCCGCGGGCTCGGCCGCCTCGCGCTCGCCCTCGACGCCGCGGGCCGCCGGCCCACCGCGGTGAGCGCCCTGCCCGGCCGCTCCGACCGGATCCTGGCCCTCGCCGCCGCGGAACTGCTCGGCCTGCCGCTGGAGCCGTACGCGCCGGGGCGCCCCGACACGCTGGTCGTGGCCTACGACCTGAGCGCCCACGACCCCGAGCTGCTGACGGGGCTCCGCGAGCGGGCTCCCGGCCAGGTGCTGTACGAGCACGCCAACCGCTGGACCGAACCGGCCGCCGTTCCGGCGGACTTCAGCGCCCTGCAGCGCCAGGTCGGGTCCGAGCCGTGGGGCGAGCAGCTCGGCGCCGACGGGCGCGGCCCGGCCGACGACCGGCCGGAGGCGGACATCGCCCGGGACATCGTCACCGCGGACCCGGCGGCCGACCCGGGCGACGGAGAGGGCCCCGCGGACGAGGACGCGGCCTTCCAGCGGTTCGTCGCGGCGGTCGCCCCGCTCTGGCTGGGCGGCTCCCGGGCGGCCGTCGGCTCCCCGGGACCGGTGCCGAGCAGCCGGTTCTGACCGGCCACGGTGCCCCGACGCCGGTGCCCGGGGCACCCCGCGCCCCGGCTTCGGGGGCCTCTCCCTCAGAACACCCACCGGGTATGGGTGTAGACCCCGTCGTCCCGGCCGAAGCCGTAGGCGGTGGCCGGGGCCACGGCGAAGACCACCGCGTCCCCCTTGCGGAAGGCATCCCCGATCCCGTGGAAGGTGCCCTCGGGCGAGGTGATGTGCGCCCCGTACTTCGCCTCGTACGCCGCGATCACCTCCTCCAGCACCGCCGGCTCGGCAACCGGCTCCGCCGTGCCCTCCACCACGAGGTCGAGCCCTGCGGTGAGCGAGTTCCCCCCGGTGGTCAGCGCACAGTGACCGTCATGGGCGAGGTTCCTCGCCTTCTGCTCTCCCGGGCCGGTCGAGAAGTACAGCACCCCTTCGCGCCAGGCGGCGATCACGGGAGTGACGTGCAGCCGGCCGTCGGGTCTCACCGTCGACACCCAGAAGATCTCGGCGGCCTCCAGCTGCCGCTGGGCCCGGGCCCACTCGGTGGGGGTCACGTCCGCGGCACCCGGGCGGGGGTTGAGCGCGGAGCTGTAGCGGGCGTCGAGCTCGGTCGTGGGCTGCTTGGCGGATCCCTGTGCTGGCATGGCAGAACTCCTTCCCCGCCCCATGATGACCGGCTGTCCGCGCGGAACAGCGCCGTACGCGCTCGTGTCCGTCCTGGTTCACTCGGCGTCGTCCTGGCCTGTCACGGCGGCGAGCGGCGGCGGGTGCGGTGAGGATCGGGGCATGGGCTTCCTCCTGCCGGTCCTCTTCGCACTCTTCGCGGCGCTCAGCAACGCGCTCGCGACGGTCCTCCAGCGGCGGGCGTCGCTCACCGTGCCGCAGAGTGACGGCTTCCGGTTCGGGCTCGTCCTCGACCTGCTGCGGAGGCCGTTGTGGCTCGGCGGGATCCTGGCGGTGATCGCGGCCGGCGTCGGACAGGCCGTGGCACTGGCCACGGGCGCGCTGGCCCTCGTACAGCCCCTGTTCGTGCTGGAGCTGCCGCTCGCCCTGCTGATCGCCTCGCTGATGGCCCGGCACCGGCTGCCGGGCGCGCTGTGGCTCGCCGTGGCGGGAGTCGTGGCCGGGCTCGGGATCGTGCTGGTGGCCGCCGCGCCGGCCGGGAACCGTACGCACGTTCCGCTCGACCGCTGGGTCCTGGCACTGGGGGCGTGCGCCGCGGCGGTGGCCGTGCTGGCCGTGGCCGGACTGCGGCGGCCGCCCGGCCGGATGCGGGCAGGATGCCTCGGCGCGGCCACCGCCGTCTGCTACGCGCTCACGGCGGCCCTGATGAAGTCGGCCGTACACGTACTCGACGGCGGCGGCATCGGCGCGTTCCTGACGACCTGGGAGACCTACGCCTTCGCCGCGAGCGGCATCTGCGCCCTGCTGCTCCTCGAACACGCCATGCAGGGCGGCCCGCTGGTCGCCTCGCAGCCGGCACTGACCCTCGGCGACGCGGGCGTCAGCATCGCGCTGGGGGTACTGCTGTACGAGGAACACCTGCGGGCCCAGTGGTGGCTGGTCCCCCAGCTCCTGGGCCTGGCCCTGATCTGCGCCGGCGTACTGGCCCTGGCCAGGGTCGCCGCCCCGGCCGATGCCGAGGGCGGATGACCTCCACCAATGGAGGGTGATCGTTCCCTGATGGCGGGACCACGGCGGCGGGGCCCTTCAGGGCAACGGGCGGCCACCTACAGCCGGGATCCTTGGAAAGGCGGCTTCCGCGCGGTACCCCTGGCAAGGCGTACGCGCGGAACCTCCAGTTCCACGGCTGCCCGACCCGGTCGGACCGTCCGGTGGGTGAGCCCGCGCGCCCCACCGACGGCAGGAGCGCCCGATGACCACAGGCTGGACCCCCCGCCCGCCAGACGCCGGACACCCGCAGGGTGAGCACCTGCCGGAGCTCGAGATCCCCCCGCCGGGCCGGCAGCGGCGCTGGACCGTCCTGCTGCGGCTGCTGTTGCTCCTGCCGCAGCTGATCGTCACGGCCCTCCTCGGCATCGCCGCCTTCTTCGTGACGATCGTCGGCTGGTTCGCCGCCCTGGTCCAGGGCCGCCTGCCCGACGGCATCGCCCGTTTCCTCGGCGGGTTCCTGGCGTACGAGACCCGGGTCGCCGCCAGCGCGATGCTGCTGGTGGACCAGTACCCGCCCTTCTCCTTCGAGGCACCAGGCCATCCGGTCCGGATCGAACTGCGCCCCGGCGAGCTGAACCGGCTGGCCGTGCTCTTCCGCCTCGTCCTGATGATTCCGGCGGCGATCGTGACCAGCCTCCTCCAGTACGGCTGGGCCGCCGTCTGCTGGGTGTTCTGGCTGATCACGCTCGTGCTGGGGCGCATGCCCACCGCGGCCTTCGGCGCCGTCGCCGCGATGGCGCGGTTCCGGATGCGCTACCAGGCGTACGTGATGATGCTGACCTCCGCCTACCCCAAGCGCCTGTTCGGCGACGCGCCGCCCGCCGCCGCCCTCCCCGCCCAGGCCATGAGCTCGGGTACCCGCCCCCTGGTCCTCGGTACGCCGGCGAAGGTGCTGATCGTGTTGCTGCTGGTCCTGGGCATCGTCGTCGCGTGCGCGTCCCCGACGGTCCAGGTCAGCGACGACGACTGGAACGACTCCTCCCACGCCCCCACCGCCCCCGCGACCACGGCCGGGTCCGAAGGCCCGGAAACCGCACTGATCCGGACAAGCTGAATGGCCTTCAGGTGAACGCGGGACGCCCGACGCCAGGTCAGCGACCCCCGTTCGGCCCGCCGTTCCCCTCCTCGCCCCCGTTTCCGTACGGACAGGGGAGCGGCGAACGCCGCTTGAGCTGCCCGAACGACCGCGCGCTATCCGATATTCGAACGAGCTGTCCGTAAACCGACCGCGAACATGTGCCCCACCTTCACATCCGACAGACTCAGCCGCACCGGAGCGCGACAACGAAAGCATTTGTCGCGCTCAAGCTTCGTATCGAAAGTGAGTCCTGTCGTGAGCTACCGCTTCGCTGCCGTCTCCGCCGCTGCCCTCCTGTGCCTGGCCGGCGCCACCGGTACGGCGGAGGCCAAGCCCACCAGCCTGTACGCCCCGTCCGCCATGGTCTTCTCCATCGCCGAGGGGGAGGGGGCCGCCAGCGGCAGGGTCCTGCGCGCCGCCGTCCTCAGCTGCATGCCGTCCGCACAGGGCACGCACCCCGCCCCCGAGGCCGCCTGTACGGCCCTGAACTCCACCGGAGGCACCTTCGACCGCCTGCTCGCCGCCCCCGACGTGAACCGCGCGTGCCCGATGCACTACGAGCCCGTGACCGTCACCGCCGAAGGCGTCTGGCAGGGCAGCCGCGTCGCCTGGAAGCACACCTTCTCCAACAGCTGCGCCATGTCCGCGACCCTCAACGGCAACGCCGTCTTCGCGTTCTGAAGCACCCTGACATCCGGCCCCGTGACCGGGGCCGTCCCGCGGACTTCCGTCACGGCCTGCGACGGCCCTGGAGCACCGCCTCGATCTCCCCCGCGACATCGCCCCGGCCGAGCTGAGCACGGCTGAAGTCCCGGGTGCGCGGCATGCGCAGGACCAGTTCGTATCCCACGTCGACGCGCACCCGTCCGGAGCGGAGCACGAAGTCGTAGGCGTGCCCTCCGCGGGTGCGGCAGCGGGAGAGGAAGTGCAGGTGGTAACCGGCGGCGGCCACCCCCAGCATGTGGGTGGGACTGCGGAAACCGACGATGGTCCCGTCGAGGTCGGTGTGGGTGGAAATGACCTGCCCCGCCACCGCGTCGATCAGCCGGGGGAACGGCCGGTGCTGCTCGGGCAGCATCCGGGTGATCATGTGGTCGAAGTGCCCGTCGACGCGGACGGCGTAGAACAGGTTGGGGCTCGGCAGCCAGTCGTCGATCAGCGTGCGCAGACCGGCGGCGTCCACCGGCTCCTTCGTCCGCCAGTCGTGCTCGCCGTGGAAGTAGGTCACCGCGGCGAGGGGCGTTCGCATGGCCGGGTCGGCCTCGCCGGCGGTTCCGTCGGCGCGTAGCCGGTAGCACCGGCCGTCGAGGACGATCATCTCGCCGTCGAGCCGGTCGAAGGTTCCGATGCCGAAGTCTCCGTGCTGGCGGAGCTCGGCGATGGTGGTCGTGCCTTCGTAGACGCCTTCCAGCATGGCCGTCATGGTCGAGGCCTGGAAGATCCGTCCTCTGGGCCGAGTGCGTGCCCCGTGCTGCTCCGGCGTGCCGGGCGGGTTCGAATCCGATGCGGGCATGTTCCCCCTCGAGTCCTGTCCGTACGACGGTCCGGCAGAGAAGCCGAGGCCTCCCCATCCCCGCCGGACCTGCGTCCAGCACGCTAGGGAACCGGCCCGGCCGTCACAACGGCGCGCACATGGTCGCCCGTGGCGCACGCCGGTGCACCGGCGCACACCACGTTTCCGAGCGGACACCCTGCCGGCCGCCTGCGCGAAGGCCGACCAAAGCTCTGAGCTTGCTCAACCCGGGGTTGGAGGTGCCCCTGGTCAGGGCATCGTGGTCGCACGAGCGGAACGAGAGCGGAACGCAGAGGAACGGAAGAGAGCGCGATGGAAGTCGTAGTGACCATGGCATTCGTCATCCTCGTGGTGGCACTCCAGGTGCTGTGCGGGCGCAAGCGGCCGCGGCGGCGCAAGACCTCGTGGGGCGACGGCGGGGGCGACTCCTGTGGCTCGTCGGGCGGTTCGTCCTGCGGGGGAGGCGGCGGCGACTGACACCACGTGAGCCGTAGGCGGACATCGACTGGGGGCGCCCCGTACGTACGGCAAGGAGCAGCCGTGGAGGGTCCCGTAGGGCGCGGGGGTCGCCGGGAGTCAGGAGATGGTGGCTCAATTGGCCCGGCTGTAGCGGGCGGTGCCGGTCCAGATGCGTTCGAGCCTTACGCGGGTGCCGGGTTGGGGGGCGTGCCAGATCTTGTCGTGGCCCGCGTAGATGCCGACGTGGCCGATGGTCTGCCCAGTGGGGAAGAAGACCAGATCGCCGGGTGCGCGCTGGGTGCGCGGGATATGGAGGGTGCTCTCGTACTGGGCCTTCGCAGTGCGGGGGAGAGCCCGGCCGGCCTTTCGGAAGGCGTAGAGAGTAAGGCCTGAACAGTCGAATTCGTTGGGCCCGGTGGCGCCGTAGACGTAAGGGGCGCCCTTCTTGGAGGCGGCAACGGCAACGGCCTTTATGCCGTAGAGCGAAGCGGCCTGAGCGGGGCTGGTAGGGGTGAACAGGGCGGCCGTCACGGAGATGGCGAGGAGATAGGTGGGGGAGCGATGGCTCGCCCAACGTCTTTTCATTTTCGGCAATCGTGATACCTCCGCATTCAGATACAGGAACAAGACCGCGATGGTGACTGTTCTCGGTGACTGCGTAACGGCTCCCGACGAGCGCCCATTTTGCACGAAATGTCCATCATTGGGATGTCGGACACGATGTGAAATGTCTCGGTTGGGTAAAGCGAACCGAGATGATATGCCTAGATTTCCTCCGACCAATCCCCCGTTCGCCGCCTCGCAGCTGGTCCGAACGGGCAACGACACCCGCGTCATTGGTGGCGGGTCCACCTGAACTGCGGTCCGCGAATCCCGACTTCCGGGGCGCCCGTCGGACACCCCAGCCGTCGCCGGGCTGTACGTACGACCTCAGCCGAGGAAGGAGAGCCGTACGGTACGCCGCGGGTTGTCCCGGTTCGTGTCCACCGGGACCACCGACTGCCAGGTACCCAACGGGAGTTCACCGCCGACGACCTGCAGCATGGCATGCGGCGGTACGAGCGCCGGGAGTACGTGGTCGCGGCCGTGGCCGGGGGAGCCGTGCCGGTGCCGCCAGCGGTCGTCGGCGGGCAGTAGCCTCCCAGCGCGTCCAGCAGGTCCTCGTCGCTGCCCGCGCCCGTCTCGACGACCGCGAGCCCGGCCGTCGCATGCGGGGTGAACACGTTGAGGAGCCCGTCGCGCCCACGGGCGGGGGAGCGGACCTGGTCGAGCCGTCACAGGACACCGGCTGCGGGTGTCCGGCGGATCATGGTCCACATGGGCTACTTCGCCGTGTGCGGGCAGGTCGGGGCCTTGAAGCTGGCCGCGTGAGGTGCCGACGACGGGGCGCCATGACGAAGGAGTGCTGACGTGAACTCACCGACGGCCGGGGAATCCGGGTGCGAGCTGATGAAGCGCCTCGCGAAGGAGCTCAAGGCGAGCATCCGTGCCACCGAGAAGCACGCGGACGAGGTTTCGCGCAGGATCGCGGAGCTGGAGGCGCAGCCTGATCCGGACGAGCAGCAGATCGGTGCCCTCAAGCAGACGCTGGAAGTCCTCACGAAGAAGATCGAGGAAGAGCGTGCATCACTCTCGGATCTGGAGAGCGTGATCAGCGAAAACTGCTAGTGCTGTGACCGGCAAGGTTCACCGGGTCGCCACGCCCGGCACGGCACCTCACTGCGTTGTCGGACCGCGCAAGTACGTCCAGTACGAGCCGCGGCCCTCCGCCTTGCGATGCACCGCACCGGACGCCGCGCCCCGGCAAACCTTTCCGGCCACAGCACTAGGTGCGGGCTGCTTCTACGTCCCACCGACATTCCGGCGACCGTCAGGAAACGGGTCCCGCCGACAACCGGTCCGTCCTGTGACTCCGCCCACCCTCCCTTGACCCGGAAAGGAAGGGTTACCTAACTTCAATGGCATGGCTCCCCACGACCCGACGCCTTCCCCCGACGCGTCCGCGCTGACCGACTTCACGGTCGACCTCACCTCACAGGAGGTGCTCCGGCGCGCCCAGGTCATGGCCGCCCTCGGCCCGGACTGGAATCCCGTCGAGGTGCTGCTCGGCGAGGAGGCCGCGTACGACCTGCTGTACTCCGGACTCGACGCGCAGCAGCAGCGCCTCTACGACGACCTGGTCGCGGCCGGTGTGCTGCCCGCGAGGGGTGACGGCCGTGCTGCCGCTTGACCCGCAGGCCGACCCCGGGCGCCGTGCCTGGGTGGCCTGCCCCGAATGCGAGGACGCACAGGACTGCGACCCCTGCGAGCAGGGGCGGACCTGCTCCACGCACTGGCGCTACCTGCTGACCAACACCGGCAGCCTGCTCCACCTCCAGTGCCCGGCGTGCACCCACGTCTGGGTGCACGAGACCGGTTTCGGTGCGACCCGCTCCCTGTGGAACCGCCTCGTCGGCGCACTGCCCGGCTTCTGAACCTCCGGCCCCGCCTGCCTGACGCCCGGACGCAGTCAAGGCCGAGGCCGCCCACTCCGGCGGCTACTGTCCGCCGTGCCCGGCACCGGACGGTCGGTCGCCGGCGAGGGCGCAGCTCAGGCGGCGGGCCTGGGCCACCAGCCGGGAGGACCCGGGGCGGGCCGCGACGGCCGCCACCCCCTCCGGGACCGGTCCCGTCGCCCCGCACCGCTCCACGCACTCGGCGGCGACGGCGAGTATCTCGCCCGCTCCCCGCGCGGAGGGCAGGAGGGCCGGCAGCACCTCGGCGAGGACGGCCCACAGGGTGGCGTACGCGCCCGCGGCCACGGCCGCCCGGGCCGCGTCCGCGAGCCGGTTGGGCTTGACCGTGCCCAGCGCCACCATCGCGGCCAGCTCGCGTCCGAGCAGCGGGGCGTCGAGCTCGCCCCGGGCGGCCAGCACCAGCAGGGCCTCCACCGCCGGACGCCGGCTCTCCGGGTACCGCCCACCCAGCCCGGCCGCCACGGCGGCGTGCAGCGCGGGTCCCGCGAACCCGCCCAGCCGGGCGAGGCGCGGCAGCATCCAGGAGCCGCCGTGGTCCCCGGCCGTCGCGGCCAGCGTCACCGCCGGGAGCAGCCACGCGGCCTGGGCGTCCCGGTCCTCGGGCAGCACCGCCGCCCGTACGGCATGCCCTTCGTGCCAGTGGTAGCACTGGGTGAATCCCTCGTGCGGGTGACCCAGCCAGTGGAAGGCCTCCGGGAACTCCCGCCGCAGTACGGACCGTTCACCGCTGACGAAGGCGACCTGCGGGATAGCGGCACCGGCCCGTGCCCAGGCCCGGTGCGCCGACGGACCGGGCTCGACCACCCGGCGCCGTGCGGTTCCCGGTTCCCCCTCCGGGCCGAGCCAGGCGGCGAGCCGCTCCCCCTCGGGGGTCCCGAGCCGGGCCGCCGCCTCGGCGGCCACCGGATCGTCGCGGCGTACGCGCAGCAGCGCCTGCCCGAAGTCGGCGGGCCCGGGCCGGGCGCCCAGCCTCCGGTACTCCGCGAGCCGCCCGACCAGCTCGCCCGCCTCCAGTGCGCCCGTCTCCCAGGTCGGCGTGGCCAGCAGGAACGGCAGGAGGTCGCCGGACAGCAGCGCGTACCCGATCTCGCGCACCCGCGCCGCCACCACCAGCTCCAGCCCGCCCTGCGCACACTCCTCGTGCCCCCGGTGCCGCCGCACGTACTCGGGCCTCAGGCTGTAGCCGGGCACCCGCCACAACAGCGTGGCCACCACGACGTCCACCCCGCCGAGCCGGTGCGCCTCGATCTCCTCCTCGCCGTAGCGGTCCCCCAGCGCGGTGGACAGGGCCGCCACGAGCGCGTGACGGCCGAGGTGCGCCTGCCGTACGAGCCCGTCGAGGGAGCGCTCGAACTCCGTCACGGTGTGTGCGCGGGCATCGAGATGAGCCGCCGTGAGCTCGACGGTCCCGGCAAGCCCCGCAGGCGCGGGGACGAGCCGCCGCACGCGGGGCACGGACGGAAGGTCGTCCTGAACGGCGTTCCAGATCATGCCGCAACGCTAGAGCCACCCACTGACATCCCACCCGCCAGGCGGGTGGCCCGGCCCGGGCCGTGCCCCAGCACACCGGCCGGCGTGTCGGCCACCGACGTGCGGAGGAGGGCGTCGGCTGTCACCTGGTCGGGCCAGCCGAAGGCGGCCGGCTGGTGCGAATGGCCCAGCATCGGGACACCGGACAGGCAATGAGTCGGATGAGATGTCTAACGTCGTTGCCAGACACATCGGTTCGCGAAGTGTGGAGACGCCATGTCCCATCGAGGCCGCTGGCTGGCGGGCGCCTGCGTAAGTACGGTCATCGTCGCCCTGCTCGCCCCCGGGGGAGCCCCCGCCACGCCGCCGCAAGCGGCATCCGGCAGTAGACCCAGGACCGAGGTCGCAGTGGGCGCCTATCTCCACTACGGCACGCCCGGCGTCGAGAGGATGCACGAACTCTCACGCTGGCTCGGAGGCGCCGAGCTGCGCGCCGGGCACACCTACCTGCCCGGCGACACCTGGTCGAACATCGAGGGGGCACCCGATTCCTTGGACAGCTGGGCACGGTGGCGCAGGGCGCGAGCCGATCGCCTGTTCGTCCTGAACGTGCCCATGCTGGAGCGCAACGAGGCCGACGTCCCCGACGACCGGGTCGCCGAGCTGATCCGCTCCGGCGCGCAGGGGGAGTACGACCACCACTTCCGACGCCTGGCCAGGCGCCTGGTCGCCCTCGGGGTGCCGGACACGGTCATCGTGCTCGGCTGGGAGATGAACGGCTTCAACTACACCCACCGATGCGGGCCCGACCCCGAGAACTGGAAGCGGTACTGGCGGCGCATCGTGGCCGCCATGCGCTCGGTGGAGGGACAGCGGTTCCGCTTCGACTTCGCCCCCAACCGTGGCAGTGACGCGATCCCCTGGACCAGGTGCTACCCCGGCGACGACGTGGTCGACATCATCGGCATGGACTCCTACGACCAGGAGCCCGGCCGCACCTTCGACGAGCAGGTCACCCAGCCCTACGGACTCCAGCAGCACGTCGACTTCGCGAAGGCGCACGGCAAGCGGATCTCGTACCCCGAGTGGGGGCTGTTCCGCCACGGCGACAACCCCGAGTACATGGGGCGCATGCTGGAATGGATCGCCGAGCACAGGCCGCTCTACCACAGCATCACCGACTACTGCCCGCACGGCGTGTGGCAGTGCAGCGAGAACCCGCGCTCCACACGGGTGTTCCGGCAGTTCCTGTCCACCGGGCAGAGCCGGCGATAGGCACCCGGGGCCACCCCGTACATGCGCTTGAACGCGTTGGCGAAGGCGAACTCGGCCGCGTAGCCGACCTGCTCGGCGATGGATCTCAACGGCGCGTCCGAACTCCGCAGCAGGCGTGCCGCGGTGGTCATCCGCCACCAGGTCAGGTAGCCGAGGGGCGGTTGACCGGTCAGCTCCCGGAAGCGCCTGGCGAACGTCGCCCGGGAAAGCCCTGCTTCGTCGGCGAGTTTCGCCACCGTCCAAGGAGCGGCGGGGTTCCGGTGGATCACGTGCAGGGCGGCAGCGACCGGCGGGTCGTTCAGGGCGGCGGCCCAGCCCGTCGCAGAGCCCTGGGAAGCCTGTTCGCTGAACCAGACCCGCAGGATGTACAGCAGCAGCGTGTCCAGCAGGGCCGGGACGACCGCGTCCGTGCCCAGGCGCGGCTCGGCCACCTCCGCGGCCAGCAACTCGACGGCCGAGCGCAACTCCGGACGGCGCAAGCCGTGGGCCGGCAAGTGGATCAGGTCGGGCAAGGCCAGCAGAAGCGGGTGAGTACGAGCCGGGTCCAGCTGGTACGCCCCGCAGAGCACCACGGTGACCGGCCCCCCGTCTCCGCTCCGGTCCACGGAGTCCGACGCGTAGGGAGCGGACAGCGCGGGGTCACCGGGGCCGCACGCGGGGGCCGCCACCGGCGTGTGGGGGCTGTCGGCGAGGGTGAGCCCGCTGCCGTGCGGCAGGAACACCACGTCCCCCGCGCCCAGCCGCACGGGCTCCCCGTCCGGGGACAGCAGCCAGCAGGAACCCTGCAGGACCACCTGGAAGCCGGCCGAGCCCGGTACGGAGGCGAACTCCTGCGCCCAGGGGGCGTGCCACCGCACATGAGCCGACAGGGGCCGACCGGTCCGCGTCACCGCGAGCACGTCGCTGAGTACATCCATGCCGTGAGAGTACGCACGCGAGACGGATGCGTATGAACTGGGCACTCTGGCGCATGGATCGTCTCCGCACGCGATCGTAGATTCGCGGCATGACGATGAAGACAGCACGTATCCACGAGTACGGCGATGCATCCGTGATCCGCTACGACGACGTTCCGCTCCCTCAGCCCGCCTTCGGCGAGGTGCTCATCCGTGTCGCAGCGACCTCGTTCAATCCCACCGAGGCCGCGTTGCGTGCCGGACTGCTGCGGACGTTCTTCCCCTTGGAGTTCCCGTACACCCTCGGATGGGACGTCGCCGGCACGGTGACCGGGATCGCCCCGGGCGCAGAGGGGTTCGCTGTCGGCGACAGGGTCATCGGGCGGCTGGACAGCGCGGGCGGGGCCGCCGAGTACGTACGGGCCCCCGCCGCCACCCTGGTCGCGGCGCCGGCCTCCATCCCCCTCGCGGACGCCGCGGCTCTTCCCGTGGCCGGCCTGACGGCATGGCAGGCGGTCTTCGAGCACGGGCTGGTGACCACCGGCCAACGGGTACTGGTCAACGGCGCAGGTGGAGGCGTAGGCGGCTTCGTGACCCAGCTCGCCAAGCACGCCGGCGCGACGGTGACGGCCACGGCCAGCGCTCGCAGCGCAGCACTGGTCCGGCGGCACGGGGCGGACCGAGTGGTCGACTACACCGCCCGCCCGGTCGGTGCCGCTCTGGACGGTCAGGTGGACACCCTGCTCAATCTGGTCCCGCTGAGCCCGCCGGACGCCGCGGCTCTGGCGTCTTCGGTGCGGCCGGGCGGGCGGATCGTCTCCATCGCGACCCCGGTCGAGCCGCCCGCCGGCGCAGGGGTGACCGCGATGCACATGGTCGCCCGCAACGATGCGGCGCATCTGGCGGCGCTCGTGGAACTCGTCGACGCGGGCGTGGTCACCGTCGACATCAGCGAGTCACGCCCGCTCACCGACCTCGCGGAGGTCCACCTCCTCAGCGAAGCCGGCCGGACCCGGGGCAAGGTCCTGATCATTCCCTGAGCCGGTGTGGCGGTGCGGACCGACGCCTGGCGTGTCGCGCGTCACAGGAGGCAGGCGTCACAGAACGACGGCGTCCGGTGTCCTGTGAATGACCCAGCCGAGAGCGAAGAATCAAGGAGACACCGGCATGAGCGACGACGACGGCCGACGCCCCGACCCCGCCACCGAGGCGTTCGTCGCCCACCGCAACCTGCTCTTCACCGTTGCCTACGAGATGCTCGGCTCGGCGGTGGACGCGGAGGACGTCCTCCAGGAGACATGGCTGCGCTGGGTTCGCGTCGATCTCGACACGGTCCGGGAGCAGCGCGCGTACCTGGTCCGGATCACCACCCGGCAGGCGCTCGCCCGGCTGCGTGCGCTGGGCCGGCGCAAGGAGTCGTACGTGGGCCCCTGGCTGCCCGAGCCGCTGCTCACCGTGCCGGACGTGGCTGAGGACATCGAGCTGGCCGAGAGCATGTCGATGGCGATGATGCTGGTCCTCGAGACGCTCGCGCCGATCGAGCGGGCGGTGTTCGTCCTGCGCGAGGTGTTCGACCTCCGGTACGACGAGATCGCGGAGGCCGTCGACAAGACGCCGGCCGCGGTCCGCCAGATCGCCCATCGGGCCCGGTCGCACGTCGCCGCGCGCCGACCCCGCGGTGTCGTTTCCGCGGCCGCGACCCGGGCCGCGCTCGGGGCCTTCCAACGGGCGCTGGAGACGGGCGATCTGCAGGGCCTGCTCGACCTCCTCGCGCCGGACGTCGTCGCCCTGGGCGACGGCGGCGGCATCAAGCAGGCCATGCCGCGGCCCGTCGTGGGAGCCGACAAGGTGGCCCGCGCGCTGGCCGCCGGCGTCGCGGTGTTCGGCCCCCAGGTGACGGTGGAGCCGACACAGGTCAACGGCCACCCGGCTCTGATCATGCGGATCGACGGGGAGATCGACATGGTCGTGGCCATGCGGATCGACGACGGTCTCATCACCGGGCTCTACACCGTGCGCAACCCCGAGAAGCTGACGCACATGGAGCGCGAGACCGTGGTGAGCCGCTGAGGTCGGGCCCGTCGGTGAATGCACCTTCGGGTGGTGGAACAGCCGTGCGCACAGAATTCAGGCAAGCGATTCGATGGCCAATCGATTCCCGTTCGAGGAGTTCTCGCTCGTGCTCTGGCAGCGTCATGGCTCGAGGCTCCACTGGCAACGAAGGGACAACGGGAATGACCAAGTCAGGGCGCAGGTTCGGCATCGCCGCTGTAGTGGCTGCGTTGGTGGCCACGATGATCACCGTTGCGGGACCGCAGGGAGCCAGCGCGCAGGACCAGGCGCGCCGCGGCTGGGACCACTTCGGGTTCGGGGTGCCGTGGGAGGGGTCCTACGGCTACTCGCAGGCCATCAGGGCCGGGGACACGGTCTACATCTCGGGGCAGCTGTCGCATGACGCGGCCGGGAACCTGGTGGGCGTCGGCGACTTCGAGAAGCAGGTCCGCACGTCGTTCGACAACATGGACAAGGTGCTCGCGCACTACCGGATCCCGCGCAGCCAGATCATCAGCATGAAGATCTACACCAAGGACCTGCGCAAGAACTTCGACACGGCCGCGCGGTTGCACAAGGAGTACGTCGGCAACCACCGCACGACCGACACCATCCTCGGCGTCTCCGACCTGGCGTTCGCCGACCAGCTGGTGGAGATCGAGGCCGTCGCGCTGGTGTCGCCGCGCTCCTGACCGAGTGGGCCGCGCGGCTACCGCCGCGCGGCCCCTCAGCGCATCGCGGCGGTGACCGCTTCGGCGATCGCCTGAAGACCCGCCTGCGTCGGGCTCGGTCAGCTCCCCGTCGGGGCCGCCTTCGGCGGGTTGAGCAGGCCCTCCGGGGGCCCCAGGGTGACGGGGGCGCCGGCGGGCTTGAAGGTGTGCATGACCCGCAGCTGGGCGCCCGAGCCGCCGATGTGCGTGAGTTTCATGGTCACCTCGAACCAGGTGATCCGCTTCTGCTCGTCCAGCCGTAGGTCGACGTTGACCTCGTTCGGGCTGTGGTCGGGGAAGGCGGAGGTCAGCATGTCGTGGCTGGCCGAGGACATGCCCATGGAGCTGATGGAGAGGTGCAGTTCGCGCCCGTCGGCCCCGGAGCTGGTGAGGGTGTCGAGGGGGCCGGGGGTGAAGGCCGCCAGCAGCCGTGCGGTCATCAGCGGGTTCGCGGCGCGCGCCCGCCAGGCCACGACGCCCATCTCGTCGCCCCTCTTCGCGAGCTGCCCCTGCGACATGGCCACCCAGGCCGGCTTGCCCGTCTGGTCGACGGCCCTCCAGTACCGGACGTACGTCTGCCCGCCGGCGTAGCGGGCGGCGTCGGTGTGCCCGTCCTCGGTGAACTGCATCTCGTACGACCCGCCCACGGCGGCCTCCGCCGCGTCCCCCCGGTACCGGCCGGTGCCGGGGATCGGGCTCGGGACGCCGCCGCTGAGGTCCTTCGGCGGGGTGAACAGCACCTCGGACGTCGTGCCGGGGGAGTCCAGCAGGGCCTGGCCGGCGGCGCGCACGGTGTCCAGTTCCTTGACCTCCGCCGCCGTCAGACAGGTCTTGACGCCCTCGGGCATCTTGCAGGTGGACTCGCCGGAGCAGGCGGACAGCGTGGCGAGCGCCAGAACGGCCGCCGCCGCCCACGCCGAACGCCGGAAGAAGGCAGCAGACATGTGTGTTCGGTTCCCCGTGTGTGGTCGATCCGGGGAAAGCCGAAGCACCTTGGTCCCCCCGGCCAAGCCCCGCCAGGCTACCGGACCCCTGGCATGCCGAGCCCTCCGGGATCGGCGGCCCGCGGCTACTCGTCTAGCGCGCCACGCGGTAGTGGAGGTAGACGACCCCTGAGCTGAAGGTGCGGGTCTCGAGGAGTTCGAGATACACCCGGCGCTCGCGGTGGGGAAAGAACGGAATGCCGCCGCCGACCAGCACCGGGTAGACCCTGGCCCGGTACTCGTCGATCAGACCCAACGCGGCCGCCTCGGCGGCGAGAGTCGCGCCGCCGATCGCGATGTCGCCCGCGCCCGGCTCGGCCCGCAACCGTTCGATCTCCTCCGTCAGGCCGCCGGAAGCCAGGCGGGCATTGCCCTGGACCGCGGACAGAGTGGTGGAGAACACCACCTTGGGGAGCGGATTCCAGACCGCGGCCCACTCCAGCATCGAGTCGTCGAGCGATGGATCCTGGTCGGCGGTCTCCCAGTACAGCATCGTCTCGTACAGGCGCCGTCCCAACACGTAGACGTCGACCCCTCGAATCTCGTCGGTGACGAAGCGCAAGAGCTCCTCGTCGGGATCCGTCCAGTCGAAGTCGCCGTCCGGCCCGACGATGTAGCCGTCAAGTGAGACGCCCATCGAATAGGTCACGCTGCGCATCAGGAGTCCTCCTCGGTGACGGCTTCGACAGTACGACCGCCGGACGCCGCGGGACTGGCGGCTCGCGGGATCCCCTGGGCCGAGGTGGTCCCTTCTGGGCCTGGCCGTCCCGGCGTGCTGCCGCGCCCACCGGCCCGACGCCGCAGCTCGGTCAGTCCAGGTCGAGGCGGGCGAGTTTGGTGCGCGAGCGGATGCCGAGCTTGGGGTAGGCCTTGAAGAGGTGGTGCTCGACCGTGCGCCGGCTCAGGAAGAGCAGCGCGGCGACCTCGCGGCTGCTGCGGCCCTCGGCCGCCAGCCGGACCACCTGCAACTCCTGCGGAGTCAGGCGGTCGGCAAGCGCGCGGGCGGTCGAGACGGCGCGATGGCCCGGGCCCAGGGCTGACCCCCGGCCTCCGCCCAGGACACGAGGCGCTGCCACGGGAGTCGGCCCCGCTCAGGGACGCCGAGTCGCACCGCGGCCTCGACCAGGTCGCCGGTCGCGGCCACCAGAGCTGTCATGTAGTGGCCGGGGCGGGTCCACGCCGACTCCAGGCGCACCAGTGCGTCCTCGTAGCGGCCCAGGCCCAGGTCGAGCAGGCCGAGCAGGCAGGCCACCGAGATCCCGCCGTCGACGGTCCCCCCCCGGCCACCGGCCGGCAGCGCTCCGGGTCTCCCTCGATCGCGGCCATCCGGGCGAGGGCCACGTCCAGATGGCCGATGCGCTGCGGCATGCCACAGTCCTCGGCCACGGCCCTGGCCTCGGCCGCCGACGCCTCCGCATCGCGGTGCCGGCCCTGGAGCACTTGCAGCCGGGCCGGCATCTGCAGCGCCTCCGGGAGTCCGCCCACCAGGCCGGCCCGGCGCCTGCGGGCCACTTCGGCGGTGACCAGTTCCTCCACCCGGTCGTCATCACCGAGCAGGGCCGCGGCGTAGACCGGGCGCATGCCCGGTCCGCCCTCGGCGGCGGCCGCGGTGAGCGCGGCGAGACCGGCCGGATGGTCGCCGTCCACCAGCCTGGCCATGCCCCGGACGGTGTGGTCGCCCGGGAGGAGTTCCGCGCAGGCGCGCACCGAATCGGCGTCTCCCGGGAACCACGCGTACGTCGCCGCGGTGCGCAGCATCGACGCTGACGGCCCGGGATCGGCTTCCGGAGCGCCGGCGACCAGGAGACGCGCCGCGACGGCTTGATCGCCGCGCTCGAACTCCACAGCGGCGCGGACCTCGGCGAGGGCTGCCCGTTCCGCTCCGGTGGTGGCGAGCGGGCCGGCCTGTTCGGCCAGGGTGCCGGCCAGGGGCAGGTCCCCCGCGGCCACCGCCGCGGCGGCCGCACGGCGCAGCTGGCGTCCGCGGTCCGGCAGCGACGTGGTGAGAGCCGCGGCGCGCTGGTAGAGGTCGCAGGCGATGGCCGGGGCGGCACGGTCCCGGGCGCGGTCCGCCGCCCGGGCGACTTCCTCGGCCACCGAGGCGTCCGGTCCGATGGCGGCCAGCGCCGAAGCGGCCGTCAAGCACGCGCCCGGGCACGTCTCCGTCGAGATCCACGGGGCCTCGCCGAGATCCCCTTCTACAACGAGGACATCGACGTCGAGGGCGCCGTCCCCGAATCGGCGACGGTACTGCGGGAGGCGGTGTCCCGGGCGGACGCGCTCCTGCTCGTCTCACCCGAGTACAACGGCACCATCCCCGCTGTCCTGAAGAACGCGATCGACTGGATCTCCCGCCCGTACGGGACCGGCGCGATCACCGGCAAGCCGGTCGCCGTCATCGGCACCGCCTTCGGCAGCTACGGAGGAGTCTGGGCCCAGGAGGAGGCCCGCAAGTCCGTCGGCATCGCCGGCGGCACCGTCCTCGAACAGGCACTGCTCTCCGTCCCCGCATCCCTGACCCCGCTTCGCCACCACCCACCCCGCTGACGACACCGAGGTGGCCACCGGACTCCGCCGCATCCTCGACCAGCTCTCCACCGAGGCGAACGCCTGAAGCGCGCATGCTTCAACTCCGTTGACCATTCACGCCTCGGCCGGCTCACCGGCCGGAAAGGAGCACCATGCTCACCCTGACTCCCCGCAGCGGCGCAGCCCCGTATGTCTTCGGCCCGGCCCCGCACGGTCAGGGCTCCCAGATCTCCCCGATCATGCTGCAGGAAGAACTGTGGGAACGGATGCGCGCGTTGCCCTACGTATACATGGCCCCCACGCGCGTCTCGGTCCCGCACGCCCGCGCGCTCTTCCTGCCCGAGGGCATCGGCACGGGCCCCGCCGAGGCCTTCCAGAGCGGTAGGGAGTGGGCCCACATCCATCCCCACCACGACGGCTCGCTCCACCTCACCCTCCCGCCGGAGGCCGAGGACGAGGTCATCGCCGCGGGCTGGGGCGTGCACCACCCGGTCCAGTCGGTGACCCTCGTCTACGGGCCCAGGACCGCAGCGGAGTTGGAGACGGTCTGGAAGATCATCCAGCTGTCGTACCGGTACGCGGTCGGCGCGAGCTGAAGCACCACGTCATACAAGGGCGTGAGCTTCTCCTCCAAACGCATGAGCGGGGACGGGTTCTCCAGAAGCCGGCCCCGCTCGGGCAGTTACCGCGCAGGTCAGCGACCGGGCTCCGCCAGCAGATCGTCGACTATCGCACAGCGGATTTCCGGGAAGGACTCCGCGATCGACGCGCGCATCAGTTCGAGCGCCTCGGGGTCGGCTCCCTGACACCGCTCCCGGGTGGCGGCGTCGGGCCAACGCGCGTAGGCCAGCCAGGTGCCGTCGTCGGCCTGGTGCAGCCGTGACCCGTAGCTGCCGCAGCTTCGGTGGATGGCGTCGGTCATGCGGTGCCAGGCAGCCCCGAACTGCTCCTCCTTCCCCTGCTGCAACCGCCATCGATAGATCACTGCGAACATGCCGAACCGCCTTCGGAATTATTGGGCAAAAGGTGTGAACAGATGTGGATCAGACCTTGCGCCGCAGCCGCGCAGGTGTCGCCGAGGGCCCCGAACGGACGGCTGGACAGGTATCCGGACCCTTCAGGCGCGCGGCGGGAGGTTGCCTATGCCGTGCCTATGCCGTGCCTACGCCGTACCCGCGGCTCGCATGACGACGCCCAGCGTCTCCCCGTCCTCGCTCCACAGCTTGAGCGCCTGCCGGTCGATCAGCCGGGCCCTGTCGCTCTCCATGGCCCACACCTTCGCGCCGCCGACGAACTGGCCGTTCGTTACGACGATGGGCAAGGTCCGGGGAGGATGGGCTCCGCCCACGAGGTGCTGCACGACCGGCTGCCCGACGCGCCCGTTGCCCGCGGCGAAGTGCTTGCACTGGACGGCGAGGTGGTTGCCGAGCGGGTCGACAGCGAGGACATCGACCCCCTGGTCACCGGAACCGCCGCCGGACCGCACGATCCGATACCCGTCGCGGTCCAGGAGATCCGCGATGAGCTGCTCGAACGCCTGGTGGTGCAGGGTGTCGACCTGGTCCATCGGAAGCCCCGCCGGCTCGTCCAGGACCGACCCGTCCAGGGCTTCCTTCACCACCTGCCACAGCGAATGCCACCGGCTCCGCAGTTCCCGGTGAAGAACCCGAACAAGCCCCGCATGCTGGGCGTACTGCTGGATGAAAAGAGCCGTCGGACCAAAGAAACGACCTCCCCCGGCCCTCAGCAAGGGGTCGGACGCGTACGTGAACGTGGCGGCGAATTCCTTCGTCATGTCCCACAGCGGCGAATCCTCGAAGGCCGGGCCGTCCAACGCGAGGAGCAGCCGCTCGGCCTCCTCCTTGCGGCGCACCGACCGCAGGTCCAGCGACGTGAGGTCTCCGAGGGACTCACGAGCGGCGCCAACGAGCTGGTTGAGCAGGATCCCGAGCGTCTCGACATCGCGCAGGAGGGCGACCTCGAACCTCACCCGGTCAAGCTCCAGCACATCGGACTTCGGCACGCGGGCGACGGTCTCGTCGTGCACCCGGAGGCCGGCGAGGCCACGGTTCAACTTCTTCTGGACGATCACCAACCGCTGACGGATGCCCTCCGCGCCCAACTCCATGCCGGGAAAGACTTCCTGTGGGGCGAAGAGGCCCGCAGCCTCGGATCGCCCGGAGTCTGGCTGTGTGGTCCAGTGCCCGGTCAAAAGAGTCCCTCCCCAGGGTCGTGCTGCGCCGCCCAAGATCGTAAGCGCTCGATCCGGCCTCACGCGATCCCGGGTGTCGCTCGACGACATCCAGGGCATAGCCGGCGCGACCGCCACAAACACTCCCGGCCCCGCACCGCCCGCTCCCGGCAGAGCCCCCGCGGCATCGGGCCCAAGGCGTGCCTCTGGATTCGTGCCGCCCGCTTCAAGGCCGCGCCGAGCTGTCATGTCGTCTGATGGTCCGGGTGCTGTGGTCGAGATATCCGTTACGGCTAGGCGTGTTGGTTGTCGTGACGGTCGGGCCTGGCCAGGCTGGCGGGAGGGCTCACGGTGGTGATGGCCGCCCGGTAGCGACCACGACGCCGAGCTCTACAAGGAGAGGAACACCGTCGAGCGCCTGATCGACGAGCTCAAGGCGTGGCGGGGCATCGCGACCCGCTACGACAGGACCCCGGAACGCCACCTCGCCGGGCTTCACCTGCGTGCCGCCTCGGTGATCTGGATCAAAGACCTCACCCGAACCAGAGCCGAGAGCCGTGCAGGTCATCGAGGGGCGTAGCTTGTCGGGATCGCAGTTGCGGGCTCCGCGCGGCTGTGCGCCGCGTGCGCGGTGTCGGCCCGCGGGGTCAGACGAGGGCGGCGACCAGCAGGGCGAAGGCGGCGATGATGACGGCGACGCGGACGTAGTGGAGGCGGTCCCAGCGGTTCATCTGCTGCTTCCAGTCGGCGGGCCGGTTGTCAGGAGTCCACGTCTTGCTCCGGTTGTTGATCGGGACGAGCAGCAGGACCGACATGATCACGCTGAGGATCAGCAGCGCGCCGGCGGTGACGACGAGGCTGGTGCCGTGGTGGTGCCATCCGGCGATGGCCCAGACCGCGACGAGGATGAGCGAGGTGATGTACCAGACCGGCATGACGGCGCCGAGCATCCGGCCCCCGTGGGCGCGGCCGAGTTGGCCGCTGTCGTCGGGGAGCGCGTTGAGGATCGGGTTGATGACGAAGGCGACGGAGAACTCCACCCCCACCATCACGCCGACGACCACGGTGGTGAACACCTCGAGTGCGTTGAGCATGATGACCCCTCCTGAAATCTAGCGTTGCTAGCTGATGAGGCAACGCTAGTACTGCTGTCGCTCGCTTGTCTAGCGGTGCTAGGATCGAATCATGTCGGTACAGGAACGCAAGCAGCGCGAACGGGTGGAGCGCGAGCGCCTCATCGTGGCGACAGCCCGCGAACTCGCCGAGCAGCAGGGCTGGGACGCGGTCACCACCCGCAGGCTCGCCGAGCGCATCGAATACAGCCAGCCCGTCCTCTACAGCCACTTCCGCGGCAAGCGCGAGATCATCGGCGCCGTCGCCCTCGAGGGCGCCGCCGAGATGGCCGCGGCGCTGCGGGCCGCGACCTCCGCCGCGGACGGACCTCGCACCCGGGTCACTGCCCTCGCCCGCACCTACCTCGAGTTCGCCGCACGCAACCCGGCGGTCTACGACGCCATGTTCGAGCTCGACGGCGGCCTGGCCTTCGCGCACGAGGACACCCCGGAGCCGCTGAAGGACGCCTTCGCCGCCCTGCTGGAGAGCCTCGGCGAGGTCGCCGGGGACGGCGTCCACCCGGGACTGTTCACCGAGGTGTTCTGGGCGGCCCTGCACGGGCTGGCCACCCTGACCCGTGCGGGACGGCTGCCGCCGGAGGACGCCGAGCGGAGGGTGGAGCTGCTGGTGGACCGGCTCGCCATGGTCTGACACGCCGTCCCGCCGGGCACGCAGCCGGGCTCCTCGGGCTCCGCTTGCCCCTGCGCAGGCCGGCCGCCGACTGCCTCGGCGCCTTGGCCCTACTGGCCGCCCGCGCCGCTGGGCGGGTGGCGGACGGAAGCGCCGGTCGGCGGCCTGAGCTTGGAGGCCCTCGCCGACCGCCTCGGCCCGGAGGTGCTCCTCGTACTCATGGCAGATCCTGCCGAGCAGCGGCGGGTCCGCGCCCGGTGCGGGCCCGCCGCTGCTCGTTGTGGGCGTCCGTCCGGCCTTCACAGTGCCAGCGCGGAGCAACGCACCGAAAGCACCATCTCCACCGAGGTTGAGCGGGACGGGATTACCTGCCCGCATGTGACGGACGATGTTCTCGTCCTCCATAAGCTCGGCTTCCCAGGTGTCGTAGTCGACGACGGCCTTGAATCGCTTCGGGTCCCCAAGGGCACAGGCATTCCGACACTCTGGCCGCCGTCGTCGGAACCTCATCGTGGGGGTGGTGAGCAGCCACTTGTTTCTCTAGTCGTCTCACTGACCGCATGCAGGTCGCTGATTCTCCCGGCCATGACCGGGCGGGGCTTCGCTCGCGACCACGCCAGGCACCTCAGCCAGGTTTGAGGTCCGAGACGACTACAGAGAGCAGGCTGTCTCCCTCTCGGAGCTGGGTGATTTCCGACTGGGCCATGGGGCTGAGCAGCAGGCTCCAGCCGGACTTCTTGTACCTGAGAATCGAGCTCTGCGTGGGATGGGGTCGCCACCCGAGGCCCTCCAGTTCTGCTCCGACTGCGGGAAGCGCCCGGGGCCCTGGCCTCGACTCGGTCGAAGGCCGGCTGCAACGGGGGCACGGCCGAGGCGTCGTACGAGCACTGCTAGTGCCATTTCAGTCAACGTTTGCCCTGTTGATGGGCCGTGACGCCTGAGCGGGGGTGACACCGCTCAGGCATCGGCGGTGTGGGAGGCTGGGCCAATGCCTGCGACCCTCCGTCCTCTGGACGCCGAGCACTTCCCCGCCTGGCTCGAACGCTGTCGAGCCGAGTACGCCAAGGAGCTCGTTGCTCTGGGGCAGACGTCCGAGGACGCCTACCGGCAGGCGGACGAGACCATGGCGCACTCCTTTCCGTCCGGGACACCGACCCCGGATCACGCGGTCTTCGACGTGGTCGACGATGCCGGGGTAGCTGTCGGCTACCTCTGGATCGGACCGGACAGGAGTGACGACGCCGGTGCCTGGTGGGTCTGGGACATTGCGATCGACGCCGACAAGCGTGGTCGGGGCCTTGGCCGAATGGCCATGCTCCTCGGCGAGGAATACGCCCGGGCGCGGGGCGCTCATACTCTGGGTCTCAGCGTCGCCGGGTTCAACACCGGCGCACGTGGCCTTTACGAGTCGCTCGGCTACGAGACGACCTCGGTGAAGATGCGCAAGAAACTCGGCTGAGCCTCAGGCGACGTTTGCCCTGCCGACGACGGCGCGTAGGCGCCGGTCGTCGGCGTGGCGGTTCCGCCAGATGATGTAGCGGCGGATCATGCTGCCCTGTTCCTTGTGGGTGGCGTGGTCGGTGCCGTCGGGGGTGAAGTAGCGCAGGGCGGTGAACTGGGCCTCGATGTGGTTGACCCAGGAGGAGTTCGTCGGCGTGTAGGCGATTTCGACGTTGTTCGCGGTGGCCCAGTCGCCGACGCGCTGGCACGTCCTCGGGGTCAGGTGTGGGGAGAAGTTGTCACAGACGATCGCAATCCGTATCGACGGCGCGTAGAGGGTGCGCAGGTAGCGGCAGAACTTCAGGAACTGAGTGCGCTTCTTGACCGGCTTGATGTGGCCGTAGAGCTTGTCCTTGACCAGGTCCAGGGCGGCGAAGAGGTGGCGCACGCCGCAGTAGCGGTTGTAGGTGGCCCGGCGCCTTCGGCGTGGCTCACGGTCGGGGTTCTTGTGCTTGCCGCCGCGTTCGGACCACCGCCGGCCGGGGTGCGGCATGAGGTTGAGCGGGCCGAACTCGTGCAGGCAGAAGATGACTTCGGGCTCGCCCTCCTCGGGTATGACCTCGCCGTCGGCGATCGCGTAGAGGTGCTCGACCCTTGCCTTCTTGGTCGCGTAGTCGGGGTCGTGGGAGGTCTTCCAGGTCTTCAGGCGTTGAAAGGAGACGCCTTCCTCGCGGAGCAGGATGCGCAGGCCCTCGTGGCTGATGTCGTCGACCACCCCCTCGGTGACCAGGAAGTCCGCCAGATTGGTCAGACTCCAGGTGGGGAAAGGCAGGTCGTGCTCGGCCGGCTTGGACTTCGCGATCTTCTTGATCTCACGCCGCTCGGGCAACGTGAACGTCTTCGGCCGCCCGCCCTTGTACTTCGGATGCAGCGAGTCGAAGCCGTCGGCCAAGTCACCACCGATCCGCTGCCCCGGCGGATGATCCGCAGCAGCCGCCGGCCCTCGTCATCATCGATCTCGCGTACGCGAACTCGTTCCGCGACCCGCACACGGTGACCGCCGCCCGTCATCCGGCGGAGGACCCCGGGCGGCGCGTCCCATCACAACAGGGCAAACGTTGACTGACACGGCACTAGTTTGCCCGGATCGGGGAGGAGCCCGAGTCGCCGTCGTTCACCGAGCCGTTGACCCGTTTCGGGATCGAGGTCCACCGAGCCGACCCGGGCCGGACCCTTCACGATCTGACCAGACTCGCAGACGGCGAGCTGCTCGACCTGCTGGCTGGGACCTGGCCCGGGAACGACACCGCGGCGAGGCGGCCGGCCCGTTTCGGACCGTCGGCCGCCGGGCCGTGGCGGACCTCCCCCGGTTATGGCCGCACACCCCGTACTCGTACGAGCGGGCCGCCTACCTGGAAGCCTTGGCCCTGATCGACCCAGCCGGACTGGACTACGCCGACAGCGAGTCCTTCTGGGACAGCGAGGAGCGAGCCCGACTGCCGGATACCGTCCACGCGCCGGACCATCCCGAAGCCCTGGTACGCATCGAGGTGCTGCACGACGAACCCATGGCGCCCCCGAGGTCTGGGCCACGACTGGAACACGGCTGGCCGCCACCCTCGCCTGAGGTCAGAACTGGTCCTCGCGCCGCTCGACGTATGTCTGCTCGCCGCAGGTGTTCGTGATGTCGACGACGGCCGGCCACTCCTCGCTGGGCTCCTCGGGGACCTCGGCCGTAAGGTACTCGGCGTCTCGCAGCAGGTCCTCCGTGAGCCGTACGCCGGTGAGGCGTTCGGTCAGCGCGAGCACTGCGGCCTTGCGGTCGACCTCCGGATCCTCGTCGCCCGAGGGGTCGAGGCCGACCTCGCGCATCAGCGGGTTCAGATCATCGGGCGTCCTGCCGGTCCTGTCGCCGGGCCATTCGAAGGTGGTGCGCAACTCCCCGTTCTCGTACCAGTGGAAGAAGTCCATGGGCTTGCCGCCGTTGCTGGAATGCGAGACCGCCCGCGTGCCGTTCGAGAGGGGCTCCATGAAGCCGGACCGCATGCCCAGCTCGCCACCGAACTCCAGGATCACGGTCCAGTCGGGCCTCGGACCCGGAACCGTGAACGCTCCGGTAAGGAAGGACTCGGGCCAGTCGTCGGATTCGTCCAGCAGCTCCAGGTGCCGCTGGATCAGTGCGTGGAGTCCCTGGCACACCTCGCCGGGCTCGGCGCGCGCCAGCCTGAACACCTCCTCGGGCAGAACTCCCCGGACCAGCGTCATGGTGTAGCCGGCCTCCAGAGCGAACATGAACAGGGAGGACGAGGACCGTATCCAGCCGTAGTCGGCTGCGGTGGCTGTGTTCATACGGCGCATCCTGCCAGCGGCCACTGACACCCTCCGATGGGAGTTAGGTCAGCGCCGCTCCCGACCGGGCGGCCCGAAGCGGCCCAGGTCGTCTCCCGCGCCGGAGCCTGAGCACAGAGTCCCGAAAGAACCACCTCGACTGACGTTGAGCGGGACGAGACCACCTGCCTGGATCGGATGGACGACGTCCTCCGGGAACCCTCCAGATGCCGTAGTCGACGAGGGCTTTGAACCGCTCCGGGTCCCACAAGGCCAACATCGGGGCACCCGTAGCCGCCGTCGCCGGAACCTCAGCGTGGGGCCTCTGAGCAGCCACCCATTCCTCCGGCCGTCTCGCTGGCCGCACCCAAGCCCGCTGATTCGGCAGCCATGACCGGGTGGGGCTGCGCTCCGGCCGACTTGGACAACGGCTGCGGTGAGCCTCATTCCGGAGTCTCTTGCCCGGGCCGGTGATGCCCAGACTTTTGTCCGGGGGCAAAGTCTGGAGCTGTCGCCAGGCGCCACAGCCAGGGTTGAGGTCTGAGACGGAGAAGGCTGTTTCCCTCTCGGAGCTGGGTGACTTTCGATTGGTCCATGCCGCCGCGGTGTGCCATGGCCGGCAGGTCGATGCGGGCTGTCATGCGGAAGTGAGACGTCGGCTTCGAGACTGTGCAGAAGGCTCTGGTGTCGGCGATGCCTCCGCAGCAGAAGAAGGTGAGGCGGCGGGATACAGCAGGTCTGGGCCTCCTACGTCAGGGCGTCCGCCGTTCGGCGGCGCAGGGTTCGAGCGAGGCGCTGACCGTGAACGAACGGGAGCAAATTCGTCATTCACGTTGCGGTGAGCTACTGCGGCATACCGCGGAAGAGGTACCTGATGCCGAGAAGCCGTCGGTCCGGCCGACGGGAAGGCCTTGTGGAGATGGTGCTGCGGTACCGTCGCGGCGATCGATGGGGCGGCTCGTTCTCGCCGCGTCGACGCCCGCGCTGGCTCTGGCTGCTACGGCTGCGAACGCTCAGGGGGTGTGGTTCGACGGTCGTCCGGTGTCGGCCGCCCGGGCCGGCCTGGCAGCGGCGGCAGCGCCCTGCCCCAAGGGCACAGTGCACGATCGCGGTTCCGCCAAGGACACCTGCGTGTGCGCCATCGCCGGCGAGACCGAAACCGACACCCTCGCCACGGAGGAAGCGCTCGTGGTCGGCAAGTAGGTCAGGCGGCTTGCGCGCGGCCGACCGGTTGGAGCTCAGCAGGTCGTGGTCACGACCGGCCCGGGTGGTCGAGGCGTTGCGTGGGACCGGCGAAGGACAGGAACAGGGTCCGCGTGGCGAGCAGCCAGGTTCCGTCCAACGTACGGAACGTGTCTTCGTAATGCCCCACTTGAGCCGGGGTCCGGGGCGGCACCATGCCCTCGGAGTAGCCGTCGACCCGGTACGTGGCGAAGTAGGTGGTGGTAGTGGCCGTGTCCGGAGAGGTCACGGTGACCAGGATGTTGGTGCACATCCGGCGCGACAGCCGGTCCCAGACGACCAGTCGGATGTTCTGGGCTCCGTGGAGTTCGCCGAGCGTTCGTTCGCATCACGCTTCAGACCACTCCTCAGTGAGTTCGGTCTCCGGCGGCCAAGACAGCGGCGAGGAGTCCCGGGAAGCGGGCATCGAGATCGGCGCGGCGCAGAGTCATCAGGCGAGCCTTTCCCGCTCGGCGGGTCTGGGTGATTCCGGCTTCGCGCAGGATCCGCCAATGATTGGACAGCGTCGATCTGGGCGCGTCCACGCCGTCAGGGCTGCACGCACTTTCGCCGTCCTCGGCCATCCGGCGGACCAGTGCCAACCGAACCGGATCGCCCAAGGCGTGCAGCACCACAGCCAGGTCCAAGTCCAAGTCCTCAAGGTCGAGCTGTCCCACTGGCCCTCCTCGTCTTCGCCCACGTGATAGCCGTAGTATGCAGATCACTTCGATGTTTCGGGAAAATCGAAATGATCTAGGAGATGGGCGTGCCAGTGCTCGCCACCCTCGCCCGCGTCTACGTCGACGACCTGGACGTCGCGCTGCCGACCTTCGTCGAACTCACCGGCGAGCAGCCACGCTTGCGGTTCACCTATCGCGACCTGGAACTCGCGAGTGTCGGCGGCTATCTGCTTCTGGCAGGTTCGGAGGAAGCTCTCGCCCCCTACCGCGGCACGCACGCCACCACGATCGTGGAGTCCATCGACCAGGTCCTGCGCATGACCGAGCAACACGGTGGGGAGGTCCTCGACGGCCCCAACGAGGTCCCGACCGGCCGCAACCTGACCGTGCGACACCCTGGCGGCGCGACCATCGAGTACGTGCAGTTCCACGCAACCGCACGATCAGCGCTCTCGGGCCAGTGAAACGCCGGGAACCATCAGGTCGGCCGGCCGGCTCTGACCTGGACCACCCCGAGGAATCCCCTTCTTGGGCCCTCGCTTCGATGCCGCCCGGGGTGTTCAAGGGGCTAGGAGCGGGCCGAAGGTCTGCCTGCCGATGTGCTCGGCCTCCGGCTGGTGGACGACGCGGCCGGGAACGTCTGGGTGCCGGCCCGTCCAGGTGCGGGCGTTGTCGGTGTTGGTGAAGAAGTTCAGCGCGTCGCAGCAGGCGGAGGCCGCGGGGCCGCCTCCGGGACGCTGCCCGACGAAGACCACCGTGCTCGCCGGTTCCCACCGCACGGTGCCATCGGTGAAGGTCACGGTGATGGGGTCGCCGGTCACCGGGTCGGTGGAGGAGATGACGGCGTCCTGCTCGAGCATCGCGGGAACGCCCAGGGCGTCGATGGCGCACATCGACCACACCTCCGTACCGCCTTCGAGGCGGACCCTGTGGCGGGTGGGGGCGGCGGAGAAGGGGTACGCGGCACGGATGTTCCCGGCCTCGTCCAGGGTGAGGAAGTCCTCCGCCGCAAGCTCGGTGAGCACTGCGGTGGCGTTCCGTCCGGCCTCGGCCGCCACCGGCTGAAGCGTCCGCGCGCCGGGAGCGGTTCCGGTGGCTGCGAAGTGGCGCAGGACCTGCTGGTGCACCGCGCGCAGGCCGCGCTCGGCTGGGGCACGGCGCCCGCGGCCGGCCCTGCCGACCACATTCAGCACCTCCAGCGCCTCCGGCGTCGTGGGGGTGCAGCAGTCCGAGGTCCCGGCGAGGGCCTGGTGCAGGGCGGCCTCGTCAGGGACGCCGGACACGGTGCCGCCGGCGTCCCGGTACAGGCGGCACGACAGGCTCGGTGTCGCCCCGGGCTGTGCGAACGGGTCGGTGCCGTCGACCAGGATCGTCGGCGACCCGCACATCCCCAGCCGGGCAGCCTCGGCCTCGTCAGCCACCTCGACCAGTTCGACCTGCGCCTCTCGTCCGTCCAGCACCGTGGTGACCCGCTCCAGCGCGGGCTGCGCGTTCGGGCAGCTGGCCACCGCCAACACCCTGATCCTCATCCCGACCGGACCTTCCGTACCGCTCTTCGCCTTCTGCACCCCGAGGCTTGACCTTCCAGTGCACTGGAAGGTCAAGGGCTACTGTGGAGGTATGCGCATCGGCGACCTCGCCGCCCGCACCGGGCTGACGACCAAGACCCTCCGCTTCTACGAGGACAGCGGCTTGCTGCCGGCGCCGCCGCGTACTCCCGGCGGCTACCGCGACTACCCCGAGCACACGGTGGCGCGGCTCGGCTTCGTCCGCGACGCCCAGCGGGCCGGCCTCACCCTCGCCGAGATCCGCTCGGTCCTCGCCCTGCGTGACGCCGGCCACGCCCCCTGCACCCACGTCACCGGCCTCATTCACGAGCACCTGGACGACATCAACCGGCGCATGGCCGAGCTCGCCGCCACCCGCGACGTACTACGCACCCTGGCGGCCCGCGCCACCACCACCGACCCCGCCGCCTGCGCCGCGGACGACATCTGCACCATCCTCACCCCCACACGGCCATAAGCCCAGGCCCGGCCCCACCCACCGTGCCGTCCAACCTCTTGAACGCTCTGGCCCACTTCCTGCGGAGGCTCACGGACAACGCCGTGAAGGTGCTGGAGCGAGCGCATCGCCCATCTGTTCACCCAGCTGTCGAGTGATCAACGGCAGGAGTTGATCGACCTGCTCGGGGTGCCGGCCGGGCGGGGGTGTCGTCCAGGGAATCGAGGAGCGCGCCGAAGGTGATCTTCTCCTCGTTGTACTCGAAGGTCATCGCGGCGGCGAGCGCCGCCCACCGCTCGCTGCTGCGCCCGCAGCGGTCCAGCAGGATCTGCAGCGAGATCTCGGGCTCGTTGAGGGAGAGGACCTCGTCGGCCGGCAGCTGGAGCAGGTGGTCGAGCGTGCGGTGGCGGGACTTGATGACGGTCCGGTAGACCTCGGAGCGGGAGAGGATCTCGTCGACCGCGGGGGAGTCGAGCCAGGACTGCAGGACGGCCGCCGGGTCGGGGTGCTTGTCGAGGTCGTCGTCGGTCAGCAGCCGCAGCACACCGTCGTCCTCCTCGTCCTCGGCCGGGACGGCTGCCGCCGCGTGCAGGAACCAGTCGGGTCCGTCGGCCTTCTCGGCGATCCAGGCCAACTCGGCGGGGTGCAGGCCGGTGAGAACATCGCTGACGGCGGCGTGCGGGGTGTGCGGGTTGGCAGCGAGGGCTGCCAGTGCCTGGACCCGGCGGTGCTCGGAATGGCGTTCCAGGAGGGCGGCAGGACGGTCCCGGTCGGTGTCGTCGCCGACCACGCGGATCACAACCCGGCTCGGCGCGGGAGAGACGACGGCCGGCTGATCCAGGGAGGCGAGCTGGACGCATGCCCCGGCCAGGTGGTCGGGGTTGGCGCCAAGGAGCGCCAGGTCCTGGGCGAAACGCAGGACGCGGCCGTCGGATTCGTAGTCGTCGGCCTGCTTCTCGGGCCGGCTCAGCAGCCGGCCGCGGCGCACGAGGGCGTCGGCGGCCGCGTGCAGCTGGTCGGTGGCGAGCTCGGCCAGGCGCGGGTTGTCGCGGACCCGGTCGGCGATGTGGTGCAGGGTCCTGCGGGCGGTCACCGTCGGGTTGGGCAGCTCGGACAGCTCGGGCAGGCACAAAGCCGGGAGGCAGGCGAGCAGCAGCTCATCGCTGAGGGCGGGAGCCGGGTCTTCGTCGGTCGGAGGCTCCTCGTCGCCGAGGTAGGAGCTGGTGGCGGCGCGGTCGCGGGCGTCTTCGAGGGCCTGGGTCTCGGCCCGGTCCAGCAGCAGATGCTGGACGGCCGCCCCGAGCGTGGGGTCTGCGACGAGCTCCACCCACCGCTCGGGGCACCTGGCCAGCATCGCCCAGCCGACGTGGCTGCCCAGCTCCAGCGACCAGTCCTTGAAGTAGGAGGACATCTCCTCCCAGCCCTCTTCGCGCTGCGGGTGGAGCAGGAACGCCGCGAGGGGAGTGAGAGAGGCCTCCAGAACGGCGTCGAACAGGGCCTGCGGAACGGGCGGGGCCGCTGCGGCCCCTTCCCTGCGGGTGTGGCGATCGGGGTCCCAGCCCCGGATGACCTGCTCCATCTCGGCGCAGGCGAGGCGGGGCAGCAGAGCGATGGCTTCATCGACCTGGTGCGGGTGCCGTGCCAGGCCGATGATCAGCCCGGCCCAGGGCCGGTAGGTGCGCAGGATGCCGGGCAGGTCGGCGGTGGTCACCGTGCCCGCAGCCGCCAGAGAGGCCAGCATCGTCTGGTCGGCGTGCAGCAGGATCCGGGCCCGCAGCCGTTTGGCCGTCGTACGGGCCAGCAGCGCGGGCATCGCGGCCCGCAGTGCCTCCTCCCGCCACTGCTCGTCCCGTCGGTCGAAGCCGTGCGGGCTCCTCGCCGGGGTGCAGAGGGCTTCGATCACCGTCTTGAGGGCTTCCTTGGGGAGGTCCACACTCATCGCGAGGTCCCGCCACAACAGGTACGTACGGGCATTGACCATCCCTCGGACCCTCTCCCACTGCCTGACTGGGCGTCATCAGCCCGTCGCCATCGGTGAAACGACCGTACGGGGATCTCGGGGGCGAGCGGACGCGATTCAGTGAAGTCCGTCGGCCACTGGGAGGGATCGAACGGCGGCTGATGGAAGGCCCGTCGGGGCGGGCCTTCCCGTGGGGCGTCAGTCCTCGGCGATACCGGTGTGTCCCAGTCCGTCGTCAAGGGTGATGCGGATGGTCTCCCCGGAGCCGGTGGCGCCGGCGAGCCCGGCCGCGATCCGGTTGTAGGCGGTGGTGGCCAGCGCCCAGTCGGCTTCCAGGACGGTGGCGGTGGTTCGGGTGTTCCAGAGCTCGATCAGCACGGCGATGAGCGAGCGCCCGGAGAGAGCGGCCTGGATGCGGCCCTCCTTGACGTCCTCCACGGCGGGCGGAGTGCGGAAGTGGCTGTGGTCGACGGCGAGGGAGGAGAGGAATTCCCAGGTGTCGCGGTGCAGGACCAGTTCGGCTGAGGCGACGCCGGCCGCCTTCAGCAGCAGGACGCCGTGAGCGGTCTTCGGGTCCTCGGGCTGGGACTGGGGGGTCTGCCCGGCGGCGGTGGGCGCGGGTATGGGCCTGGCGGGCGTACCGCGATAGGCGGCCTCGATGGCGTTCTTGAGCTCGGCTTCCGCCCCCTCGCTCCCGATCGCCTTCCGCGGATCGTGGCCTTCGGTGTGCTGCATGCTCTCCCCCTGGTCTTCACGGTCGGGCACTGTCTGCCGGGATGGTCCCGTGATCTCCGCGCCGCTGGCCGGCCCTGGCAGGGCGACTTCCCCGGGCTGGGGCGGCTGGGGAGGGGCAGTGGCCGGCTCTGCGGCGAGGCCGCGCAGGATCTCGGCGAGCTCACGCAGCTGCTGTATCTCCTCCCGTGTTTCCTCCCGGCTCTCCTGCAGGTCGGCGATCATCTTGTCCTGGCGGCGGCGCAGTTCCCGGTTCTCCTCGCGGAGCCCGGTGACGCCGTTCTGTACGACTTCCTGGATCTTCATGCGGGCCTGTGAGAGTTCGCCGTGCAGCGCGGACAGGCCCACGGTCGGGTCGTCCAGGCGCTCCAGCTGCTTGCGTGCTTCCCGCAGTTCCCCCAACGCTGTCTCATCGAACTCGCGTTTCCACCCCACGTGACTCCCTGACTACGCTCAGTTGCCGGACCGCTCGTATCTCCCCATAAGCGGCTCAGCCGACACGGTGCTTTCCGGCCTTCCCTGGACGGTCGACGGGTCAACCAGCGCCGACTGGGCGGTGGAAGCCTGATCGCAGTCGCCGAGCCGACTCCCCGGCGCCGGGTCCGACCCGAGCGCGCGAGCCTGCCCCGGTCGTCCGGCGAAGTCCCCATGTACGGCAATACCCAGGCCGGCGGCATCAGCCGCGAGTACCAGCGCGTGCCCCCACCCGCAGCGGCGCGGGCAGCCAGCCACGGAACAAGGCGCAGTCCGACCGGGGATGACCCGTGTGCGAAGGTGTGCGGACCGGGACTGTATCGCCGTAACCACTGGAAGCCGTGGGCCCCGCCCCCAGTGGGCGGGGCGCGCCACGGCCCGAACCGAGGACGCCTTCATGCGGATACCAAGGCCCCTTGTGGTCTTAGCCATTGCTGCTGCTCTCACCGGGTGCACGAGCACTGAAACGCCACCGTACGAACCGGGAACGGAATGGGAGCCCGACGACGCCCTGCGAAGTGCTCAGGCGATCTTGAAGGACGATGACGCGCCTACACGCCTCATTGGATCGGGTGCTCCGCACGTGGCTTCGGGCTTGAACGAAACCTTGGAGACCGGCGGCGACAAGCCCTACCGCTTCGACATCGTGTGCGACAGCGACGAAGTTTCCAACGTGACGCTCCTCGTGACCCGCGGCACGACGAGAAGACAATTCGCCGTTGCCTGCGCAGGTACCGACGCCGTCCGCGTCGACTTCCCCACAGGGACACCTGTCACCGTGACCGTCGCACCGGCAACGACAGGCAAGACCGAGCCCCAGGGCCTGCTCATCTGGAACCTCAAGACCCTCGAGCCCGCCGACGTCCACGGCTGCGCCAACGACATCGAAGGCTGCTAGGGCCTGTTACGAAAGTGGATCTTGATCGGCGGTGATCACCTGTCGCGGGACGTGGTGATCCGACGAACGACCTGAAGACCAGACATCGCGCTGGGCGAGATCCATCTGCCCGGGGGCTGCCTGCGCTGCGCGTCGGCGTGGCTCAGGGGCGCGGAGGTCCGAGCGGCAGGCGTGGCGGTACCGCAGGCTGGTGGCGGGGGAGAGGCTCGGTATGCGTGGCTGGTGCCCGGGCGGCCCGACCCTGTCAGCCGGAGCCGGTGTACACGAAGAGCTGTGGGGACCAGGAGGTGCAGTTGCGCCCCTGGGCGTCGTCGATCGCCTGGGCGCAGGCGCGGACCTTGAAGTTCCAGCTGCCGCGTTCGGGGCTGTTCCAGGTCACGATGCGGTTTTCTCCCATGCGCCCTTGCCACCTGTCCCACTCGCGCCCTGTCGGATAGGTGTACGAAACCTCGTAGTAGGCCCATCGAGGGCTGGCATAGCCGCCGTAGTACAGCTTGAGGGTCTGGGAGCAGCTGTCGTACCGGCCGCCGACGTACGGGGAGTTGGTGTACTTGTACTTCGTGGGGGTGCCGCCGATGCTGGTGTTACGGGCGGCCGGCGGATAGCCGTCACGGATGGTGCACTGTCGCTCCGGGGCCGTGGCCGCTGCCTGTGCCGCGGCTGCGCCGGGCGCTGCCGCCAGGCCGGCCGTGATCATCAGTGCCGTGCAGAAGAGGGCCGGCGTGCGTCGCCGACTGTGGACGTTCATGGGGTCGCTCCCTTCGTCACCGGAGAGCGGGTGACGACGGCGGGACGGACAGTCCGTGCCGCACCGGCCCCTCCTGCAACACGGAGGCCATAGCGGTCGCGACTGTCCCTCAAAACCGACGATAGCGCGAAGAGGTGGACGGCACGACCCGGTGCTTCTACGAGGTGGGTCGGCGTCCCGATACACGACACCAACGATTCGACGCTCCTTCCCCCTGGTCCGGGAGGGAGCAGGCGGCCCGAACTCCTTGCCCGCGAACTCCGGTGCCGCGGCGTGGGGTCGAAGTCGAACAGCTCTGGGACCCGATCAGCGAGAACGCGGCCGCCCCCGGGCGATGACCCGGCGGATCCCATTCCCCGCATCCGGCGTGCGGTTCATGCTCACGGCGTCATCAAGTCTTGCTCTACGGGCTCACCTGGAACGGGACCGCTCCCGATCACGCGGAACGGGCGAGCTGTTCGCGCACCCATTCCGGATCGGGGTTGACGTTGGGCTGGCCCGCCACGAAGACAGTCGGCACGGTCTCATTGCCGTCGTTGGCCGCCCTCACCACTGCCGCTCCAGCCGGGTCACGCCAGATGTCGACCCAATGCAACTGGCGGGCGCTACGGCCCAACCGGATGCGCAGTCGGAGGCAGTACTTGCAGCCCGACCGCCAGTAGACGACCGGTCGGCCGTCGACCGCGCTGCGGCGTTGTGCTTCCAGCGCACCGATCGACCTCGGGAAGATCAGAGGCGAGTTCACGCCTGCGAGCAGCACAAACATCAGCAGGAGTGCTACGGTTGTGCCGGGGCTTCCCCTGAAGGCCAGTCCGGTCGCAACGGTTGAGCCACAGACCACAAGCAGCATCGGCAAGATCCAAGCGCGCATCATGATGACGCAGGCTACCGATGCCCGGCATGTTCACCCCGGCCCGGGTCCGCTGCGGGTTCTGGAACGTCCGCCCGCATCTCATCTGCCCCTTACGGCCTGGCCCGGGACGGCCACTCGGCTCGATGAACCAGCAGGGGCGCCCCACCACGACGTGGGCAAAACCGTCAAACATTCCGAGAGCGTCAGCGAGCGGAGCCAACTCAGGCCTTGAAGGGCAGGCTCGGGCGTCGTCGTGCAGACGCTGGTCGAGGTCGGTCACCCAACTCAGGGCCCATGCACGTAGGCCGGCCGTCTCGGTTTCGGTGAGGCCGTAGGCGGCGAACTCCTCGTCGTCGGCCCAGTCCTCGCCGGCGAGACGGTCGCGGAGGTCGGTGAGGGCGCGGACCTTGGTGCCGATGACGGAGTCGAAGGCGAGGACGGGGCCGTACTCGGTCTGCGTCGGGGGAGTCCGGAAGTGCTCCTTGAGCACGTCGACCTCGCACTCCTGCCCGGTGTCCGGTCGGTGACCACGAGGCGGGCGGACAGGGCGTCCACGTCGATGGTCTCCACCCGCCAGCCGTGCGCGGTCAGCCCGTGCTCCAGATTGCCGACGGTCTCGGCCATGGGGGCGGGGTTCTCGATGGCGACGTCGAGGTCCTGGCTCCGGCGGTCGACGAGGCCGTGGGCCTGGACCGCGTAGCCGCCGGTGATGCCCGAGCACGGTATGACGGCGGGCGGGATCAGGGTCCGGAACGTCGCCATGCCCGTCATCGACCGGGCCTTCGCCGTCTACCACCTCACCGCGGGCGGATACGCGCCCGCCCCGGGCGGCTCCGCTCCACCGGGGAGGTGAGCGGGCCGGGCAGGGCCGCATGCCGTTCGGCCGACCGTACGCCTGCGGTGGTGGCCCCGGGACCCGTGGGGCAGGGTGGGAGCACCCTCTGCCCCCTGCCCCTGTCGAGGCCGACCGATGGCGCGTCACCCAGCTCACGCGATGGCGGACCATCCGGGTACGCGGCCCCGGCCCGCCGCCGCCGGCCCGCGCGGTCGCCGCGGGGACCTGGCCTGGCTGGCGCCCGTCGCCGCCGCGTACGCCCTCGTGCAACTGCTCCTGGTCGTGCCGGGCACCGGGCTGGGCTGGGACGAGACCGTGTACGTGAGCCAGGTCTCCCGCCAGTCGCCCGCCGCTTTCTTCAGCGCCCCCCGGGCCCGGGGCATCACCTACCTCGTCGCCCCGGTTGCCGCGCTCACCGCGTCCCCGACAGCGCTGCGCGTGTACCTGGCGCTGCTGTCGTCGGCAGCGCTGCTGCTGTGCCTGTGGGTGTGGCGGAGGCTGCTGCCCGCGCCGGTGCTCGCTCTCGCGGGCGGCCTGTTCGCCGGACTGTGGGTGACCCTCCTCTACGGCCCCCAGGCCATGCCGAACCTCTGGGTGGCGTTCGGGGCGCTCCTCGCCGTCGGCTGCTTCCTTAGGGCATCACGCGACCAGGCCGACCGTCTCGCGCCGGTCGGCCTCACCGCCGGCGTGGCCCTCGCGGCGCTCATGCGGCCGATGGACGCCTCATGGCTCGTGCTGCCCCTGGTGTGCGCCGTGGTCGCCGTACCCGCCTGGCGGCGGCCCGCGCTGCTCGCGGCGCTCGCGGCCGGCGCCGTACTCGGTGGCATCGAATGGGTCGTCGAGGCCGAGCTCCGCTACGGCGGCCTCCTCGCCCGATTGCGCCGGGCGAGCGAGATCCAGGGCGGCCTCGGCTGGAACCCCGCCTTCGCCGACCAGTTGCGTGCCCTGGACGGCCGTACCCTGTGCCGCCCGTGTGAAGGACCGTGGTCCCGGCCGGTCACCGGCCTGTGGTGGCTCGCCCTGCCGCCGCTGATCGTCGGCGGCCTGATCGTCGCCCACCGGGAGGGCTGGCGGCGCGTGATTCTCGTACCCACGGTCGTCGGGCTGTCCCTCGCGGCGCCCTACCTCCTGCTCATCGGTTACGCGGCCCCCCGCTTCCTGCTCCCCGCCTACGGGCTGCTCTCCCTCCCCGTCTCGGTCCTCCTGGCCCGGCTCATCACGGCAGGCCGGGCGCGGTCGCGTGGCTCAGGTGGCGCACGTGCCCTCACCGCCCTCTGCCTCGCCCTGGCCGGCCTCCACCTGGCCGTGCAACTCGCGATCACCGCGGCCGCGGCGGAGCGCAGCCGGGCCAGCCGGAAGGCGTTCACGGCGGTCGCCGCCGAACTGCGCCGCCAGGGCCTTCGGCCGCCGTGCGTGATCAGCGGCAGCGAGGGCGTCCGGGTGGCCTTCCACACCGGGTGCGCGTCCCGCCAGGTCCACGGCGGCCACGACGGCAGCATCACCGCGGAGGAACTCGTGGCACTCGCCCGTACCCGTCCGGTGGCCGTCCTCGTCCAGGGGAACCAGCCCCCGTCGTGGGCCCGGGGCTGGCGTTCCCACCGGCTGCCGGACGTCCCGGGCGTACCCGGCTACCGCGCCTACCTCTCTCGGTCCCGGCGGGGTTTCGGCGGCTCCGGACGGCTTAGGCGCCCCGTGCCGGAGGTGCCGCGCACCGGTGGCACACCCCGGTGAGACGGCCCCGCCCACACCGGAGGGGGAGCCCCCGCTCGTGGGGCACTTCGCCTGCCTGGAGGTCACTTCATCCCCCGGATCCCGTCGCCTCGCCACCGCGGTGCGGCGGTGCGGCGGTGCGGTGCGGGAGGACCGGCCTCATCCCCCTGGTCACTAGCTACGACAGCGAAGAGCGCCAGTGGGACCCGCCCGCGCCCTTGCTCTTCCAGTACAACCGCGGCGGAGAACCCGCCGTGATCCACTCCCAGACCATCCGGGAGATCCTCAAAGAGACCGTCGCCTTCATGCGGCTGACCGATGCCACCGGCCGCCCATTGGTCTTCACGCCGCAGGACTTCCGCCGGATGTTCATCACCGACGCCAGCCGCACCGGCCTGCCACCCCACATCGCCCAGGTGATCGCCGGCCACGCCGACATCAACACCACCATGGGCTACAACGCCGTCTACCCCACCGAGACCATCGAGGCCCACCGGGCCTTCATCGCCAGCCGCCGTACCCTGCGCCCGGCCCAGGAGTACCGCACCCCGACCGACGCCGAGTGGGAGGACTTCCTCGGCCACTTCGAACGCCGCAAGCTCTCCGTGGGCACCTGCGCCCGCGCCTACGGCACGGCCTGTATCCACGAGCACGCCTGCGTCCGCTGCTCACTCCTACGCCCCGATCCCGCTCAGCGCGGCCGGCTGGTGGAGATCCGCGACAACCTGCTCGACCGGATCGCCGAGGCTGAGCGGGAGGGCTGGCTCGGCGAGATCGAGGGGCTCAGGGTCAGCCTCGCCGGCGCCGAATCCAAGATCGGCCAGATCGGTGCGGCGGCATAGGGCGGGCCTGTCCTGCTCGGTCTGCCAACGCCGAGAGCGGACCGGCAAGGGTGATCAGGCGGCGGGTGGGGAAGAAGCGGCAGCCCCTCACTGGACCAGGTCGGTGTGCGGGTGGCCTCCACTCGCCGGGCAGGCGTAGAGCTGGAGGTGATTGGCGTCCAGCACCGTGATCTCGGGCGGATTGGACCAACTGTCGTCGGATGCGCCGGGGACCCGGTCCTCGTACGGGATCCAACTCGTGCTGTTGCGGTGCCATTCGGACGAGGCGATGGTCAGCAGCGGCGTCATCGCGGTACCACAGGCCACACAGAACCGCGGCACGGGGTCGGTGAGTCCCCAGGGGGCCCAGCCACCGATCTTCCAGCCGGGGGCGTGGGACAGCGCGTTGTCATAGAGCTCCTGCGGGTCGGCATTGTCGACCACGATGCCCGCCGCCCGCCAGGGCACGGGGTCCGTGATCTGCTGCTTCAACTCCGCGGGGAGTTCCAGGGAATCGGGGTACTCGGTGACCTGCTCCGGCGCGAGCACGCACGGCTCAGGCACGTAGAGGTACTCGTCCGCGTCGAACGGCTCGGGTGGCGCGGCCAGCACGTCGGTGACATCCGCGGCGGTCCGCCAGGACAATTCGATCGGAATGCTTGAGTCCGGCGCGTGCTCCGAAGGGCACCACAGAACCTGCAGCAGGTCGGTCCGCCCGGGCGGTCGCAGCAGGGGTATGTCCCGCGCGTACAACTGGGCCACGGGCACCAGGGGGTGGAGGCCTTCATGCTCGATACGGCAGTACAGCCAGGGTTCCTGTGCGGGCCACAGCAGGGGCCCGCCGATCGAGCTGTCGTGCACCGTGGGAGAGCCGGGACGCGGGTGCAACCGGACGGCTGGGCGGGCAAGCGAGGCCAGCGCGGGGAAGACCGCGGCGATGTCGACCGGCCGCGGCGGGGTGGTACGTGTGCCATTCATGGCGATGATCTTGCCAACACCCTCTGACAGCGGGCCCAACCCAACAGGATGAGCCGCCTTCCTGCGTGCGGCGCACTCCCTGCTGGCGCAAGGCGCAAAGCGGCACGACCGCCTATGCGCAACCGACCCCAGCCGTGCACGCGCCAGAGTTCAGAGAACTGACCAGCGGTGGCCGGCACATGGGCGTGGCCGCCGCGGACCTCCAGGCCGGCCGGGCAGCGGGTGGCGCTCGGCGTCCGGCTCGTCGGACCGCAGGACGCCCAACGAGCGCCGCATGTCGGTGAGGGCCTGCCGGCCCGTCTCGGAGATCTGCAGCATCGCGGCGGTGGCCCGCTCGGGCGACCGGTGCTGCGCGTAGACCGCGGCGTCGGTCAGCGCGACCATGACGGACAGGTTGTGGGTGACGATGTCGTGCATCTCCCGGGTGATCCGGGCCCGCTCGGCGGCGGCGGCCAGCCGTGCCTGCTGCTCCTGGTGCAGCGCCAGCCGTTCGGCCCGTTCCTGCACGGCGGCGAGGTAGGCCCGGCCGGTCCGCACGTTCACCCCGAGGACGGCGGCGGCGACCACCGTCGCGGAGAGCGCGACGAACGGGGTCAGGAACGCGCAGTCCGGTGCCCAGCGCAGGCAGGCCAGCACGGCCCCGCCCTCCACGACGGCGGCGGCGAGCAGCGTGCCGCGCCGGCCCGTGTGCGCGGCCGCCGTGTACAGGGCCACCAGCAGGGCGATGTCCCCGGGCAGTTGGACGTCCGCCAGCCACTGGACGAAGGCCGCGGCCACCACGGCGGCGAACACCGCGAGCGGGGCCCGGCGCCGCCACACCAGGGGCAGCGCCAGGGCGGCGGTGAGCGCCGCCGCCACCGGCAGCTCCCGGGCCGGGTACGTGGTCACGACGTTGAGCAGGAGCAGCGCCGGCAGTAGCGAGTCCCACACCAGGGGCGGTACCCGGCCCCGGTGGCGCACCGTCACACCTCTCCGCCGATCGGTCGTCGTGGCGGCCCGGCCGGGGCCGCCACCGCGTACAGCCGCAGCCTAGGCCGCGGGTCCGCGCCGCACATGAGCCCGGCGTCGGAGCGCAATGTGCCGGGTACGACCACAGGAGGAGACCCGCCACCTCCCGCGGTCGCAGGCCGGCCGCCGGTCCGGGGTGCCCGGTTGCCACTCCGGTCGCAGTCGGCGGCGACCCGGGGCCGATGCGGCGCGGGCCCGGCGCCGAGCATGGCCGGGTGACCGAAACCATCCCGGGGCTGTTCCTGTCCCTTCCGGAAGTCCTCGTCCTGCTGGGTGCCCTCGCGCTGGCGGCGGCGCGCTGGCTCCCCCCGGCCGCCCGCCGGCCCGTCACGATCGGGGCGGGGGCGGTGCTCGTACCGTCGGCGATCGTGCTGGGCATCGTGGGGATCCGCTGGCAGATGCTGCCGGTCCTGGCCGGCGCCGCCGTCGCCTCGGCGTTCGCCCTCCCGCCCCTGCTGCGGCGCGGTGCCGGCCGAAGGGCCCGCAGCCGCGCGGTCGTCGACGCCCCGGTGGCCGGCGGGGGAGAGCGGTTCCCGGTCGTCCTCTTCTCCCCAGAGTCGGGCGGGGTGCGGTCCCAGAACACCGCCTGGGCGGAGGAGCTGGCCAGTCACGGCTACCTGGTCGCCGCCCTCGACCATCTGTACGACTCCACCGTCGTCGTCCTCGCCGACGGCCGCACGATCCGCGCCACCACCGCCTCCAGCGGGGACCGGGACCGGGACGAGGAGCTGGCGGCGGGCTGGACCGCCGTCCGGGCCGTCGACCTCGGCTTCGTCCTCACCCAGCTGGAACGGCTGGACCGGGGCGAGACCGCCGACCCGCTGACCGGACGCCTGGACACCGGCCGCGCCGCGGTAGCCGGCCACTCCCTGGGCGGAGCCGCCGCCCTGCAGGCGGCCCGGCAGGACCGCCGGTTCGACGCCGTCGTCGACCTGGACGGCTACCCCCACGGCCCCACCGCGCCCGCCCTCGAGCAGCCGGCGCTCGCGCTCACCCAGGAGATCACCGCCGGCACCGACCCGCGCTACCTGCCCCGGCTCAGCGAGGCCCTCGAGCACAGCACCGCGACGAGCTACCGGCTCACCGTCCCCGGCGCCGGGCACCTCACCTTCATGGACGGCCCGCTCTACCTGCCGCCGGTGCCCTCGATCGTGGGCACCCTGGGCCGCACCGAGAGCCCGCGCGTCGTCGCCGCGGCCACCCTCGCCTTTCTGGACGCCACCCTGCGAGGCCGCCCCGGCGACCCGGCCGACACCCTCCGGGCCTACGGCACGGTCTCATCATCGGGGGCTCGGAGAACCGGGACGCCAACCCCGTGATCGGCCTTACGCGCGTGTTCGGCCATCCACCGGTCGGCCTCGCAGTTCCCCGAGCCCCGGAGCTGTCCGGCCGATCATGTAACCGTCGTTTGATCTGCTCGTCCTTCCCGGTATGGGGCGGGGAGAACACGGTGATCTGTCGGACGCGGAGTGGGAACGGTTGCGGCCGTTCCTGCCGGTGAGTAACGGTCGGTGCGGGCGGTGACGTGATCACCGGAGGGTGATCGACGGGATTCTGCACCGGGTCCGGACCGGGGTGCACTGGCGCGATCTGCCTGAGAGATTCGGGCCGTGGAAGACGGTCTATGAGCGCCATCGGTTGTGGTCGGCCGACGGCACCTGGGAACGTCTGCTGCAGCAGGTCCAGGCCGCGGCCGACGCGGCCGACGACATCGACTGGGACATCTCGGTGGACTCCCCACCATCGTGCGCGCCCACCAGCACGCGGCCGGCGCCCGCACCGACCCGCCGCCGGCCCTTGCCGGCTCAAAGGGGGACGAGACGCTGGAACACCGGGACGAAAGCCCGTGGCAGAGCCTCGTCGGCCGGCTGGCGGAGGTGGTGCGGGAGGCGAGAGCCTGGGCCGCTCGCGCGGCGGCTTCACCAGCAAGATCCACCTGAGTGCGGACGGCTTCTGTCGCCCGCTGTCCCTGATCGTCACGCCGGGGCAGCGGGCCGACTGCACCCAGTTCGTGCCGGTGCTCGAGAAGATCCGGGTCCCCAGACTTGGGCTGGGCAGGCCCGCAAGAAGCCTGACAGTGTCGCGGCCGACAAGGCCTACAGCAACGGTCCTTGCCGTCAGTTTCTGCGGCGGTGCGGCATCCGGCACACGATCCCGGAGAAGGCCGACAGCCAGGCCCGCCCGCCTGCGCAAGGGATCGCGAGGCGGACGGCCACCGGGGTTCGACGAGGAGCGGTAGAAGAAACGCAACACCGTCGAGAGGGCCATCAACAAGCTGAAGAACTCCCGCGCCGTCGCGACCCGTTACGACAAGCGCGGATATGTCTTCCTCGGCACTGTGACCGCGGCCGCCCTGGTCATCTGGCTACGGGCTTGAGGCCCTCTCACAAGGCGAAGGGCCGGTACTCCTGAGCCTGATCGACGACCTCGGGAGCTGTCAGCTCCCGTCCCTTGGGCCAAAAGATCGAGTCGCTTACGTAGCCGCTCGGACAGCCAAGGGCCTTGCCCAACGCTTCCATCACACCGCACATCTCGGCATCGTCAACGTGGTCCGCGTCCATGATCTTCTGCACCAACGCAATGGCCGCTTCACGAGCCACCTCCGTCAAAGCCACCCCTTCCAGAAGAGGACCAGCCTAGACAGTCACATGACCGGCCGGACAGCTGCTAGCCGTGCGGGATGCGGCCCCCGTCGCAGCCATGAGGCCAGGACCGCACCCCGCACCGGGCTCCTACCCGGGGCGGAGTAGCCGACACGGCCGCCTTGCCGCACTTCAGCGCGGGCGCCGCGGATCGCGGACAGGCCCTTCGGGCCGGCCCTCGCCAGTGCGTCAACCAGCCGGGAGGCGGTCGGATCGGAGGCCGCCGGAGCGAACAGCTGCGGTTCGGTCGGCAGGACGGCGGCATCGGCGAGGCAGTCCCCGCCCAACGCCGTCGCGAGCGTGACGTCCAGCGGGATCTCCCCCGGATCACGCACCCCCCCACGGCTTGTGCCACGGCGCCCGTGCCCCGAAATCGCACGGTCCTGACCTGAGAAGTGCCTCCGACGGGACAGGAACGAGGGCCTCGACAATCCTCATTCATGCCGGTCAGAGGCACTGTCGCTTACCTGGTCACCTGTCGGACAGCAGAAAGCCCGAGGCTAGGCCTTTGACGGGCGCGCACGGTGTGCGAGGAGGAGGAGTGTGATCGGGACGAGGCCGAGGGGGAAGCCGGAGGGTTCGAGGATCCAGCCGCAGAGGAGGACCCATGCTGCCAGGGACCAGGCCAGGTAGCGCGGGATCTCCTGGCCGGTGCGGGCCATCTGGATGATCAGCAGGCCGAGCAGGATCAGCGGTACGGCGAAGCTGCCGGGCAGGGACCAGAACAGGCGGAGCGAGTCGGCGTTGACGGGGTCCTCGATGGCGGCGACGCCGTGCAGTCGGCCGGTCACCCAGTCGCCCCAGCTCGACCAGGTCTGGACGGTGAAAACGGCGATGTGGCCGATGCCGATGAGCACGGTGCTGCGCCCCGCCCAGATGGTCAGGGTGCGGGTGCGGTTGCGGGCGGCGCCGGCGGTGGTCGCGTCGACGGCAGGAGTAGTTACGGTACTGCGAGTTCCGATACTCATAGTTCCGTATAATGGCCCTGTGGAGCCTTCTAAGCAACCCCCTGGCAGGCCGCGGGACAGCCGCGTGGACGACGCGATCCGTGACGCCGTACGCGAGTTGGTGCCGGAGGTGGGATACGCCGCGCTGACCATGGACGCCGTGGCCGCCAAGGCGCGCGTGGGCAAGGCGGCCATTTACCGCCGCCACGCCTCGCGCGGCGAACTGGTCTTCTCCGCGCTCGTGCACGGGCGGGAACCTCAGCCGCTGCCGGACACCGGATCGCTGCTCGGGGACCTCACCGCGCTCGCGAACCTGATCCTGGGGATCTTCTCCGACCCAGTGGTCGCCGCCGCGACCCCCGGCCTGCTCGCGGACCTGAAGCAGCAGCCCGAGATCGCCGCGCGCTTCCAGGAGACCTTCATCGCCGGAGAGCGCGTACAGGTGGCGAACCTGCTGGAACGGGCCTTCGAGCGGGGCGAACTGGCAGTGCGGGCGGACCCCGCACTGGTCCACGCCGCGGTGCTCGGCACCGCCTTCGCCTGGGCGTTCCTCCTGGCCCAGCCGCCAACTCCGGCCCTCGCACCCCGTATCGCCACGGTGGCCGTGGCGGCCGCCCGCGGAGAGTGGACGCATGACGATCACTGATGAGGGTGCGCGGGACGCCTGAACGGCTGGGCGGAGAGCGGACCGGCACCCCGCCGGCCCCCGCAGCGCGGCTTGCCCCGGTCCCCCTCACGGGTGGTGTTCGGCTCTGCCGTGAACCGCAGAGCCGCGTATGACGTGTTCCGGGCCGACACCGGCTGTGTTGGTTGTTGCTTCCCGGTCGCATCGTTTCCCCACGGAGGGACCTCACATGACGCGCGAGATCGGCACCACAGGCTCCAGGCACATGGAGGAAGGGAGCGCTCAGGAGGTGTCTGCGCCTCCCGTGGTTTCCACGGACATCGAGGACGGGCGCGGCCTCGTCACCATCTCGTCGTCGGAGTACGAACGGATCCAGGCCGCCGCCGAGCTCTACGTCTTCGCTGAGCGGCGGGGGCTGCGGCTCGTGCGTGCCGACGGCCCCAACGGACATCTGGTGTCACAGGTGCTGGTAGTCGACAACGTGCTTCTGCTCCCACCAGGCCGCCACCCGAGGGATGTCCTGCGCGACGTCGGCGCCGGCTCAGGGGCGAGCCACTGATCTCCAGGTCCGACGTCAGCTGCGGACGAGGTCCTGCGTGCTGCGACAGCCGACGTCCGCCGACGGCCCCTGCGGAGCCACCGGCGGACGGGACGGACAGCGAGCTGCTAGCGGTTGCCGCGGCGGTGCAGCCGAGCTGTGAACCGCGTCCAGTACACCCGGGCGGTGATGCGTACCCAGAGGCGTACGGCTTCGTTGGCGGCCAGGTCGCCGAGGACCTGTCCCAGGAAGTGCGCCTCGGGGCTCGGGTGCCAGGAGAGGAGGTCGGCGGCGCTCCGCAGGGCGTGGTGGATGAAGGAACGGACATGGTGCATGTGTGGTGACCTCACCGCTTCTCGAGTCGGGTGAGGTGCGGGCCCGCACCCCGGGTGGCCGGCGTGCGCAGCCAATGTCGCCCGGTGTGGGGCGGGCCCCGAACTCCCGTGGAGAATTCAGTCCGGGGGATGTGGAACCGCAGGTCGGAGCCGGTTGGTGCAGAACTCCCGCGGGGTCTCGTTCGCCGCGGGTGGGGAGCCGGACCGGCGGCGTCCCCTACGCTGAGCGGCCTGTCGATCCGTCAGTGGGGAGGGGCCGATGGCCGCCGAGGAACGTGTCGGACAGCAAGTGCGCGAGTACCTGCACCGGGCCCTGTGCCGGCTGTACGACCTCGCGGCCCGGGAGGTGGACGGACGGCCCCTGCCCCGCAGCGGGGAGCAGCGCGAGCGGCCGGACTCCCGCCTGTGGCGGTACGTCCACACCCAGATCGCCCGGCAGATGGAGCGGGACCGGCGGGCCGGGGTGAGTACGGCGCCCGACCGGTACGCGACGTTCCACTGGCAGACGTTCCGGCAGCTGCGGGCCGACATCACGCTGAACAGGCCCATCACGGAAGACCGGCAGCGGGTGGTGGAGGCACTGGCGCGCCTGGGCGAGCCGGACCACGTCCTGCCCTCCGGTCTGCGCCGCGGGCTGGAGCAGGCCGCGGGGCGACTGTGGCTGTTCGCCGCCCGGCGGGCCGGCGACGGCGGCAGCGGGCACAGGAAGCTGGTCGACGAGATCAGCGAACGGGCCCGTCAGGACATGCTGCTCCTGGACCAAGGCTCCGCGGGCGCCCCGCCGGTGTCGTTGCGGGACGTGTACGTGCGGCGGGGCACCGAGGAGCGCCTGGCGCGCGTCCTGCAGCAGCAGGTCCTGGCCGGCAGCCCCGGCCAGCCGGTCCAGGTGGTCCTGGGCGAAGCGGGCACCGGCAAGTCGAGTCTGCTGTGGTACCTGGCGGAACTCCTCGAGGGCCGCAGGGCGGCGGCCCCGCTCCAGGAGACGCGGACCGACGCGCCCTCGGACGAGATCCGCGCGGGCGCCGCGTTCCGGCCGGTCCTACTACGGGCCGAGCAGCTGCTCGCCCCCGGGGAGGGCGAACAGCTGCTGGAGTCCTTCGAGTTGAGCCTGAAGCCCGGCTGGGTCGCGCTGCTCGACACGGCGGACCTGCTCCTGCACGCCAGGGACGGGCGCGGCATGCTGCGCCGGGCGGTCGCCGTCTGCCAGGAGCGGGGCGTACCGCTCGTCCTGACCTGCCGCACCCGCGACAGCGCCGCCCTCCACGACGTGCTGGAGGCGACGCCGTCCGACGTCGTCTTCCACGTCGGCGACTTCCAGGGCGGTGAGGAGCTCGAGGGCGCGCTGTCCACGTACTGCCTGCACTACCTGCCCGCGAGCAGTCCTGCCGCCCGGGCGGAGGCGGTGGCGGCGCTGTTGGAGGCCGCGGTCCGCGGGCTGCCCGTCCGTGAGGTGGTCGCCAGGCCGCTGACGCTGCGCATGCTCTTCGAGGTGTACGCACCGCAGTCGCCGACCGCCGAGATCGACGCCGCAGGGCTGTACGAGCGCTACTGGGAGCGGCGGGTCCGCGAGGACGCCCGCCACGGATCGGCCGGCCACGCCGCGGCCCAGTCGCCGGATCTGTCCTGGCCGGCCCAGTCGCTGGCCCGCCTCATGCTGCACGACGGAACGGTGGCCCTGCCCGTCGCGGACGCGGCCGGCCGTATGCCCGGGGCGAACCCCGAGGCCGGCGACGGCGATCCGCTGGAGCAGCTGGCACAGCTCGACCGGCGCAGCGTGGTCGCGGGGACGTCCGGCCGCCGCTCGAGCGTCCACTTCTTCCACCAGACGCTCTTCGAGTACGCCGCCGGCCGCTGCCTGGTGCGGCTCGCCGCGGAGAAGAAGCAGTCGTACTACCGGGCTCTGGGCCGGCATCTGGCGCAGAATCCGGACGACTACCTGCGGGCGGTGGTCGCCGAACAGGCCCTGGTGCAGGGCATGCGCGCGAAGGGCCGCGTAAAGGACGACGCGGCGGAGCTGCTGTCGGAACTCCTCGGGAGCGAGGACGTCGACCTCCAGGTGATCGCCGTACGGGCATGCGCGCTGCTCCCGGACGACCTGTACGGCGATATCCGCGAGGTCTTCCACCGGTACCTGCGGGAGACGGCCTCACCGGCGATGGTGCGCGAGGTGCTGGCCCTGCTGCCGACCCGCGAGCACACGGATCCCGTGCGGGTGGCCGAGGACCTGGGGGTCGTCCTCAAGCACAGTTCCCGGATGCAGTCGCGCGTACTTGACCTGCTGTGCAGGTTCGGGCGGCTCGACGGCAGGACCGCGGACGCCGTCTGGACACTGCTGCGCGAGCTGTGCGCCGCCCCGGCGCGCTGCCTGAGGCGCGCGCCGGACCCTGAGGACGCCGCGCCGACCGGCTGCGGTGGCGAGGACTGCCTGTGGTCGTGGCTGGTCAACCTGAACTCGAACAGCGCCGGCAGCCACGGCAACCAGGCGGTGCGGCTGATCGACGCCCTGGCCGACCACCGGAGCGAGTGGACGGCCGAGCGCATGCGGGAGTTGCTCGCGCTGGCCGAGCGCCACCGCTCGCGCCCCCAGGCCCTGCAGTGCGTGGCCGTCATCCACCGGCGCGCCGGGGATCCGGAGTGGGACGCGCTCTTCCCGGTCGCGGCCCGGATCGCCCAGCGGCTCGGAACCGACAAGGCCCTCGCGGCCGAAGGCGGCGACGAGCAGGAGGGGAGCGGGGGCGGAGCCTGGGGGGCCCGTACGCCGGGGGAGGAGTGGCGGCAGGCCCAGGCGGCGCTGGACGCCTACTGGTTCGCCGCCGCGCTCTCCACGCCGGACAGGTCGCTCGGGTCGCTCGGGTCGCTCGAGTCGCTTAGGTCGCTCAGGTCTCTGGAGGACGTGATCCGTGCCCTGGCCGCCGAGGGGAAGAACCCGTTCGACGTCCCGAAGGCACGGCTGAGGGCGGTACTCGGGCAGGTCGGCACGCGGCTGCGCGAGGCCACCGAGGGTGTGCCCGAACTCCTGGAGGAGACCGTCGCACTGTGCCGGGGCCGGGACACGGTCGACCAGGTCGCGGCCTTCCTGCTGCCGCCCCTGCTCCGCGAGCCCGCCGGGGACCCCGGGACGCGTGCGGCCGCCGCCTGGTGCGCCGACCGGCTCGACGTCTTCGACCCGCGCGCCAACCGGGGGCGCCGCAGCGGATCCCCGGCCCTGCGGTTCGCGGTCAACGGCCTGGGCAAGCTGCCGCCGGCCCGGCTGGCCGACATCGTGCGCTGGCCGTCGGAAGGGGGCCGGTGGGGGGACAACAGGATCGACGACACCTTCCTGGCCCTCGACGGCGCCACCAAACTCCTCGTCCCCCTGGCCGCATCCGGCCACACCCGAGCGCTCACCGCACTGGAACGCTGGCGGACCCTCGAGGGGCTACGGCACGACCAGCTGGCCCAAGGCCGCAACGCATGGCCGGAGTTCCGGGGCGGGAAGCCGTACCACGGGTCCAAGTTCCGCGACACCATGAGCGGGGTGATCCAGGCAGCCCTCACCGATCACGCCGCCCAGGCCCATCGGCTGCTCCTGGAGGCACTGCGCCGGCGGGTGCCGACGGCCGACGTCCCGTGGCTGGCCGCCCTGGCCAAGAGCACGGTGGAGCAGCCCGGTCCGGCCGCCGCCCCCGCACGCGCGTTGTTCGACCGCTTCGGGCCCGAACTGGCCGAGTGGTGCGCCGGCCTGTGGGACGTCGGCCCGTGCCCGGACACGGACGCCAAGCTGGCGGCGCTGCGCCTGTGGGGCGATGTGGTCCGCATGGGCGCCGCCGACCGGCCGTCGCTCACCGCGCAGGCCCGGCTGGTGGCGAAGGTACGCAACCGGCAGTGGCCCACCGCATGCCACGTCCTGCGGCACTGGAACGGCCACGACGTCTCCTCGGTCGCGGCCGTCAGCGGCGAGCCCGGCTGGGAGGAGCTGGACGCGGCCCTGGCCTTCGCGGTCGTCCCGGATGCCTCGACCGGGGAGGTCGCTCTCCTCCGCTCGTTCCTGCGGTGCCGTTTCGCGCCGCTGGCCACGCGGGAGGCCGTCGCCGCGGCGGTCGACACCGTGGCCGGACAGGTCCGGCTCTCCTGCGACACGGCGGCGATCCACGACTCGGGGGCCGGGTTCCTTGCCGAGCGCCTCTGCGCGATCGACCCCGGCCAGGCGGTCGGGGTGGCGATCGAGGTGGCCCGTCGGACGGCGGGATCGGGCCTGACCGACCCCCACCACGTCACCCGCCTGGGGTGGAAGTGGCAGAAGCCGCTGACCCGGATGGCCTCGACCGCGGACCGCGAAGACTGGCTGCGGCTGATCGGGGGCCTCGCCGACGGCCCGCAGGCGCTGCTGCAGAAGGCCCTCGACACGGCCGCCGCCCGCCGCCGCGAGGAGGATGTACGGGCCGACGCCGCCCGCGAACTGGCAGCCAGCCCGTACCGGGACGCGGCGATGGCCGGCCTCCGCGACGCGGCGGTGCGCCACCGCAGAACCCCGCTGGAGGAGCGCCTGTGGCCGGCCGTCCTGCAACCGGCGGGCGCCTGAGGGCGAGCCCGAGCTGGCGGCTGCCCTTGCGCCGTCAAGGCTGGGGGCGCTGAGGGTGGCCAAGCTCGACGACGGCTGGCCGCGGGTACGGCGCACCGATGTGGCAGCTCGTTCGGTCGGTCGGCGCGGCTAGGGCGTGCGGGCACGAAGAAGCGGCGTCGCTATGGGCGCTGAGTCTGACCCGCCGCTGGGCGCTGCTGGCGCTGCTTGGCTGGGGACACTCCCACTGACTGAGACCCATGCGGGCCATGGCAGTGAGCGACGTTTGCTTCACAGCCCGGCAAGGCCTGACCTGTACGGCGTTGCCGCGGTGAAGGGGATGGAGCCGGAGCCAGTGCAGTGCAGTGCAGAAGTTCAACCGTATGCCCGAGATGGCGGTTTCGGTGAAAGTGCTGCAGAAAGGCATCCTGGCTCCGTAAAATGGCAGGTCAGTAAGTCTGCTCCCCGCGCCCGCGGGGATGAAGCGACGGCTCGTCATGCCGCCCTTCCTCGTTCCCCGTCAGGCGTGGGTGGACTCGGGCCTCCGCTGCGTGGGCGGTGGTGACCGTCGAGTGGTGGGGGATCGTGCGGGTGGTGACGGTGACGCCGACGGCAGTCCGGGGGCGGCGCCCCACAGCGAGCAGGCGCCCGCACGCCGTCGCGGCGGGCGCCCGTCGTCGGCGCGGTGAGGTAGTCGCCCAGCACGAGAGGTGTCATGGCGGTGGCCGCCTTTCGTGTGGCCGGGGCGCGGCCGGCGGCCGCGGTAGGCGCTCGCCGGGCCGGCCAGTTGCCAGGGAAGGAAGTGGTAGGTGGTGTCCCGACCTCGGGTAGGCGTGGCGGTGCTGACGATGGACGACCGGATGCCCGAACTGCGCGCCCAAGTACCGCGAGGACCGACCACCTGCTCATCTCGTCCAGGGGGCTGCCTGCAGTCTGTTGCGCCGTGCCTGGACTGCGTCACCAGGGCGGATGTGTTGTCGTTGGCTCAAGGTCGGCCTCCTCTTCCTCCAGGCGGGCTGCGCCTTCGGCGTGCTCAAGCTGACCGCCACCGGCTCGGGAGGGGTCGGTCGCAGACTTCGTACGTGGCGACGGTGGTGGTGTGCGGGTCGGCTATCTCCTGGGCGACGAACACTGTCGCCTGGCTTCATAGGTGAGAAACGGACAGCGATTCGGAGGCGTGAAGCAGGGCGGCCAATTGCGTGCAGTAGCCGCACGCTCGTTCGGTTGCGTGGAAGGATGGGCTCATGTGGTTGCGGGTGCCGTTCGGGGACGGGTTACGGGCCGAGCTGGGATCGCCCAGGCGCGCTCGCAGACTGGGCAGCAGCCCTCGCTCGCGTGTGTGGCGGGTCGAGCTGCCAGAGGCAACGGCGGTGGTGAAACAGATTGTCGGCGGTCCTGATGCCGACGAGCGATACGCCCGCGAGGTTGCCGCTCTGCGGCTCGCCGCCCGAGCTGAAACTCCCGTGGTGCCCATGTTGCTGGCTACCGATCCCGGTGAGCGGGTTCTGGTGCTGGAGCATCTGGACCACCGACGCCCGGCTGGCGACTGGATCGTCGACTATGCGGGTGCGTTGGCACGGCTGCATGCCACCGCCCGTCCGGAGGACGCTGAGGTGCTTCCCCGGTGGCAGGGCCCGAACCAGGCCGATGTCGACTCCTTCCTGCGGCTGGCCTTGGCTCTGGAGGTTCCTGTTCCGGCTGGCGTGTCCGGCGAACTCGATGACCTCGTGAACCGGCTCGACCAGGCATCCGGGCATGCCCTTCTCCATGGCGATCCGTGCCCCGGTAATGATCTCCACACCCCAACGGGGGTCAGATTCATCGACTTCGAGCAAGCGTCACTGGGCAGCGGCCTGATGGAACTCGCCTATCTGCGCATCGGATTTCCGACCTGCTGGTGTGTTACTTCAGCCCCCGGGCCCCTGCTGGAACGGGCCGAGAGCGCATACCGCGATGTGTGGCGCACTGAGACCGGCTCCGAAACCCAAGACGGCCTCACTGACGCGTGCGCCGGCTGGCTGCTCCGCGGTGACGGGCTGGTTGAGCGGGCCCGCCGCGAAAGCACTGATCACCTGGCCCGGATTCCATACCGGGACTGGACATGGGGCACCGCGACAGCTAGGCAACGGCTCGCCCACCGGCTCGGTGTCGTTGGCCAGATGACGGCCGACCGCGCCTCGCTCAGCGGCATGAGCAGTCTGTGCACCGCAATGCGCCAACGAATGCTCGCTCGCTGGCCCACGCTTCAGCCGGTTCCGACAAAGCGGCCCTAGAGGTCGGCTGCCGCCCCGGAATCGTCGACGGCTTGTCCTTGGACAGGTCGAGTGCCGCGAACAGGTGGCGTACCCCGCCGTAGCGGTTGTGGGTCGCTCGCCGCCGATGCCTCGCGGAACAGGATGCGCAGGCCCTCGTGGGAGACGTCGTCGACCACCCCTCGGCGATCAGGAAGTGCGCCCTGCGCGGACAGCAGCACCGTTTGGGCGCGCCGCCAGGCCACCACCGACCCGGTGCCCCTGCGGATGATCCGCAACCGCCGCTGGCCCTCGTTGTCATCGATCGCACGGACGTGTACGCGTTCTGCCGCTGCCCGACGGTAGGGGACGGCCGACTCCCGAGAACCTCACTCAGATAGGTTGCCCTGTGCGCGGAGGGCCGCCTCCAGTCGGGCGATGTCCTCGGCGTCCTTGGCCCGTCGAGGCCGGGAGGGATCCCAGATGGGCATCATCCGCTTGATTTCGATCTGAGCCAGCGGACTGACGATCGCGCATTGCAGACCACCAATACGGCCCGGCCCGGCATCGAGCATTCCCTCGGGCCAGGGCGCACCGGCCCATGGCCCCCCGGCGACCACTACACGGCCGGCCGTATCCCGGTCCAGGAGCGTAAAGCTGTTGTCCAACCCGTCCTTGGCGAAATCGAGCTGCAGGTCAGGCGGCGGTCCTGGGACTGGTTGAAAGCCGTGCAGCAGCAAGCCCTCTGCCAGGGCCTCGGCATCGTTTGCCCAGACGAACCAGTCGATGTCCTCATGGTCTCGCGTGACCGCGCCGAGGAAGAAGTCCATGGCCCATCCACCGCGAAGCCGCACCGAAACTCCAAGCGCTCCGGCAACCTGTACGGTCTCAGCGATCAGGCGGAGCTGTTGATCAGCACGTCCCATGTCCACAGCCAGGCAGGTTACGCGGCAAACACTTTGCCCAGCACATCATTTGTCTCCCGCAGGGGCGGGCAAACGTTGCCCGATGCGGCACTGGGCACCGAACGGTCAAGTGGACAGGTTCACCTGAGTGGCCCGCTCGCACGACCCCGACCCGGTGCCTGCCCGCTTGGACATCTGCCACAGCTCGGTGAGCGTCGAGCCACTGCCGAACCACGCACCCACGACGCCCGGCTCGATTCCCTGGCCAAGGCCCTACCGGGAGGACACCGTGATCACACGAGACTGGCCGCAGATGAGCCGCGAGGCCGTCGAAGCCATCGCGGAAGCCGCCGCACAACACGACGTCAAGCCCGTACCCGATGGCGACCACGGCGAGATCATCATGTGGTTGCTGGAACACTGCATGCGGCAGCGACCTGACCTTCGCCTGTACCCGGAGCAGGGCCTCCGCGTCGAGACCGACGGGAACGGCAACGCCGCCCGGACGGCAACGCCGCCCGGACGGCGCGCTCGCCGAGCAGGAGATCCCGGTCTACCTGCTCATCGACCGGGACAACAGCACGCTGGCACTGCACGCCGATCCCGTCAACGGCAGGTATCACACGCAGACGTTCTTCTTCGGCGACACTGTGAGGATCCCCGAGCCGGTGAACGTCACCCTCGACGACACCGACATCCTCAGGAACCACGTCCGCTGAGGACAACAAGCAACAAGCCACGGAGTCAAAGCCCCCAGTGCGCTGGGCGACTGCCCGGGGTCAGCGCGGACGGACGAGGCGCTGCCGCACCTTGGCAATCTGCCCGGCGGGCGTGCCCCGTCGTCGATTCCGGCCCGGATCCGCCGTTCCAAACCCTCGATGGGTGCGGCTCCTTTGGAGGGAAGGGCGCCGTGCGGGCGCGTCGGGTTTGCCCTGGTCAGGAGAGCCGCAAGTCGATCCAGGGGATGGTGTCTCCAGGCAGCAGGTATCGCTCGGTCTCGACGAAGTCGTGCTTCAGCGCGAACCGAAGCCCGTCCTCGTTGGAGGATAGGACGACGGTCTCGATCGCCTCGGCCCCCAGTTCCCGGGCCCGGTTGAGCCCGCGCGCATAGAGTTCCTCGCCAAAGCCCTGCCTGCGGTGAGCGGCGAGCACGCGGGCGATGACTGTGGCCGTCCGTGTTTCGTCGGTCGGCGGGCGCACCGTGCTGCAGCCCACGAGATCGCCATCGAGATACGCGATCTCCAGGTGGTGGCGCTGGGCACGTTCCCGTACCTCGTCCAGGGAGAGGGAATGGGTGGGAATGATCACGTTGTGGGCGTACTGCCAGTCCTTGAGCGTGGCGTCGCCGTTCGGCTGCTCGATACGAAGATCAGACATCGCAGCAGGAGACCCGAGGACGCCGCGGACGTCAACTCTGCTGGGCGTGTCTGTATCTTCAGGGAAGTCCTTGATGAAGCCATGAGACCGTAGTCCTGCTGGTCCGGGGTGGGGTAGAGGCGCTGGTGCTCGCGGGCGGTATGGAAGCGCCAGTAGGCGTCGAAGTCGCCGTTCGCGGTCAACGTGCGGAGTGTGAGGACGGCTTCGGCTCCGTCCAGGCCCCAGCGGGCGCCGGTGATGTCGAGGCGATCAGCGATCAGGTGACGGCAGGCGCCTTCGACCGCCCCCGTGGCGATCGGCCACCCGCTGTCGAGCGCAGTGTCGTAGCGGAGCTGGTCGAGGTGGCCGGTCAGGTAGCGGTGGCAGGAGTCGACGGCCTCGCGTCGGCCGGCCGACAGGTGTTCCCGGTCGGCTTGGGCGGTCATCTCCTCGGCGGTGCGGGTGGCGTGGCCTGCGAGGATCGCGGTCAGGTGGTCGGCCGCCCAGCCTTCGGCCTCGGTGGTGCCGGGCTTGTGGAAGGCGTGGGCGGCGGCCCAGACGTACTCGGCGACGTGCACGAAGTCCAGCAGCACCTGCAGCGTGACGCCGCGCCGGCCAGCCTCGGCGGTGATCAGGTCAAGCTGATGACGCGCGCCGTCGACGAGGACGATCCACGGCCGCAGATGCTTCGGGTCGCGCGCCTGGGCCTGGTCGAATGCGTCGGCGATGACCTGCTCGGGCGGGCGGACCAGCGAGGCGGTGCACCACTTGTTCTCGGCCCTCGGCCCCGGGCGAGCGGGGCGTTCGCCGCTTCGGCCGCCGGGCGGGTGGATCACGTCGTGGGGGCGCCTGGGGGCCGGGCGCGTGTCGAAGACACAGGCCACGGTCGCCATCCGCTTCCGGTTCGGCTTCTCGCCCGGCGCGAGCCGGCCGCGATGACCACCGACCGCAGCCTTCGCGGCGGCCCGGCGGGTGGCCTCCCGCAGAGCCTCGGGCCGCATGACCACGCCCTGCCGTCCACCTGGACCACCAGCGGCATCCGCCGGCTGCACGGGACCGGGATCCGGGTCCGGTAGAAGTCGTCAGCGTCGACCGCGGCCGCGACCACCAGTTCTTCGAGTCTGCGTTTGCCCAGCACCTTCCCGCAGGGACGCTCGACCGCCTGCTGGGCTTGGTCGAACGAGCCGCGCACGGCTTCGGTGACCGCGAGCCGACGCAGGCCCATCGAGTGCCGGCCCGCCGGCAGCGACAGCGCGGCGTCGGCTGGGTGGACGTTGCCGACGCCCGGGCCCCGGTGGGCGACCCGGGCAACGCGGACCAGCCCGAACACGCTGGCCAGCCAGCGTGAGTGTCCCGTCTCGCACCAGGGCCGGGCTCGTCCCTCCGGCCCCACCGCGAGAGGCCTGCTACCGGCGCGGACCTGTTCCTCTTCGCGCATCGCGCGGAGGTCCAGATGGTCTTGCAGTAGATATCCGCCCGTTCGGGAAGCGGTCTTCCTCTTCGTCTGGGGCGTCTCATCAGAGGCCTCGACGCACCCGAATCCGAGGAAGCCGTGGCTGCGGCCGCCCTTGTCGCCGCGCAGTGCCCGCTGAGCTGCGGACACGGCCCCGGCTTGCGGCAGCGCCGTTTGGCGAGGGGCATCAGCAGTGCGAGGGCGCCGCTTCGTAGGCGGGACGCCGCGGGTCCTTCCTTGGTGACGATCTGTCGGAATCCGAGCTGTTCTGGTGCAAGTAGGCTTTCGCGTCAACCTGCTTTCAACTGCGAGGAGTTGACCTGATGGGTCCCGTCGTGACGATCGGTTCCAGAGCGAGCAAGCTGGCCAGGACGCAGGTTGCGGAGTGGCTGGCACCGCTGGCGGAGCTGTTCCCGGACGTCCGGTTCAAGCGGGAGCTCATCCTGGAGGGCGGCGACCAGGACCGGATCACGCCGACCCTCGCCGAAGTGGCGAAAACGGCTGGCGGCTCGGCCTTCTCCACCAACCAGGAGGCGGCCCTGGTGGCCGGTCGGGTGGACGTCGTCGTGCACTCGTTGAAGGACCTGCCGACGTCCGTGCACGAGGGGACCCTGCTGCTGACGACGCCGGGCCCGCGTGAGGACGTACGGGATGTGCTGTGCGGCGCGACGCTGGATGAGCTGCCCGAGGGTGCCCGGGTCGGCACCGGGGCCCCGCGCCGTGTCGCCCAGCTGCTGGTGCTGCGGCCGGACCTGGAGGTCGTGCCGATCCGGGGCAACGTCCCCGGCCGACTGGCCCGTATCAGGGGCCGGGACCGGCTGGACGCGGTGGTGCTGGCGGCGGCCGGGCTGAACCGGCTGGGGGTGACGCCCGAGGTCCACCAGGTGCTCGACCCGGCCGTCTTCCCTCCGTCGCCCGGTCAGGGGGCTCTCGGCGTCCAGGTCCGGGCCGGTTCCGAGGCGGCGCGCCTCCTCGCGGGAACGGGTGACCCGGCCGTCGACGCCTGTGTCCGGGCCGAACGGGCGCTGCTGTCCGAGCTGCATGGTGGGTGTTCCGTCCCGGTCGGGGCGTGGGGAAGGATCGAGGAGGACGGGCTGCTCCACCTGTCGGCGGCCGTCACCTCGCTGGACGGCTCGAAGCAGGTGACCGCGGCCGACGCCGGCCCGGCGGATGCCCCGGAGAAGCTCGGCGCGTGCCTCGCCGCCGAACTCCAGGCGCATGGCGCGACGGGCATCCTCGCGGAGGTCAGGAAGCCCTGAGCGAGCGGGCGACAGTCTCGCCCCCCGGAACGCAGAAGGCCCTCGCTGACTGGGGCATGGGCCTTGGTGGCGGGTCCGGGTCGGTGGTGTGGCCAGGAGTTCTCGACGAGCTTGTGCGCGACGGTCAGAAAACCTGCTCCCCGCGCCCGAGGGGATGAGCCCCGGTGCCGCGACGAGGTAACCACCCGCTCATCTCGTGGAGGGAGCTGCGGACTGTTGCGCCGTGGCGGGCCTGCGTCACCTGGGAGGGTGTGTTCCAGCCGCACCTCCTACGCGGTGTATGTGACGGACAGCCAGTGGGCCGGGCATGCTGAGCGGCATGGACTTCCAGCCCGTTGAGCGCGCCTCGGAGGCGTTCCAGCAGTCCCTGACCGCGGAGGAGATCGGGGAGGTCTGCCGTCGGGCCTTCGGCGGCGACGCCATGCCCGTGTCCGCCGTCGAGCTGGGGACGGGGATGTACAACAGCGTCTACCGGGTCGTCCTGGCCGGGCGGGCGGGGCCGGTGATCTTGCGGGTCGCGCCGGAGGAGGGGCGTCAGTTCCGCAGTGAGCGCCACCTGATGAGGAACGAGTACGCGAGCCTGCCGTGGCTGGCGGTGATCGCGCCGCTGATGCCGCGGGTGCTCGCCGCGGACTGGTCGCACGAGGTGATCGACCGGGACTGGATGATCCAGAGCCATTTGGACGGCACCCCGGCTCCGGAGCACTTGGGGACGTATCCTCGTATGGTCTGGCCGACGTTCTTCCGGGAGATCGGCGCCATCGCCCGCTCCGTGCACGGCGTGCGGGGCCCGCACTTCGGGCCCGTCGACGGCCCCGGGTACGCCCTGTGGAGCGAGGCCGTCATCGCGTCGCTGGAGGAGATCGCCGCCGACCTGGACGGCGTCGGCCTGGATGCGGCCGACGTACGGAAGGTCGCCGCAGTGGCCGCGCACCACCGCGCGGTGCTTGACGAGGTCACCGAACCCATGCTGCTGACCGGGGACCTGTGGACCGTCAACGCCCTGATGGACCCGGCAGCCCCCGAGCCGACGATCACCGGCGTCCTGGACTTCGACCGCACATGGTTCGGTGACCCCGCCGCAGACTGGACCATCCGCATGGCGACGGCCAAGGAGGACGAGCGGACCGCGTTCTGGGAGGCCTACGGCGCCCTGGACCGTTCGCCCGCCGCGGTGTGGCGGGCGAGGGTCTACGAGGCCCGGCACCTCGGCACGATCCGCCTGGAGCGCCACCGGCTGGCCAAGGCGGAAGCGGTCCGCGAGAGCTACGGCGCGATGGCCGAGGTGCTCGCGGGCCTGGCCTGAGCGGGCCCGGGGAGCGGCTGCACGCCGATCCGGACCCGCCGCAGGAGCGCGTCGGCCCGCTCCTCGACCTCGGCGGCGTCCGAGCCGGTGACCACGAACGAGCCCAGCCGGTGGCTGTTGGTGCTCGGCTCGTGGACCGTGTCGCCGATCGCCGCCCGCCGGCGGACGAACGGTACGCCCGGTTGCGGCTTCGGGAGCCCGGAGACAGAGGTCAGCCGTCCGGTGCGGGGGCTGGTCAGGAACCGTACGGTCGCGTACCCGCCGGCGGTGGGGGTGAGTTCGGCCGGGCGGCCGAGGGCGGTGTCGAGCAGGGCCGTCCAGACGTCGATGCCCAGGGCGTGCTGGATCAGGACCCCGATCTGCCCGGCGGCGAGGCGGGCGGCGATCTCGATGACCGTGCACCGCCCGTCCGCGCCGACGATGACCTCGGTGTGCGAGGCGCCGTGACGGATGCCGGCCGCCGCGATGGCCGCTTCCACCTCGCGGTACGCGGCCGCCTCGACGGCCGGGGGCAGGTGGATGGGGAGGCTGTGTCCCGTCTCGACTCTTCTCGGGCCGCCGGTCACCCGCTTGCGGGTTACCGCGAGGTGTGTCGTGGTGCCGCCCTGCGTGACCGACTCGACGCTGTACTCCGTTCCTGCGGCGTACGCCTGGACGAGGATGCCCGGGAACCCGCTGCCGTACATGCCGGTCACCGCCCGGGCGGCGTCGGCCGCCGTGGCGGCCCCGGCCGGGCCGGTCACCACCGTGACGCCGGCGGAGCCCGCCCCGGAGACCGGCTTGACGACGTACGGGAAGCCGATACGAGGGTCCTCGGGCGCGGCCCGCAGCCCGGCGTCGTCCCGGACGAGGACCGTGTACGGGGTGCGCACCCCGTACGCGGCGAAGGCCTCCGCCATGGCGGCCTTGTCACGGGCGGCCCGCGCCCGGCCCGGGTCGTTGCCCGGTACCCCCAGCTCGGCGCAGACGAGCGCGGTGAGCTCGGTCAGGTACTCGTTGACGGTCAGCACCGCGCCGATATCGTAGCGGCGGGCGTACGCCACGATCTCGGCGAGGGCCCGGTCGGGCCGGGCGAAGTCGGTGACGACCCGCCCGGCCAGCAGGGCCTTCAACTCCGGTCCGTAGCCTGCGTACGCTGCGGCGGTGGCAGTCGCGGCGTGCACCGGGTGCCCCCGGGCCGCCGCCGCCCTGGCGAGGGCGCCCGACTCGGGGCCGCCCGCGTCCAGCAGCAGCACCCCCCGGCCCGTCACGACAGATAGTCCTCGAAGCCGCCGGTGCGGTGCGTGTCCAGGGTGAAGCAGTGGAACCCTCCGCCGAACAGCCTCCGGTGCCGGTGCCGTACGGGCACCACCTCGAAGCCCTCGGTCTCCAGGGTCTTGACCAGGCCGGTGCACTCCTCGTTGACCAGCACGGTGCGCTCGTCGACCGAGAGCACGTTGAGGTCGATGTAGGGGCTGGTGAGGACCAGGTCCTCGTAGTCGTCGTAGACCGGGAACGCCCCCGCGTCCGGCTCCGGCGGCACGATGTAGCGCCACGAGCGCAGCGGCTCGGGCATCAGCTCCCGGATGCCGCCGTGCCGGGCCAGGAACACCCCCGGCTTCAGGGCGAGGACCATGCTGTCGATGTGGTTGTCCGCCATCCGCCACACCCGGTGGACGCGGTACCGGTGGCCGAGGTGCCGCTCCAGCCACGCCGCGCCCCTGCTGTGGTTCTCCTGCGCGACGTTGACGATCAGGTCGCGGCCCAGCCGCAGCACCTGCGCGCCGTCCAGCATCATCTCCAGGCCGACGTCGTACGGGCTCGGCTGCGGGTCGTCGATGGCCTCGGTCGGCCCGCCCAGGGTGGTCGCGGTGTCCCGCGCGTAGGCCAGGTCGAAGGAGTTGTCGGTGAGGGTGGGGCGGGGCATCGTCGTCCACCGCGCGCCGTTCTCCCAGTAGCCGGTGAAGGTGGGGGCGAGCAGGCGGGTTTCCAGGTAGCGGGAGCGGATCGCGGGAGGCGTCTCGATGATTTCGTCGCCGAGGATCAGCGTGTTGTCGCGGATGTTCAGCGCGGGGGTGGGTGCGGCCTCCCAGCCCAGGCCCGCGATGGGTGCCGCGTCCGGGGGCAGGGGCAGCGGCCGGTGCACGGTGACCCCGAGTGCGGCGAGCGTGGCGGCCAGGGCCTCGACGTCCTCGTGCAGCTCCTCGGCGTACCGCTGCTTGATGGTCCAGCTCTCCCGGTGGCCGGCCGCCGCCCGGGTCAGGCGCGGATAGGCCCAGTCCGACCGGAAGCCCTTCAGGTTCTCGTGGTGGAACAGCTCGAAGCTGACGTCGCGGTCGTGACCCACGTAGTTGGCGGCGGACCCGACGATGACCTCCTTGAGCGGGGTGAATTCGTCGTGGCTGTTCAGGCGGGGCATGGGGGTGTTCCTCTCGAATGGTGTGCGGGGCGCTCAGGGGGTGCGTGCTGCGGCGGTCACCTGGCGGTCACCTGGCGCTCACCTGCCGGTCGGCGAGCGCGCGGCCGCGCCGGACCCGCAGGGTCAGGCCGCCGTCGCCCTGCGGCTGGAGGGTGCGCTGCTCGCTCCAGCCGGAGAAGCGGAACTCGGCCTCGTCGACCGGGAGGAGCGCGAAGGCGCGCCCGGCGATCGTCAGGGCGAGGACGCCGTCGCCGCCGAGGTCGATGCGGGCGGGGATGAGGGAGCCGTCCAGCGGGGCGGCCGAGTCGAAGTCCGCGAACCCGGACGGCAGCAGCGCCTCGTACGGCAGCTCGGCGGGCCAGGCGGGAGCCGTGGCGGGGCCGGTGTGGTTGAGGAGGACCTCGCCGTGGGTGAGGAGTTCCTGCCAGGAGTCCGGGAACCAGGCGGCGAGGTCCGCAGTGAGCAGGGCGTCGATGACTACGTGGACCCGGGTCACCTTCCAGCTGGTGTTGCGCACCAGGTGTTCGCGGGAGAAGTCGCCGTACCAGAGGGTGCCCGGCTGCCAGCAGTGTTTGACGCCGTCCAGGACGAGTACGGCGCCCGGGTCGGTGACGACGGGGATGTGCAGGCGCACGATGCCCCGGTCCAGGCGGTACTTGGGGTCGCAGTGCGGGTTCGAGACGGCGCCCGGACCCAGCGCCATCAGCCGGACGGCGTTCAGCGGGGCCGGGACCGAGTCCAGGATCTCCGCGAGGTAGGGCAGCCGGCCGAGCCAGCGCGTCGCCGCGAACGGCTGCGGCCCGGGGCCGCCCGGGTCGGTGCGCTCCGGATCGCCGCCGAGGCTGCGCAGCGGCAGGACCCGCCAGTCGATCGTGGCGGGCAGGCCGACCTGGCCGCCGTAGGTGTGCGTGCGCTGCACGTTCCAGGTGTGGGCGGTGACGGCGGCGAGTTCGTCGGCGAGCCGGCCGGCGTCGAAGACGGGGAGGAGCTGGGCGGCCCCGGCGGCCCCGGCGGCTTCGGTGGGGGAGGTGGTCATGGTGAGGCTCCCGGTCAGGAGGAGAAGGACACGGCGCCGGTGCCGACGTGCTGGCTGGCGTCGTAAGTGCCGGCGGATACGCTCGCGAACCGCGCGTCGAGCCGGTCGAACACGCCCGCGTGGCCCTCGGCGGGGTCGTAGGCGAGGCAGAACACGAACTGCACCGGCGCCCCGGGGGAGAGGGGCAGGGCGGGCATCGACACGATCACCCCGGTCCGGGCGGCCGGGTCGTACATCAGGCCCAGCTCGTCGAGCGCGGCCAGGAAGGCGGCGAACGAGGGCACGGCCCAGGTGGGCGGGACGTGGTACTCGACCACCTGCCTCGGTGGGGCGGCGGCGATGTCGACGATGCCGTGGGCGATCGACCGGTAGATGTGCAGCGACCCGCTGACCTGGGCGTTGACCTCGGTGAACACCACGGCGCCGCCGGGCAGGACCAGGGCGTCCGCGCTCAGGTACCCGCGGTAGCCCATCGCCCGGTACGCCTCGGCCAGCTGGGCACCGCCGTCCAGCAGGGCCGCCCGCACCTGCTCGGTGACGCCGTCCAGCGGCACGACCTGGTGGCTCAGACGCCGCCCGACGTACCGCAGGCGGCCCATCTCGGTGGCCCGGGTGCCGGTGTCGGCGGCGTAGTGCTCGGAGTACACCGCCTCCGCGCCGGGCGCGAACTCCTCGACGACGACCGGCCACCGGCCTTCCCCGCTCGCCCACGGCCACCGCTCGGCCCAGTACGCGGCGATGCCGTCCGGGCCCGGGGCCAGGTGGTGCAGGTGCCGGGCACCGACGTGGTCCACGGCCGTCTCCGGCTCGCGTACGAGCAGCTGGTTGCCGACTCCGGCCCCGTTGTGGGCCTGCTTGACCACGACGGCCCCGGACGCGGAGTGCTCCAGCAGCGCGCCCGTCGCGTCGACCGCCTCGGAGACCGAGCGGCAGACCCGGCCCGGCAGGATCGGCACCCCGGCCGCCGCCGCCAGGGCCCGGAAGTTCGCCTTGCTGTTGCCGATCTCCCCGCCGCCCTGCCCGAAGAAGGCGGCCCCCGGGAGGCGGTCGGCCACGCCCAGGGCGTCTGCGAGCCGCGCCACGGCGGCCGACGGCCACAGCGCGAACACCTCGCTCACCGCGTCGGCCCCGGCCGGAGCGAGGGCGGCCCGCACCTGCTCCACGAACGCGGGCACGGTCAGGGAGGCGGGATCGAGCAGCCGCTCGCCCCACGCCCCGGCCGGTGCGGCCAGCACGGTCAGCTCCTCGCGCTTCACACCGGTGTGGGCCAGGGCGTGGTCGACGAACGCCGCGTCCGGCTCGCAGCACAGGATGAGCAGGTCCCCGGGGCGCGCGAACCACAGCAGGCGCTGCGTCCAGGCCCGCATGTCGCCGCGCTCGCGGATCGAGGGATCGATGTGGTTGCCGATGAGGATGCGCACAGCGGGACTCCTGAAGAGGTGGACGGACGCGGACGGACGCTCCGTACGGCGCCTCGCGGCACCGGGGCCGGGGTGAGGTCAGGTCAGGGAAGGAGCACTGCGGGCAGCGTGTCGAAGGCCCGCATGGTCGCCGTGCGGCGCCGTACGCCCTCGCCGGCGGCGGCCGGCCGGGCCGGGTGGCCGTTCAGGGCTGCGATCAGGGCGCGCAGCCCTGCCTGGGCGACGGATGTCCCGATGCAGGAGTGCGGCCCCCACCCGTAGCCGAGGTGGCGGTTCGGGGTGCGGTCCAGCACCAGCTCGTCCGCCCGGGTGAAGGCGGCCGGGTCGCGGTTGGCCGCCGCGAACAGCGGGACGACCTTCTGCCCGGGTGTGATGTGCACCGTGCCGATCCGGCACGCCCGCACCGCCGTACGCGTGGTGCCCTGCACCGGCCCGTCGAAGCGCACCAGTTCATCAGCGCCCGTGGCCAGTAGTGTCCGGCCGCGCATCTGGTGCAGGGCCCCCGGGTGGGCGAGGAGGGTGTGCACGGCGTTGCCGACGGCGGCCGCCAGCGTGCTGTACCCGCCCTGGAACATCACCCGCGCCGTGTTCTTCACGTACAGCCGGGTGAGCGCGTCGGAGTCACGCACCGTGGCCTGCCGCACCCGGGCCAGCAGGCCGGGCCGGGCCGAGGCCGCGAACCAGGAGTCGACCAGGTCGCTCAGCTGCCGGCGGGCGACGCGGCCCGGCTCGACGAGGGCCGGGTTGAGGCCGCCGTCCATGCTCCGCATGATCGCGTCCGACACCGCGGCGAACTCCCCGTACGGCGGGGCCTCGACGCCCAGCAGATCGGCCACGACCGCCACGGACAGCGGCACCGCGATCTCGGCCACCACATCGAACGGGCCGGCACCCGCCAGCTCGCCCAGCCGGGCCAGCACCAGCAGGCGGGCACGCTCCTCGACCGCACCCAGGTCCTGGGCGCGCAGCGCGCTCATGAACAGGGAGCGGACCCGGCTCTGCCGCGGCGGGTCGAGGGTCTGCACGCTCAGGCTCGGCACGGGCACCGTGCCTCCGGTGCGCCGCGGGTCGCGTGCGAAGGTCTCGTGGTCGCGCAGCACCCGCACGCAGTCCGCGTACCGGGTCAGCCCCCACGAGTCCATGCCCTCGTGCCAGAACACCGGCTCGCGCTCACGCAGTTCGGCCAGCACCGGGTACGGGTCGCGCAGGATCTCCGCGGCCAGGGGGTCGTAGCGGTCGGTCGCAGACGGCATCTCGCGTCCTTCCGGAGTGGGAGGGGCGGGCCCGCCCTCAGCGGGCCCGCCCCGGGTTCCTCGGGCTCAGTGGTCGTACGACATGGCAGCCCCTCCCTGTGCGTCGGCGGCGGTGGGCGTCCGGCGACGGCGAAGGCTCCGGCCGGCCTCGCCCGGCGGGCATGACGAGGCGGCCGGGGGCGACTTCGTCACCGCGCTCCGCTCCGCCCAGTCGCGCGCGGGGCGCCGGACGGAACACGACGAGTACAGCGGCCGCCAGCCGCGATGCCCAGGCCAAATCCCTATCCCCGCCCTATCCCCCCCGCCCTATCCCCGCCCTATCCCCGGTCCTCCGGAACAGCTCCCCGGGGCGCGGAACGGGTGGTGCAATGGGCGGGTGGACGACGAAATCCGCCACCCCCTCGCGCACGCCCGAAACGAACGCGGATGGTCGCAGGAGGAGCTGGCCCGCCGAATCCGCAAGGCCGCCGCCCGCCGGGGCCTGCGCTCGGGTACCAGGGGGTCGCGGGTCTCCAAATGGGAGACCGGCCGCGCCGCCCCCGACGAAGACGAATCCCAGCCGCTCATCGCCGAGGTCTTCGGCATCGACTACGCGGCCGTCGCCCAGCTCGGCTGGCCCAACTGGCTCCCGGGCCAGGACAAGCCGCTTCCGCTCGGCCCGCAGAATGCTGTTCCCTCACTGCAAGAGGCCCTGATGACCTCCCTGGACCGCCGGTCGTTCCTCGCCTACGCCAGCGCCTCGCTGGCCGTTCTCGCCCACCAGTGGACGATCACCGAGCCCGGCCGGCTGCCGCGTTTCGCCGCGCCCGGTGAAGTCGATGCGGAGATGCTCGACTGGCTGGAGGCGACCGGGGCGGAGCTGATCCGTTTCGCCACCGAACGCAGGCGACGCACCAGCCATCTGCTCGACGCGCACCTGACCACCGTCACCGAATTCATCAGCGAGTCCCGCTACACCCCCGTTGCCGGGCAGCGGCTGCACACCCTGGCCGCCTCCCTCTCGCAGGCCATCGCCTGGCAGCACTTCGACGAACGCCGCCACGCCTCCGCCGGCCGCTTCTGGCACGCCGCCCTCCACAACGCTCACACCGCCCACCAGCGCGACCTCGGCGCGGGCATCCTGTCCGACCTCGCGTACCAATTGCTGTGGCTCAAGGACGCCCGCACCGCGGCGGCCATCCTCGAGCACGCCATCCCCCGCACCCGGCACCCCACCGCCCGGTCCCTCCTCCACCTGCGCCAGGCCCGCGCCCTCGCCGTCCTCGACGAGGACGGGTTGTGCCGCCGGGCCCTCACCGCCGCGGAGAAGGCGCTGGAGGCCCCGTCGTACGATCCCGCCCCCGCCTGGTGCTCGTGGATGTCACACGCCGACCTGGCCGCGGACAGCGGCCGTTGCCTCGCGGACCTCGGCCGGCGCCGCCAGGCCCACCAGCTCATGGACGAGGGCATCGCCCTGCTGCCCGCCACCCGCGCCAAGACCACCTCGGTGTTCCTGACCTACCAGGCCGAGACCTACCTCCGCGACGGCGAACCCGACATCGCGGCGGAAACAGCCACCCGCTCCCTCGACCTGGCCGGCCGGATCGACGCCCCCAGGTGCGTGACGATGATCCGCGACCTCGAACCCGAACTCACCCGCTACGCCCGGACAACTCCCGTCGCCGAGCTCCTCGAACGCCTCCGAGCCATCGGTTTGCACTACTGACGATGAACAGGCCGACCGGCTCTGCGTATCGGCGCGCCGAGAACCTCATCGACCTGCGCTCCCACGAGATCGAGGAGCCCCTGCCCGAACAGGCACAGCGTCCCCTCCCAGGGGTGCCCGAAGCTGCCGGTCGAGAAGTCTTCGGTGAGGTAGATGTAGTAGTCGCCATCGGGATACGGGCTCAGCGGCCACGGCTTCTGTCCTGGCTTTCCGGCCAGGTGGGGCGAAAACTGGAACGAGACGTGTTGCCAGTCCAGCGCGAACAGCCTGCCCTGCGGAGGAACGCAGGCCGTCAGTCCTTGCCGGACCGCATCGACCAGTCGGTCGAGCCCCTCGTCGCCAGGGTCGTCATCCAGCGACGCCAAGCTCCAGGTGGCCGAGGCCACGGGTTCCTCGATGGACGGCCACTGCGCTGGGTTCACGCTGGGCCGAAACCCGAACTCCGCGTGGAAGCGGTCCCACACGCGGCGGTACTCGGTTTCCGGGATCGGGACCACGGACTCGTTCTTCACACCCAGAGGCTATCGAGCGGTCCTGCAGGGAAGTACCCGGGGTCAGAGCGTTGGGAGGGGCCATCCAGCTGCAAGCCGGCCCGCAGCTCAGCGGTGCCTCCGCTCGGCCGCTCCAGAACACGGCGTCGGGCGCCTCACTGAGCCCCCGGCCCGCCTGGTGCGCGGGTCGCGGGAACCGGCGAGGGGCCGGATCTCCGGGGGGTTTCACCCGGAGGGACCGGCAGAGGGGGCAGTGCGCCGGAGAGCCGGACGAGCTGGTCGGCGTCGCCCTCGAGCACGGTCGCCAGGCTGCCGCCGGCAAGGCCTGCGTCGGCGCCGCGCAGTCCGGCGAAGGCGTCGATCACCATGGCGATGTAGGCCGCCGACTCCGGCTTGAGCACGCCGGGGCCGGGCTCGTGTGCCGCTCTGGGCCGGCCCGTATCGCCGTCGAGGTAGGGAGCGAACAGCCGAAGGCCGTCCCGGATGTCACATGTACGTCGGAGATGTCGCCTGCCGAGTGACGACCACCAGGGAATGCGCACCGGCTCGTAGGGCGTCACGGCACGCATGACCATCCACAAGGGCTTGAGGCTCCGGTACTGGGACCACCGGACCCAGAGCGTCTGGAGGGCCTGGCCGACAGAGGGCAGGGCAAGTCCGAGGCACTGGCAGAGCGAGGCCAGCGCGGCGACGGTCGGTGCGACTGTCGTACTGACGGCGTCCCAGTTCCCACCGGCCCAGCGGGCTGCGATGGCCAGGGATTTGCACGCGCTGTATCCCAGGTTCAGGACCGAGCCGACCACGATGAGGATCAGACCGCCGCGCAGGAGACCGGTGACCTCGCGGGACCATTGCCAGCACAGGCAGGCGAGGATGAAGGTCGCCACCGTGTGCGCCAGGATGTAGAGGACGATCATCTCCCAGAGGTACGCCGTCGTGGCGTAGTACGTGTCGAAGTCACGCAGACGTTCGTCAGGAGCGTCCCCCAGTGCGAACAGCGTGAGCATGACGGCGATCACCGCGCCGTAGACGCCGACGCACCAGCGCGTGGCCGTGCGCCGCCGGCTCTCCGGCCCTCCGCGCCATGTGATCGTCAGGTTGATGAGGGCCGCGCTGCCCGCCGTGACGATGCCGAAGACGAACGGAGCCGAGAAGTTGGCGATGCCCGTCAGCTCGTTGACCTGGACGATCGTCGGCGGCGCGGCGAAGAAGAACACGGCGGCACCCAGCGGGAGCAGCACGGAGACCGAACGGACGAGAGGATCGCGCCAGTGCCTGAGGAGTTCCGGGACCCGCAGCGCGAACGCGAGGCACAGGAGCACGACGGGGACGTAGTAGAAGAGGTCGCTCATCCTCGGTCCCCTGGAAGCCGCGGCAGCGAGTGCTGCGGGAAGGTGGAACGGATCGGCCATCATGAGCCTCCTGCGCCGTGGCGGCCCAGCGCGACCCCGATACGGCCTGACTTCGTACGTCGGTCGAGTGGTTGAGGGCCCGGGGCTCGGAGCAGGCGCTGGAGGGAACGCGCCGGCTCCAGCCCGTACCGCTCGGCGGCCTGCTCCTGCCTCGCGCACACGATGACGAGGTCGCGCTCACCGAGGTTCAGTGCGAGCCCGCTGGCAGTGCCCGAAGGGAAGGACGTGGTGCGGAACTCGATCTCCCGCCCACGACACTGCCCCGTGGCATCGCAGAGCGCGCGGCAGATCACCTCGGCAGGCGGCGTGGGAGCCTTCAGGTGACTGATCGCGTCCACGAGGGCACCGACCGACTGCGGTATCTCCCGCTGCTTGAACACGAATCTCCCCAATGCCCCTGTTTCCCCGAGAGCCGGAAGCGCGTGCTCCCTGGCGGACTCCACCCCATCGGCCGGTACTGCCCGCACGGCTGCGCGATCTCGAATGCCCTGACTCCTGATTCCTGCCACCGTGAGGCGCCGAGTCAGGGAGAACTCCCGGCCGCCGAGTCGGTCTCCCCGCCGGTCTTCCCGTCGGTCTCACCCTCGGCCGCCCGCTCGTCCATGTAGTTGTCGAGCCACTGGAGCAACCTGGTGCGCCCCTGGTCGGGCAGCAGGGCCGCGCGCAGCGCGATGCCGTCGACGCCGTGCCGCTCGTAGAGACCCACTCGCCCGCGGCCGGCCGGAGGGGAGACGAGGGCGTCGAACTCGCTGTACTCCTGGAGGAGCGCCTTCTCGACGACGGCCAGAGCGCAGCTCACCGCGTCGGCGTCCTCCGACTGGAGGAACCCCGCGGGCCGCCGGAAGAACCGCTCCAACCTCGAGCAGTGATCCATCGTCGGGCGGCGGTCGCCCCCGAGCAGCGCCTGCACCTGCTGCCGGGAGATGCCGCTCTCCCGGGCGATCTCCCCGTGCGAGTACTTGCGGCCGTTCTCCTTGAGGTGCGTTCCGTGAAGCATGTCCAGGCGCTGCCGGAAGCGTTCGTGGATGTCCGGCTCGCCGGCCGCCCGCCCCTCGAGGAGCGCCTGGACCACGTCGAGGGGGACCCCGGAGGCGGCGTTCAGCTTGCCCGGGTCCAGGACCTCGTCGCGGCTCCGGCCCAGCTTGGCCCCCAGGTCTACGACCCGTTCGATGGCTGCGGCCAACTGCACGCCGGCCACGGGTGATGTGGAGGGTTCTGCCACCGGTCGACCTCCCGATATCGCGCGAGCCAGAGCGCCCCGGTCCGGTCCTGCCGGGACTCAAGGCCACAGGCGCGGCCCTTACGGAACCGACCCTGCCACAGTGGTGGCAGGCAAGCCACACTTCTCCGGCCAACCTGCCACAGCCGTGGCAGGAAGTAGGTGGTGGGCCGCCCTCCTGGCGAACGCCATCGCAGCCCTGCTCTCCCGCGTCCGCCGTGACATCGAGCCGCCCGGAACGGGCCCTGTCACCACTGTTTCGGCCATACCGGACCCCGACGGGGCTCGGGCCGCGCAAGCCTGCGGATCTCGCCAGTGGGTCCACGTAAGCTGGTTCGACATGTTTCATCGGCTCAGGACTCCTGCCCTGTTCGCCGGCAGCCAAGGGTCATGTGGGGAGAAGTGCGATGGATCCGTTCACGCCGCTTGACCTGCCCGGCGGTACCACCCTCCCCAACCGCCTCGCCAAGGCCGCCATGGAGGAGAGCCTCGCCTCCCAGCCCGGACAACTCCCCGGTGCCCGCATGGAGCGGCTCTACGCCCGCTGGGCGCGCGGCGGGGTCGGGCTGATCATCACCGGGAACGTCATGGTCGACCGGCGGGCCCTCACGTCCCCCGGCACCGTCGTCCTCGACGCCCGTTCCCCGCTGGAGCCCTTCCGCCGCTGGGCCCGCGCCGCCTCATCGGGCGGCGCCCAGGTGTGGATGCAGATCAACCACCCCGGCCGCCAGGTCGGCTCCGACATGCCCGGCACCGCCTGGGCCCCCTCCGACGTCCGGGTCAGCCTCGGCAAGCACACCGGACGCTTCGCCCGCCCCACCGCCATGACCGAGGCCGACATCCGGTCCACCATCACCCGCTTCGCCACCACGGCCCGCCGCGCCGAGGAGGCCGGCTTCCACGGGGTCCAGATCCACGCCGCCCACGGCTACCTCCTCAGCCAGTTCCTCTCCCCCCTCGTCAACCGGCGCACCGACCAGTGGGGCGGCCCCCTGGAGCACAGGGCCCGCCTCCTCACGGAGATCCTCGCCGCCGTCCGCACCCAGGTCGCGCCCGGCTTCGCCGTCGCCGTCAAGCTGAACGCCGCCGACTTCCAGCGCGGCGGCTTCGACACCGACGACGCCGCCCGCGTCCTCGACCTCCTCGGCGGTCTCGGCGTCGACCTGGTCGAACTCTCCGGCGGCAGCGTCGAGAGCCCCGCCAGCATGGGGCACACCAGCGACCACCGCGTCCTGGAGCGCGAGGCCTACTTCCTCGCCCTCGCCGAACGCCTCCTGGAAACGGCCACCGTCCCGCTGATGCTCACCGGCGGCATCGCCCGCCGCACCACCGCCGAGAAGGCCCTGGAGCGCGGCGTCTCCGTCGTCGGCATGGGCACCGCCCTGGCCCTGCATCCGGACCTGCCCGAGCGCTGGCGCGCGGGTGAGGACGTACCGGCCACCATCCCGCGGCTGGACTGGAAGGACCGCAGCCTGGCCTGCGCCGCCACACTCGCCTACGTGCGCCACCAGCTCGACCGCGTCGCGCGAGGCAGCCACCCGCGCCCCCAGGCCTCGGCCCGCCGCCTCTTCCTCCTCGACTCCCTCCAGCACCGCCGCCGCGTGCGCGCCTACAGAACCTGGCTCACTTCCCACCCCGACGACACCAGGGAGCCCTCCAATCACTGAGTTGCCTCTCTGGCGAGGGCGAGGGCGAGGTGCGTACGCCGTGCCGGGGGCCGCCAGATGAACGCGTCTGCGATTTCGGGGCTGAAAGAGTGGGCCTGCCAGTGGCTGGTGATGTCGTGTCGTGCCAATGCCCGATGACGGCGTTGCCTTCGCCCCCCGCCCTCATCCGGTTGTAGCCGAGGTCGAACTCGTAGACCCGACCTCCGTCTGACAGAACGACACCCGTCTCTATGTGGGCCCAGTCAGGGAAGAGGTAGACGAGGACGTGGTGGAGACGACCAGTCCGCGCTCGGCGAGCAGTTCTCGTATGCGTACCTGCGCTCAAACCAGGCCGCGAGACGCCATCAGCCACGGTAGGGACGACAGCCCTCCCCACAGCCCGATCAGCGTTCTCCCAGCTCAGCCCTTCCCTCCAGAAGCGCCGCACCCAAAGGGATACGCTCCGCTTGACGCAGGCGAGGGCGCTTCATTGGTCTCTGGGACCCGGGCCGGAGGTTAGAAGTTCCAGAACTGCTGGCTCTTGCCGGTGTGGCATTCCCACAGCCGGATCGGGGCACCGCCGTCGGTGCGCCAGTCGGCCACCTCCATGCACTTCTTGCTGATCCAGTTGTGGAAGTGGTCGAGCACGCCATTGCCGGTGGACGTCATGTACCAACGCTGGTTCTCACCGCCGTTGCAGCCCGAGTAGAAATTCTGGTTGGCCTTGCCGTTGCAGGGCCACTGGATGAGCTGGGTGCCCCAAACGTCGGTTCCGCCGGGGACGTCCATGCACATCCCGCTGTTCTGATTCTTCATGAAGAACTGCGCGCTCGCGGTGGCGGAGGCGGATGCCGGGCTCGCCGGGACCAGGAGGGTGAACCCAACGGTGGCGAGCAGCGCCAGGAGGAGTCGGTAGGGAGACTTCCGGGCTATGTGCATGGCTCTGCCATTCTGTACGTCGACAACTGGCTAAGACGTCGGCGCAGTACGTGACTTGAACATTTCGTCCACGCCTTCGACTCGGCGTGTCGCCACGGAAGACGAGCCCTGATCAGAGGTGTGCCCCCGGTTACCGCCGGCGGTCCGCCCGTGTGGATCGGCGGCCACAGCGCCGCCGCCCTGCGCCGTGCGCTGCGGTTCGGCGACGGCTGGTACGGCACCGGCGCCGACGCCGCGGAGGGCACCGACGTCCGGCGCCGCCTGCGTGACCTCGCCGGGGCAGAGAGCGCTGACCGCCTGACGCTCGCTTCGGCCGCGTTCCTTACTCCGCCCGGGATCCCCGCCGTGGTTCCGCCACCGGAACAGCCGCTCGGCGGCGCTGCGCCCACCGCAACGAGTGTCGCTGACGGCCTCGGGAGGCTCGCCGAGGCAAGCTCACGGCTTGCACCCTGTGGCTGCCTGTCGCGGCTGAGCATGTCGAGGAGGCCATGGCGTGGGTCGCAGCCGAGGTGGCACCGCGACTCACCTGATGGCACGATCGAGCTGCTCGGCGGGGCGACGAGGGGCCATCTCCACAGGCGCGGGGGAGGAGAGTCGCTGACCCGGCACTCCACGGCGACGGCTCCTTGGCCGACCCCAGTGAGGACCCTCGTCATTTTCTCGAGGTGCGGCTGACGCCGGAGGCGATCTGGGAGACGCGCGGTACGGAGATGCCGAGGGTGTTGGCCACCTCGGCCAGGGACTGAGTGGCCCGCAGCTCGACGACGGCGGCCTGCCTGGCCGCGCGAAGTTCGGCCTGGAGAGCGGGGACGGCGTCGAGGACGGTTCCCACCGCGCGGGCACGATCGACGGGGTCCGGGATGGCCGCGAGATCCGCGATCACGGAGCGGATCGCGTTGACGGCAGGGGAAGTCTCGGTCATTAGATTTGAGGCTACCCCTAGACGTAAGGGAGAGGGGAGCACGCGGCCCCGCGTGTCAGCGGTCGACGAGGCCGAGGTGGCGCCGTGAACATCGCACGAACCGCTCACGCCTTCGGCTGACTGGTGGTCGGTCCCTGTCCGCCCCACGCAGCGGGAGAAGGCCAAGGTGCGCCGCGTGCTGGCCGAACCGGACGGCGGTGGCTTGGGGCTACAACGGCACCGGCGCCGGCCACACTGCTCCGGCGGTCCCGGCCAATGTGCTCGGACTGGGGGACCCGATGGGTGCGGGGTAGGGTCTGCGGCCCACCGCCGGCCGGCCGTCGTCATGGGTCAGGCGCCCCCGGCCTCCCGCGCGATGACTCGCCTGCGGTACGCCCTCTGGCGGCAGGCCGCACTGCAATAGGCAGAATCGGCACGCCCAGCCGTATCGAGCACCCCGCAGTCGGCGCACGGTTTGCCCGACCCCTGCCCGCCGTTACGGGTGCGCGTGAGAGATGTGGCGCAGGCTCGTGAGCAGGTCACGTTCTTCATGATCCGTTCCGTGCGGCGCACCACCACCTGCCCGCACCCCGCACACGGCGTCGGCGGAAGCTCCCTACCCCTGCCGAGCAGGTCGTGCCAGACCACGGTGTTCGTCGTCCGCGCCTCGGCCGGTCTCGACAGGCCTGTCACCGGATCCGGCGCTCCCTGCCGAAAACACGCCTCGCACACCAGCAGATGGCATGCCCGCCACGTCCTCGATCTCGACGGCCGCCGCGCCCCCGACACCACAAACGCAACCCCTCCGGCCAGGCCGGCGCTACACATCGCACACCCAGAAGCGTCACGCACAGCCGTAACGCTATCGGGCAGGCACTGCCACCGAGGCTCCTTCCGCCAACCCGGCCGACCCCGACCCTGGCCACAATCAACACGCCCAGCCGTAACGGACGTCCCGCCGCCCGGCACCCGGGACCGCCAGGGCACCGTGACGGCTCGGCGTGCGCATCCAGCCGGATCTTTCGTTAGGCGGTGGTCCAGGAGGGTTCGTGGCTGCCGACGACCTCCGTGACCGGCGGACCGCAGCCTCCGGGGCCGCGGTGCCGCGCGCAACCAACGCTCGTTGTGCTGGGGTTCATCCCCGCGGGCGCGGGGAGCGCCCCGCCCGTTCACGCCGCAGCGGGCCGGCCGGGACTGGGCGCGGCGTCCAGCAGGGCCCACACCCGACGGCCGTCGTCGGAGGCGTCGGTGCCGCACGATTCCACGCTGCGCAGCGCGGCGAGCTGGCTCAGAAGGGCGTCTTCCGACGCGGTCGCTGCCAAGTGGCTGAGGACGATCACCAGCACCTTCTGGTCCTGATCGCCCAGGTGGACGCTGATGCGCTTGCCGCCGTCCTTCACCACCGCGTCCACCAGCAGCCGGACGGCCGTCTCGAGGTCGTTCGGGTCGAGTGAGGCGTACCCCCAGCCGCGCACCGCGGCCAGAGCCTCTGTCCCGGCTTTCTTCCCGGCCCACTGGTCGGCCCGGTACGTCAGGCCGACCGTTCGCCGGTTGCGTACGACCATGCGCGGACGCTCTCGCACCGCGGCAGGCCTCGGTTTCGTGGCCGGCTGGGGGCGGGGGGCTTCCACCGGCTTCTTCTGCGGCGGCGGGGACTTCGGCGGGTAGCTGGGCGGCACCTTGGGACCTCCGGCCTCTGGGGTGGTCAACTCATCCTCCCGCTGTCGCAGTTCGGCACCCTGGCCTCATCCTGGCACCCGCGAACCGACAGCGAGGGCGAAACCGTACACGGTCGGCTGGGCCCCTACCCTTTCGCCACCGCCTCCACGCCGGCTGGCGCCCGGGAAGGGGCGACCCCGCTGAACGCCCCTCCCGGATCGCCGACCCCCGCGAGATGGGCAAGGCCGCGGTCTTCCTCTCCAGCGACGCCTCCAGCTTCATCACCGGCGTCGAACTCCTCGCGGACGGCGGCATGGCCCAGGTGTGAACCACCCCGCCGAGCGGCCCGGCAGCTGTCCGTTGATGTCGCCGGCAGGGGTTACAGCGCTTCTCCGAGGGGCCCGTACTGCTCCTCCAGGTTCTCGGCCCAGTGGGCGGCGAAGTCCGGTTGTGTGCCGTCCGCGTCGGTGAACCCGTACTCCTCGTACAGACCCCAGGTGGCCAGTGCCCGCCCGGTCTTGGCCATGATGTGCGGGTCGGCGGCCAGTGCGGCCACCGCCCGGCCCAGATAGGCCGGGGTCTCGGAGTGGGCGAAGTTCGGGTCCTTGGCCGCGCCGTCACGCCAGTTCTCCTCGGTGACCCCGAAGTGCTCCAGCAATGCCTCCGAGCGCAGGAAACCGGGTGTGATGGCCACCGCCGCGATGCCGTGCGGCTTCAGCTCTGCGGCCTGGGCAACGGCCAGGCGGATCACCGAGGCCTTCGCCAGGTCGTAGAAGAACGAGCCGCGGTAGCGGGCGGTGTTGCCGTCGGTGACCTCCACGACCAGGCCATTCCCGCGAGCGACCATCAGCGGCAGCGCGCACCGGCTGGTGATGACGTGGGTCTCCACCGCCTGCCGCAGCAGCCGGAGCCCTGTGTCCAGATCCTGTTCCCACAAGGGGTGTTCCCAGTCGGTGAGCGGGTCTGCGCCCCATACGGAGTTGACCAGGACGTCGAGCCGTCCGTCCTGCTCGGCGGCGATCCTGTCGACGAGGGCCTGGACCTCGCCGGGACGGCTGTGGTCGGTACGGGCGGGGATGCCCAGGCCGCCCGCGGCGGTGACCCGCTCGGCCGTCTCCTCGATGGTTTCCGGGCGGTCGAGGTCGGAGCGAGCGCCCGTGCTGCTGCGGCCGGTGACGTACACCGTCGCACCGGCGGCGCCGAGCTCGACGGCGATGCCCCGTCCGCCGCCGCGGGTGCCGCCGGCGACCAGGGCCACCCTTCCGGCCAGCGGGCGGGTGTCATTCGTCATGCTTCCTCCAGGTCGTGGCTGTGCCGGGGCGGGACGTGCGGGGACAGCACGGCGTCGAGCTCTTGCCGGAGCCGCTGTTCGAGGGTGCCCTGGCGTTCGAGTGCCCAGGTCAGGCCCGCGCCGGCGGTGACCGCCTGTACGGTGCGGGCCAGCGCCGCGACATCCGTTCCGGCGCGGAGTTCGCCCGTACCGGCCGCCTCCGCCAGCAGTTCCTCGATCGCCTGTGCATGGGCACGGTGAACGGCCAGGGCGCGCTCGTAGAGCTCCGGGTCCGTCAGGTCCATGCACAGGAACGCCAGATGATTGGCGAAGCTCTCCGGCGTGGCCATCGCGGACACCGATTCCACCGTCAGCGCCGCCAGGGCCCCGAGCGCCGAGTCGTGCGACTGACGTACGCGCCCGGCCAGCTCACTCGCGTACTGGACTGACCGATCGGCGAGCGCCAACAGCAGACCGCGCTTGGAACCGAACCGCTGCACTAGCGTGCCCGGCACCAACTCGACCTCGCGTGCCACGGCGGCGAGCGTGAGCCCCGCGGGACCCACGCGGCCCATGACCCGGGCCGCTGCATGCAAGATCACAGCATCCTCGACCCCTCGGGGACGGCCTGCCATCGCTACGCCTCCTTTAATAAATGCTCGTTCATTTATTAAAGCGTCCGATCTGCCTTGCGGCAAGTGCCCCCTCGATCGCAGATGCTTGGGCCAACCGGCCGGCGAGACGATGACGCCGACGGGTGCGCAGGTGCCGAAGAGGGCACTCACCACAGCGCGGTGCCGGTGCTGCGGCTGGCCGACGTGGCTTCCCGGCCGGGCCGCGACCATGAAGCCTGGTCACGCCGGCTGAACGACGCCGAAGGCCGGCTAGTCACTCTTACCCGGGATTGCTACCCGCTGGCCGACTGCCGCCCGGTGCGGTGCTCGGTCCGCCCGCTCGTGCGGCCCAGAGGCCAAGCCTGTGTCCCCCCTGCCGCGGCAGCCGGAGGCGAGGTGGTCATGATGATGTCCATGACACCGATCACCAGCTTGGACCTCACCGGATTCACCGAACGGGAGCCGGGGGTGTGGACCGATGAGCGGGGCCTCGTCCTGTCGGTCCACTTCTTCGGCCTCGCCCCCGACCTTCCGGCCCCGCTGAGCGAGCCCGACCGGCTACGCCACGGGCTGGCCCGGTCCGTCGCCTCGGCCGGCGCGGGCCTGATCGAGGCCGTGGTGGGCGAGGTGGACACCGTCCCCGCCGTCCGCCAACTCGTCAAGGTCCCGCGCCCGGGCGGCCACGGGCAGGTCTTCCTCGGCTCCTGGACGATGCCGCGTGCCGGATGCAGCGCTGTGGTGAAGGTGCAGGCCGCCGAGGGTTCGATGACCGGCATCCGTGAGGCCGTGATCTTGGCCCGTACGGGTCCCGAGCGGTACTTTGCCCCGCATCCGTACGGGCCCGGAGTCGAAGGGGGCCTGCCCTACCACGTCGCTGACCGCGAGGAGTGGGACGCCGAGTTCCCCGACCACCCGCTCACCCTGGTGCGAGCCGCGCTGCGCAGGGTCACCCCGACCGTGATCCTGCACGACGCCTTCAAGGCGCTGCCGCCCTTCGGCGGAGCGATGCCGACGCCGATGCCGCCCTCGCCCGCCGCCGGGCCGTCCGGTGTCCGCCGGTGGTTCCGCCGGGGCTGAGGGGACGTCCCAGAAGCTGCGCTCGTCGGCCGACTCCTCGTACCTGCTGCTCGGAAGTTGATTTCCGGACGGCTCGATCGGGGTTGCGATCGACGCGGTCATCGCGGCCCGCCGCACCAGAGGCGCCGGAGCTGTGGCATCAGGCGGGCTCGCGGAACCATGTGCATGTGCTTATCATCGGGTGAATCGAGTTCGGCACCGCACACAAAACCATTGCCCAGCACGGCGGTTCGGACCGCCCGGCCCCCCCCAGAGCCGGAAGGTCCGGCCGGCACGACGTCCGCTCCGCTGGGGTGCCCGGTCCAAGAACACGTCCCACCGTCCCCGAGCGCCCGTTCCCTGACCGGTACGTGCCAAGGGGCCGGCAGACAACCTCCTGGAGATCACCTTCATGTATCCGAAACCACGCCGCCGACGCGTGCTCGCCGCTGTTCCCCTGCTGTTGCTCGGCGCGCTCCTGTCGCCGGCGGCGACCGCGAGCGCCTCCCCCGCAGCACCCGAGGTTCCGGAGCCTGCCCGGATCGACCTGGTTCTCGACCTGTCCGGGTCGATGAACGAGAACGACGCCGGCGGCCAGACCCGCCTCGCCGCCGCCAAGCAGGCGGTCACCCGCATCATCGACACCGCCCCCGAACAAGCCCCGCTGGGAATGCGCGTCTACGGAGCCACGTATCCCGGACAGGACAAGAAACAAGGCTGCGCCGACACGCAGCAGGTCCTGCCGGTCACTCCGATGGCCCGGGCGGCGCGCGACGACGCCAAGAAGCGGGTCGCGGACTTCAAGGCGGTCGGGTTCACACCGATCGGCGTCTCGCTCCGCGAAGCCGCCAAGGACCTCGGCACGAGCGGCAAGCGCCGCATCGTCCTGGTCTCGGACGGTGACGACACCTGTGCGCCGCCGCCTCCGTGCGACGTGGCCCGCGAGCTCAAGGCGCAGGGCATCGACCTCGCCGTGGACGTGGTCGGGTTCCGGACGCCCTCCTCGGCACGTGCGCAGCTGAAGTGCATCGCCGACGTGACCGACGGGTCGTACGCGGACGCCGACGACGCCGACTCGCTGACCGACAATCTGGGCACCCTGTTCCGCAAGGCGTGGCGGACCTACCACGCCACCGGAAAGCCGGTCGAGGGCTCCCTCGACGGCTGCCAGAACGCTCCGCTGGTCACGCCCGGCCAGTACCTGGACAAGTTCACCGGGGGGCGCGACCTCTACTACAAGGTCAAGAAGCGGCCGGACCAGCGGCTCCAGGTGAGCGCCACCGCCGTCGCCGAGGAGGGGTACTCGCGCGGTTCCATCATCGCCGTCTCGGCCGGCCCTGCGGGCAACGGCAAACCCAGCGACTGGCTGCGGGAGTTCGACCAGTCGATGGGGTGGGCGAACATCATCTCCACCGGAGGCCGCAGCAAGCCCGGAGCCGGCGGCGAGACGCCCGCGCCGGACGACACCGGCTGCATCGTGGTCGAGAACCAGGTGACCCGGTCCGGTGACAAGCCGATGCCCGTCGAGCTTCTCGTGGGCATCGCCGACAAGACGACCCAGGCGGCCGGTGCGCGTACTCCGCAGCCCCGCACCGGGGCCGCCGCCGAGGGCGGTTTCTCCTTCAACAGCGCCACCCCGATCGGACCGGGCACCCACCGGCAGTCCATCGCCGTTGGTGAAGCCCCCTTCTGGCGGGTGGAGCTGAAGGCGGGCCAGAAACTGACGGTCAAGGCCGGCGTGGACATCCCGAACGGCTTCCCCAACTCCGCCACCAGCGGGTGGAGCGTCACCGTCTACAACGCCCAGCGTGAGTCGACGCTGTGCAACAAGGACAACAACGTGACCGAGCTCTTCGCGGGCAGGACCGGGCACGTGGAGCGGGTCTGCGGGCCCTGGGAGATCACCGAGCAGGACGACGCGAAGAGCCCCGACTCCAACGGATACGACGTGCCCGGCACGTACTACATCCAGGCGCAGGTCGCCGAGCCGCACAACGAGGCGAAGGGCACCGTCGTACCGATCTCGCTGACCGTGGACGTCTCAGGCACGCCGCGCTCCGGAAACAGCCCGGTGTTCTTCTTCGGTGACGACGCCGCCCAGGGCCCCTCGCCGTCCGGTACGAACGGGACCGGCGAACAGGGCGGGACCGGCGGCACAACGGCTGCCGCGAAGGACGACGACTCGCCCGTGGGCAAGTTCGCGCTGCTGGCCGGTGTCGGCGCCGGGGTCCTCCTGCTCGGCGGCATCACCTTCTACGCCCTCAGGCGCCGCGGGGCAGCCTGACACCGGCGCCAAGCGCTCCGGCGTACGTCTGGCCGACCCGGCCCGCTGGCGGCTCGTGAGCCTGTTGGCCGAGCGGCCCCGCTCCGTCGGGGTCCTCGCCCAGCTCGCCGGGGCGCGCAAGCCGCAGACGACCAACCACCTGCAGGCCCTCGAGCGCGCCGGCGTCGTCGCCTCCCAGCGCACCGGCCAGCGCCGCATCTATGCCGGGACCTGGCGGCCGTGCTCAGCAGGCTCGCCGACACCGCGGACCAGGTCGGCGGTCGGGGCGCGACCTACGACCGCTGCGGGCTCGCCCTCCACGCGGAGCGGCTCGCCGCCAAGGGGCCGGGGTGGGCCGACGGCCGCTCGTTCAGGTTCCTGCGGTCTCTGGCGGGGCGCCCCGACCCGGTCTGGCGCCACCTGACCGAGGCCTCCCTGCTCGCCCGCTGGTGGAGGCCCGACGACCTCCGCGTCTCCGAGCTCGTGTTCGAGGCGCGACCGGGTGGGCGGATCGTCCACGAGTACCGCGATGCCGAGGACGCTGACGACTCCGACCTGGTCGCCGGGCGCGCGGAGGGCGTCGTCGTCGACGTACGCCCCGGTGAGCACCTCGCCTTCACGGCCCACGTCGAGCTCGCCCTGCGTCCCACCGACACCGGCACGGACCTCGAGGTCCACTGGCGGATCACCGACAGCACCGTCGACTCCGCGGACTTCATCGCAGGCATCGAGATCGGCTTCGGCTCGGTCGGCCAAGGCGTCGGCGATACGCGCCGGCGGCGCGCTGTCGGGCGGCCGTCGCCGAGGTGGTGAGACGGGGTAGCCGACCGTCGGCGCCACCGATAGCGTCACCGCATGGACCAGGATGAACGGCTGCTTCACGCCTCGTCGTTCGGCGCCGCGGCGGTCGCATACGCCGAGCACCGCCCGGACTACGCGCAGGCCGCGGTGCGCTGGGCGCTCGAGCCCGCGCCCGGCCCGCGCGTGCTCGACCTCGGCGCCGGAACCGGCAAGCTGACCGCAACGCTGGTCGCGCTGGGTGCCGAAGCCACCGCGGTCGAGCCCGACCCGGCGATGCTGACCGAACTTCGCCGCTCGCTGCCGGCTGTCCGTGCTCTGTCGGGTAGTGCCGAGGCGATACCGCTGCCGGACGCGTCCGTCGATGCCGTGCTGGCCGGTAACGCCATGCACTGGTTCGACATGGCCGTCGCGGGACCCGAGATCGCCAGGGTCCTCGCACCCGGTGGCATCCTGGCCGGCCTGTGGAACGTCATGGACGACCAGGTCGACTGGGTTGCCGGGCTCGCGCGGGTCAGCGGGAGCGTGGCCATCGGCCCGCGTGACACGCCCACCAGCTGGCGTACTGAGACGGCCGGCATGCACCTTCCAAAAACCGGCGTGGCCTCCCGGTTCGGCTCGCCAGAGCAGGCCGAGTTCCCGCACGGACAGCGCCGCACCGCCGACTCCCTCGTCGCGACCATCGCGACGCGCGCGGGGGTTCTGGTCATGCCGGAAAAGGAACAGGAGGCCACGTTGGGGCGGATCCGCGCATTCCTCGCGAGTAGACCGGAGACCGCCAGCGGCGAGTTCACTCTCCCGATGCTGACCGCCGTGTTGCGCGTCCGGCGGCTGTGAAGCATCACGTCGACACCCGGGCCTGACCCACGTCCCCGCCAGGCAGTCCCCACCCAGAGCAACCGCGAGGCTAAGGCTGCTGCCGCGCCTGCTCGCGAAGGGCCTGGATGAGCGTCGTGACGTGGGGCCGGTCGCTCCGGCGGATCGCGGCGACGCCGATGTGCCGGATCGGTCCCGGTGGCCTGACCGGGACGGTGCGCAGGCCGGGGATCTCCGGGGTGAGCGCGATGGAGGGGATCAGGGAGATCCCCATGCCCGCGGCGACGAGGGAGCGGGCGAAGAAGTAGTCGCTGGTGGTGCCGCGCACTTCCGGGTCGAAGCCGGCGCGCTCCGCGTAACGGCGCAGGTAGGACTCGGTCTTCAGGCAGCCGAGCACCCAGGGATCGGCTGCCAGCTCGGCGAGGTCGAGCAGGTCCCTCGCGGCGAGTCGGTGCGTCTCCGGCAGGACGACGTGCAGGGGGTCCTCCAGGAGCGGGGTCCACTCCAGGCCGGAGGCGGGGCCCGGCCCCACGGGCAGCGGGCCGTCGAAGTGGTAGGCGAGGGCGAGGTCCACGGCGCCCTGGCGGACGAGGGGCAGGGTGTCCTCGGGTTCGCCCTCCCTGATGTGGAGCACGGTGCGGGGATGGGCTGCCATGAGCCGGGTGAGGGCGGCGGGCAGCAGGAGCCTGCCGCCGCTGGTGAAGGTGGCGACGGTGAGCTGGGTGCGGCCGGTGCTGAGCTGGTCGACCTGCTGCTGCGCGTGCTCGAGCTCCGCGGCGACGGACTCGGCGGCACCGACCATGATCTGGCCGGCCCGGGTGAGGGTGACGCCGCGGGTGCTGCGGGCGACGACCTGGGCGCCGAGGCTGCGCTCCAGGGCGGCCACGTGCTGGGAGACGGCCGAGGGGGTGAGGCGCAGAGCCATGGCCGCCTGGTTGAAGCTGCCGTGCTCCGCCACCGCCCGCAGGACGCGGAGCCGCTGGACATCGATCAACAGTTTTCCTTAATACGTATCCAGTAAGTCGGCACTTCTGCTGGTGACGATAGGTCTCCAGGATGGGGGCATGCAAAAGATCTGCGTCATCGGCGGAAGCCGGTACTTCGGCAAGCTCCTGGTGAAGCGCCTGCAGTTGGCGGGCCACCAGGTCACTGTGATCAACCGCGGCTCCACGCCGCCGCCCGCCGGTGTCGAGCACCTCGTCGTCGACCGCGACGACGAGGCCGCCCTCACCGCCGCGCTGGGCTCCCGTACCTTCGACGTGGTCGTCGATCAGGTCTGCTACACCCCCGTACAGGCCGCCATCGCCGCCCGCGCCTTCGCCGGCCGCACCCGGCGCTACGTCATGACCTCCACGATCGAGGTCTACGACCCGGCGACCGCCGCGCTGCCGGCTGTGCCCGCGGGCACACCGGTAGGGGAGGGGAGCGTGGACCCCGCCACCTGGCTGGTGGCCGTGGACCTTCCCTGGCGCGACGAGGCGTACCTGGAGGCGCACTACGCCGAGGGCAAGCGCCAGGCGGAGGCCGTCTTCACCCGCACGGGCGGTTTCGCCTTCGCCAGTGTGCGCAGCGCCCACGTACTCGGCGGCGGCGCGCAGGAGTTCACCGGCCGCCTCGCCCACTACGCCGAACGCATCGCCCGGGGCGAAGAGATCGCCGTCCACGCGCAGGCGCTGCCCACGGTCTTCATCCACTACGAGGAGCTGGCGGACCTGCTGCTGTGGGCGGCGACCGCAGCCGACTTCACCGGCCCGCTCAACGCCTGCTCCGACGGCCCGCTGGACGTGTACGAGCTGGCCGCGATCACCGCCACACAGGCCGGCCGGAAGCCCGTCTTCCGGATCGTCCGGGCGGGCGAGCAGGCTTCGCCGTTCTCCTTCGACCGCCACTACGCGATGAGCAACTCCCGCGCGAAGGAGCTGGGCTTCTCCTTCTCCCGCACCACCGACTGGCTGCCCCGCGCCGTCGCCGAAGCCCTGACCGCCGAGCCGTCACCCACCGCCTGAGGAGCAGAGCCACCATGTCGTACCGCACCCTCGCACAGACCCCCGTCAGCGCCATCGGCCTGGGCGCCATGCCGCTGTCCATCGAACACCGCCCGGACCAGGCGCGGGCCGTCGCCACCGTCCACGCCGCCCTCGACGCCGGTGTCACGCTCATCGACACCGCCGACAGCTACCACTGGCACGCCGGCGAGGCAGGCCACAACGAACTCCTGATCGCCCGCGCCCTGGCGCTCTACGGCGGCGACACCTCCGGCGTCCTGGTCGCCACGAAGGGCGGCCGCGGCCGGCCCGGCGACGGCAGCTGGACCGTCACCGCCACCCCCGCCCACCTCAAACAAGCCGCCGAGGCCTCCGCCAAGCGCCTGGGCGTCGAGGCCATCGGCCTCTACCAACTGCACAAGCCGGACCCCGCCGTGGCCTGGGCGGATTCCGTCGGCGCCCTGCGCGAGCTGCTCGACGCCGGAACGATCCGCGCCGCCGGAATCTCCAACGTCACCACCGCACAGATCCGCGAAGCGCACGCGATCCTCGGCGACGGACTCGTCTCCGTGCAGAACCAGTACTCCGCCGCCGTCCGCGACAGCGAGCCCGAACTGCGGCTGAGCACACAGCTGGGCCTGGCCTTTCTGGCCTGGAGCCCGCTGGGCGGCATCTCCCGCAGCTCCCTCGACGGCCCCTCCGGCCCCACCTCCGCCGGCACCGCCTTCCACCGCATCGCCGCCGAGCACGGCGTCAGCCCCCAACGGATCGCCCTGGCCTGGCTGCTCGCCCGCTCCCCGGCGGTGATCCCGGTACCGGGAGCCAGCCGCCCGGCCTCCATCACCGACTCGGCCAAGGCCGCGGACCTCGAGCTGAGCACGGAGGAGCTGGCGCAGCTCGAGGACGCTCTGCCGGGCTGAGGTTCGCCCCGGACACGCGCCCGGCCAGCCCGGAGCAGGAGAGCCAGGGGCAGAAGTCGGCGGACGCCAAGTACACGATCACCCCCACACGGGTGGAGACCGGTACCAAGGCCGACATGGAGAACTCAGGCCTGCGCAACGACGACAAGGGCTTCCACGCGGAACCACTGGAGTGGCCGGTCAACGGCTGAGACGCGCGCGGCGGGGCCCGACACCTGTGGCACGGCCGGGAGCAGGGTTCGAGCCCGCCCTGGTGATGGGCAGGAGCTCCTGCCCGCCGGGTCAGGGTCCGGCGATGAGCCGGACGACGGTGACGGTGAGGACCAGGCCCGAGACGTAGTACCGGATGATCGCCCCGGCGACGGTCGCCTCGCGCCGGTCGCGGTCCTTGCCGACCTGGTCGGAACCGTGCCCGTACGGGTCACTGCCGATCGTGGCCTTCATTGTGGCCTCGAAGCGATCTCGGCTCGACATCCGCCGGAGGGCGCCGTCGGCGAGCGGGGCGTAGGTGATGCGCCAGTTCACGCTGCGGCGGTTCCCTTTCCGGTACGGGTGAGACGGTCGAACTCCGCACGGGCGGCCGCCAGGCCCTCGGGCGTGCCGGTGTCGAAGCCCATGGCGGCGACCTGGTCCTCGGCGTCCTTGAGGAGCCGCACGCAGGCGTCCTCGGCGTCGTCGTGCTCGCTGGGCAGCCGCGCCGCCCAGCGGGCGAGTACCTCACGCAGCTCGTCGAGGCCCGCGTTCTCGACCTCGCTGGTGAACTCGGCCCGCTGCTCCTCGGGAAGGACCTGGCGGATACCGCCGATGGTGCCGGGCACCTCCACCGGGCCGCCGACCGTGTGGATCGTGAAGGTCTTCGCCATGCTCCTGCTCCTCTCGCGAGGGCCCCACCGTACCGCCGCGACCGCCGGCCCGGCAGGCGGCCGGGATCATCCGACCTACCAGGCCCACGCGACCGTGCAGGCGTAGAACCGGATGTACGGGGTGGACCCCGCGGAGCTAGTCGGAGGCGAGCAGCGGGGCTTCGCTTGACCGGCCATCTGTAGCGCGGGCCGTGTCCTGGCTCGTGGGACGGGTTCGCTCCGCCCACGCGGCCACCAGCGGGCCTGTCGCCCCCACAGCCGCGAAGAACGCGCCGAGCAGCAGCCAGCCCGTGTGTCCGAGTCCGAGGACGGCTGCCGTGAGGATCACCGGGGCCAAGGCCTGTCCGGCGTCGAAGCCGATGCCGAAGAGGCCCTGGTACTGCCCCTGGGCGTGGTCGGGGGCGAGACCGAAACCCAGCGCGGAGCCGGCCGAGGACTCCCATACCTCTCCGAGACTGTGCACGCAGACGGCGAGGATGGCGAGCCCCGGCGCGATCCAGGCCGGAACGTCCGCGGTCAGGGCCATCAAAGGGCAACTGACCAAGAAGAGCAGCCCGGCGAGGCGGAACGCCCGGCCGCCCTGGCGCGGTGTTTCCACCCGGGAGCCGATACGGCTTTGGAGCAGCACGCATACCCCGCTGTTGACCGCGTAGACCGCCGCCACGGTCCAGCGGGGCGCGTCGGTGTGAGCGGAGAGCCAGATCGGCAGCAGCAGGGAGACGGTCTGGTACTGCAGGCCCATGGCCCCGTAGAGCGCGACGAAGGACACGAACGGCCGGTCGGCCAGGACGGCCCAGCCGCGGTGCTCCTTGGGCCGGGGCAGGGGCTGGTAGTTCGGGACGCCGATCAGGACGATCAGGCCGGCGCAGGCGAAGCTGGCGGCGTTGGCGAGGATGAGCGCGGTGTATGCCGGGCGGGTGTTGACCGAGAGGGCGAAGGCGGCGCCGAGGGTGCCCAGGACCACGCCGAGGTTGACGAACGTGCGGAGTTTCGCCCTGAACGCGGCCGGGCGTTCGCCGCCGGCGCGGGCGATGAGCGCACCGCCCGCGGCGCCGCTCGCCGTTGCTGCCAGCCGGTCCAGGGTGGCGATGAGCGTGAACGTGACCCAGCTGTCGATGAAGACGAAGGCGGCCATCGTCACGGCTTGTACCGCGAGGGTTGTCAGCCAGACCGTGCGCGGCCCGTATCGGTCGGCCAGATTCCCTGCCGGGATCCCGGCCAGCAGACCGGTCAGCCCGGCGATCGTGAGGCCGACACCGACCTGTGCGGCGGGCAGGTGCACAACCAGCGTGAAGTACAGCACCGCAGCGGTGTTGAACAGCCCGTTGCCCACCCGACTGATGAAGCTCGAGATGATGAGAGCGCGCTGGGGACCGTTTGGCGCCAGTAGGCTGGATATCCGCTGTTTGGGGCTCTTCGCGATCATGCCGAGCAGGCTAGCAACGGGCCTGCCCTGGCCGACTCAGCGGAAGGCGGTGGCGTTCTCCGCGGCCCACTGCCGGAACGGCCGGGCCGGGGTTCCGGTGACCTGTGCAACCGTGTCGCGCACCATCAGCAGCTCCTCGTTGACGTCTCCGCCCGTGACGTCGAGCACCGCGTCCGCGGCCTCGGCCCCGAAGACCGCGGCCATCTGTGCGTGCGCCTGCCCGCGGCTGATCTCGGCGAAGGGCACCTCCCGGCCCAGGGCTGCCGCGATGGCCTCGACCTGCTGTCGGGCGGTCACCGGCTCCGGACCGGTCAAGGCATACGTGCGTCCCTGGTGGCCGGGCTCGGTCAGTGCCACCCGTGCCACCGCCGCGACGTCTGCGGGGTGGATGGTCGGCAGCGCGACCTGTGCGTACGGGGCGCGGACGGCCTCGTGCTCACGTATGGAAGCCGCCCACATCAGGGCATTCGAGGCGAACTGCGTGGGTCGCAGGATCGTCCAGGCCATGCCGCTTGCCTTGAGCAGCTGCTCCACCGCCAGGTTCTCGCCGGCGGGGCCGAGGTGAGGATGGGTCTGGACGGTAATCGACGACACCAGCACGACGTGGTCCACACCCGCCTGCCGGGCGGCTTCGATGATGTTGGCGTCCGGTCCCAGACGCGACACGAGAAACAGCGAGCGCACCCCCTCCAGCGCCGGCTTCAACGACGCCGGATCCGCGAAGTCGCCCTCCACGGCCTCGACCCCTTCGGGGAAGGTCGCCTGCGCGGCATCACGGGTGAGCCCCCTCAGCGGCCCGGCACCGCGTACGTGCAGCTCCTTGAGGAGGGCGCTGCCTATGTTTCCGGTGGCTCCGGTTACGAGGATCATGAGCGTGTTTCCCGTCGTCAGATGATCAAGTAGACGACACCCTAAAACCTCAATATCGGTTCAGGTCAAGGGCCCTCCGGCCATTGGCGTTCCTGGCGGTGGGCGTCATTGGGTTACTCGCGGACCTGGGCGTTCACCGGGGGATGCGCGTCAGTGCCGTCCGCGCCGTGCGCGCCGTCCGCGTCCAGGCCCGCGAGCAGGCGCAGTCCGTCCTCGGCGGGGCTGCCGGGGGCCGCCGACAGCACCAGCAGCTCCACACCCGACTCGTCCGGCAGCGCGAAGTTCTCCTGGTGCAGTTCCAGCAGCCCGACCAGCGGGTGCCGGTACGCCTTGCGCCCATGCGTGCGGGCCCGCACGTCCGCGCGGGCCCAGAGGCGGCGGAAGCGCTCGCTGCCCATCGCCAGTTCGCCGATGAGCGAGGCCAGGCGCGGGTCCTCGGGGTACTTGCCGGCGGCCAGGCGCAGGTGCCCGACCACGTCGAGGGTGCACTTCTCCCAGTCCGCGTAGAGGCCGCGCTCGGCCTCCTCGAGGAAGATGTGCCGGGCGGTGTTCAGGCCCGGCATCGGCCGGCCGTACAGGAGCCCGGCGAGGCGGTTCCCGGCGAGCACGTCCAGGCGGTGGTCCATGATCAGCGCGGGCGCGTCGGCGACCAGCCCGAGGACGCGCAGCAGCTCCGGCCGGACCCGCCCGCCCGGCGCCTTCGCGCGGCTGCGGCGCTGCCGGGCGAGCCGGTAGAGGTGCCCGCGTTCGGTCTCGTCGAGGCCGAGGACGCGGGCGAGCGCGTCGAGGACCTGCTCGGAGGGCTGGGTCGCGCGGCCCTGCTCCAGGCGTACGTAGTAGTCGACGCTGACCCCGGACAGGTGCGCGACCTCTTCGCGGCGCAGCCCTTCGACCCGGCGGCGGCTGTCGGTGGGTATGCCCACGGCCGCCGGGTCGACCCGGGAACGCCGGGTCCGCAGGAAGCCAGCAAGATCGTCCATGCCCCCAGTATGGCCTCGGCGGCGCCCGTGAAGGTGGTACTGCCAATACCAGGAAGCCCGGTCCGACGGAAGGAGCGCCCCTGAACACCGGGCGTCGCGGCGTCCAGGATCAAAGGCATCCGATCCGAAGGAGTTCCCATGAAGACGCTGATCGTCTACGCCCACCCCGAGCCGCAGTCGCTCAACAGCTCGCTGAAGGACCTCGCGGTGTCCACGTTGGAGGGCGCTGGGCACCAGGTACGGGTGAGCGATCTGTACGCGATGAACTGGAAGGCGGTCGTGGACGCCGCGGACTACGGCCCCGACGCCTCGAGTCCGCTGAAGGTCGCCGCGGACTCGGGCCGGGCCTTCGAGGCGGGGACGCTCACCCCGGACGTCCTCGCCGAGCAGGAGAAGCTGCTGTGGGCCGACACGATTATCTTCCAGTTCCCGCTGTGGTGGTACACGATGCCCGCGATCCTCAAGGGCTGGGTGGACCGGGTGTTCACCTACCGCTTCGCGTACGGAGTCGGCGAGCACAGCGACACCAAGTACGGCGAGCGATTCGGCGAAGGCACCCTCGCGGGAAGGAGGGCCCTGCTGTCGGTGACCGTCGGCGGTCCGGAGTCGCACTACGCCGCCCGCGGGATCAACGGCCCCATAGACGACCTGCTGTTCCCGATCCACCACGGCATCCTCTACTACCCGGGCATCGAGGCGCTGCCGCCCTTCGTGCTGTACGGCGCCGACCGGATGACCGGCGAGGACTACGCGGACGCGGCCAAGGCCTGGGAGGAGCGCCTGCTCACCCTGGAGTCGACCGAGCCGATCCCGTTCCGGCGGCAGAACTTCGGAGACTACGAGATCCCCTCGCTGCACCTGAAGGAGGGACTGGAGCCCGCCGGCCGCACGGGCTTCGGTCTGCACCTGCGAGGCTGACCACCGGCGACGGGACAGGACGTGCCGGAGCCCGGGTCATCGCGATGCCGCCTCGTCACCGCGCGGCACGGCGATGAGGGGCGCGATCTGCCGGGCCCATCAGCACGCAGCTGGTGGGCAGATCCCCACCCCGCGCGGCAGCGCCCCTCACGTCCCCGACGGCCGCGGCTGCTCCGGCGGAACCGAGCTCTCGGCAGCCGCCATCCACTGGTCCAGGTCGGCCTGCGTGAACTCCGTCCACGGTGGGATTTCGGGGAGCTGGCGGAGCAGGTCGTAGGCCTCGGGGATCTGGGGGCCACGGAGGACCGGGCAGTGGCAGCCGGCGATGACCTCGGCGTTCAGGTGTTGGAAGTCGGTGACGACCGTCCCGAACTTTTGGGAGTCCAGCAGGGCGACCCAGGGGGAGACCAGCCTTCCGCCGAAGAACTGGCCGTCGCGGAATTCGTCTGCCGACAGCGCTGCCAATTCGGGCATGGGAGTCGGCACGTTCGTGGCGAAGGTGTCGACGGACCACAGGACGTTGGTCTTCGCGTCGAAAAGGGCGCGGGTAGTGGGGTTGTCGTACAGGGGTGGTCGTTTGGCGACCAGGGTGCGGTCGCCCGCGTCGATCGTGTCGCCGTCGGTCATGAAGCGGCACCGGTTGATGGGGGTCTCCCACTCCTCGGCCATACGGCCGATGGAGAACCATGTCGTCAGCAGGGTCGCGTTCGGGCATGCGGCGAGGGCCGCCAGGAGGTTGCCGGCGTGGTCGCGGTCGTCGTGGGTGAGAAAGATCCACCGTACGTCCAGGGGATCCACGACGGACCAGGCCGCCTCCAGCCACTGGGAGCGCACTGCGGGCGCCCCGGTGTCCACGAGGACCGGTTCGGCTCCCCGGATCACCATCGAGTTCATCGGGAAGTGGCCGACCGGCGGGGCCTCGAGGGCCCACGGGATGACGAACGTCTCCTCGGCGATCTTGTACGGCTGCAGAAGGTTGAAGGCTTCCATGGTTGTCATCGCTGCTCTCCCTAGGACGGTGTCGCCGCAGCGTCCATGAATCCAGTGCAGCCCCGTGCCGGGCCGTCGTCAAACGCAGAACTCGTGACGGCCGGCTTCGGTGAGCGACGAGGCGTGCGCGGTCGGCTTCGGTGAGCGACGAGGGGTGCGCGTGCGCGGTGGGCGCCGACAGGTCTCGCCTTGGCCATCGGCTGAGCCCGACCGTCGGTTGGCTTCGCACCCAGCTCTCTCCGCAGGTCGAAGCCTCATGACGCGCAGTGGTGAGCTGCGGCATCGGTGATTGTGGTCGGTGGGTCCGCTCAGGCGAGGAGTTTCGCGAGCTGAGCCATCTCGGTGGGCGGGTCGATCACCGGCTGGATGAGGAGTTCGTCGATGCCGGCTTGTTCCAGGGTGGTGATGCGGGCGAGGAGGTCGTCGCGGGTGCCGACCAGGGCCAGGGTGTCCATCAGCGAGGGCAGAACCAGGTCCCGGTCCCGCGGTGCGATGCGCCCGAGGTAGTTGGGGTAGAGCTTGGTGTGCCGGTCCGGCGCGGTGGCGGTAGTGCCGCGCCGGTCGAGGAACCGCCGCACCGCCTCGCGTTCCTCGGGGCCGAGTCGCTCGGCGAAGGCAGGTGTGTCGGCGGCTGTGTCGGCGGCGAAGGCCAGCAGCGACAGGACGAGGTGGCCCGTCGCATCCCGGGCCGCGTCGCCGTAAGGGTCCTGGTCCTCGTCGAGCAGGTGGAGCGAGGTGACCACATAGGAGTCCGTGTGGGAATCGACGTCGCGGGGTGTGTCCTGGGCGGCGTGGCGGCGGGCGTCGTGCAGCGCGTGCCAGGCGGTGGGGTCCAGCAGGCCGAAGGAGATGAGGCCGGTGTTGCGGCGGCCGGCGACGGCGACGGCCTTCGGCCCGAGCGCGGCCACGACGAACTCGATCGGGTCGGCGGTGTTCACGTGCGCCCCCGAGTGCAGGAACCGGATGTCGCGGACCCGGTCACCCTCGCGGTACACGGTCGATCGTCCGGCGCACAGGTCCTGCAGTGCGGTGGTGAAGTTCTCCAGCGTGGCCGTCGTGGTCGGCCGCATGCCCAGGGTGCGACGGGCGGTGTTTCCGGTGCCGACCCCGCAGATGATCCGGCCCGGTGCCAGGGCGTTGAGGCTGGCGAGCCCGCTCGCGGCGGCCGGGGCCGAGCGCAGCGCCGGTGAGGTCACGCCGAGGCCGAGCCTGATGCGACGGGTGGCCTTCGCGCACAGGCTCAAGGCGACGAAGGGGTCCCCGTGGACCATCGGAGTGTCGTTGATCCAGAAGCTGTGCAAGCCCAACTCCTCGGCCCGCACAGCGAGATCTTCCACACCGGGGTGCGCGGCGACCACGACGCCAGCACGCATCAAGCCTCCAAGGTACGAGGATCGATTCGAACTCGCTCAGCATGACAGGTAACGGCGGCAGCCCGGCGAGGCCGGCGGCGTGGGCGAGCGGGTCGTTCTCAGGCCACCCGCGCCCGTCGGCTCAGCCCCGCCGAAAGAGAAGCCAACCGGGAACTCGCCGCTGGACGCGCCCCCGTCGAACACGGGCTTCGCCCACCCGAAGAACTGGCGGATCCTCGCCAAGCTCCGCACCGATCCCGCCCGCGCCACCCACCTCCTCCGCGCCCTGCTCGTGCTGACTAACCTCGAAGTCAACCGCTGACAGACGATCTACACCGAAGACAACTGCCCAACGACCAGCACGAGCGCACCGCCAAGACGTCACACCAGCCCCTTGACCAGCCACTTCAAGATGGCGGAGGTTCATTGGATGACCAGCAATGAGATCCGGTTCGACTGTCGCCACCGTGGCGACGGCGGCCCGCTCGTGATCGTCCCCCGCATCGACGGATCACCACTCACCGAGCTGATCGACGGGTTCGAGATCGCGGCCGGGATGCAGCCCGCAGGCGACGCCTACGGCGGTCTGATCCCGGAGTTCTTCCGGTTCGGCCCGATGCAGGACCACTTCCTCGGACGGTCCACCAACGCGATGGGGCCGAAGACACCCGTTCTCGGTTGTGAATGCGGTGAGTGGGGATGCTGGCCGCTCATGGCACGCATCACCGCGACAGCCGACCTCGTGACCTGGGACGCCTTCGAGCAACCGCACCGCAAGACCCGCGACTATGTGGCATTCGGTCCGTTCCGGTTCGACCGTCACCCATACGAGGACGCCTTGCGGGCCCTGAGCGCGGCGATCGGCTCCGGCGTCGACGACACGCGCGCCTGAGCGCTACCGGGCGCGGCCTGCTGGGCTGCGACTTCTGTGGTGAACGGATCACGTCGGGCGGGATCAGCCGTGACCGACTTCCTCCGCCACGCGCTCCAGCCGGAGCCGGTGGTTCTCCCACCGCACCCGGTCGCCTGGCGGCATGTTGTCGTTACCAGCCCGCAGACCGACGGCCCCGTCGATGAGCTCCCGGACGATGTCGGCGTGGCCGGCGTGGCGGTGGGTCTCGGCGATCACGTGCACCAGGATCTGGTGCAGCGTCACCTCGCTTCGTTCCTCGGGCCACCACGGCACGTGGCCGACCGCGTCAAGCGTCAGCGCGGAAACTGTGGTGTCCGAGTGCTTCCACGCCCGGTGGTACAGACTGACGATCTGTTCGCGCGACTCGTCGGCAGTGGCCCACATGTCCGCGTTGGGTTCGGCGTCGTCTGCGAACCAGGGCAACGCCTCGCCGGACAGCCGCCCGAACGTGTCGCCGAAGTAGCCCAGTTCCACACTGGCGACGTGTTTGACCAGCCCCAGCAGATTCGTGCCGGTAGGCGTCAGCGGGCGGCGGATGTCGTACTCCGAGAGCCCGTCGAGCTTCCACAGCAGGGCTTCGCGAGCGGCTTGCAGGTAGCGGAGAAGGTCCGCTTTCGGCTTCGATTCGGTCATGCCAGGCAGTCTCCCACCCGGCACTGACAGCCGGTGCTGGGAGCGCAGGACCGAGCGCATCCATCCCGTAGGCGTTGTGTGCCGGTGGCGCTGCGGGAGGCAATCCGGCGGCCCGCAGAAGGCGGCGACTCTCAGGATGACACTCCGTAGCAGCCGGCGATCGCGGCGGCGCGGCCCCGCAGGGAGTCGCGCAACCACTGCGGGGCCAGGGCCTCCGCGCTCGTGGCGAGCTGCCACAGGGCCCATTCGGCGTGTCTCGGATCCTGGAAGGTCACCTCCAGCCGAAGCCAGCCGTCTGCGTCTGCGTCGGCTTCCTCGGCGAGGATGGCCAGCGCGGTGCCCACCAGATCCTCCCGCCGCGCCGGGTTCACCCGTACAAGCACGGTGACTTGGTCACCGCCGGTACGGAACCGTGTGCTGCGTTCCTGCCAGGCCCGGTCCAGATCGACCCGGTCGGGTCGCTGCGCCGGTTCGGCGAGTTCCTCGGCGGCCAGGATGCGCGACAGCCGGTACGTACGGTCCGCGCCGGACCGGGTGGCCAGCAAGTAGCCCTGGTCGCGCACGGTGACCAGGCCGATCGGGTCCACCGTGCGCCACTTCGGGGTCTGGTCCACAGCCGCGTAGTGGATGCGCAGCTTGTGCCCGGCGAACACCGCGCGCCGGACCTCGGCCACGATGGTGTCGGGCACCTCCTCGGCAACCAGCCGGCGCGAGAGGAGGTCGGTCTCCGGGTCGATGAGCAAGCGGCGAACCGCGCCGGCCGCGGTGGCCCGATGGCCTTCGGGCAGCGCGTCCACCACCTTGCGCATGGCCGAAGCGAGCGCCGAGCCGAGTCCGAACGTCTGCGCGCCGCGCCGCGATCCGGCGACCAGCAGGGCAAGTGCCTCGTCGTGGTTCAGTCCGGTGAGCTCGGTCTGGAAACCGGGCAGCAACGCGAAACCGCCGTGCCGACCGCGTTCGGCGTAGACCGGGACGCCTGCTGCGGACAGCGCCTCGATGTCGCGCAGCACGGTGCGGGTGGACACCTCCAGCTCGCGGGCCAGCTCGGTCGCGGACAGCCGGCCGTGCTGCCGTAGCAGCAGGACCAGCGATACCAATCGGTCGGCGCGCATACGAAAACCCTACGGGAATACACGACAGGAGATGTCGTGATTCGTTGGCAGGCTTACCAACACGACGAAGCCCCGTCGCACACGAGAGGTGATCCACATGGCACACACCATCGTCAATCCTGACGGCCTGCACGACCCGGTCCCGTTCGGCTACAGCCACACCGCCACCGTCCCCGCAGGTACGGAACTGGTGCTCATCGCGGGTCAGTACGGATCGGGCCCGGACGGCGCGGTCGTCTCGGCCGACTTCACCGAGCAGGTGAAGCAGACGTTCCACAACATCGGCGTCGCCCTCGCCGCCCATGGGCTCGACCGCAGCCACGTCGTCCAGCTCAGGACGTACGTGGTGAACCATGACGTCAGCAAGCTCGGGCCGATCGCCGGGGCCGTGCAGGAGGGCTGGGGTACGAAACCGCCCACGCAAACCCTCATCGGCGTCGCGAGCCTGGCTGCGCCTGACGTGCTGTTCGAGGTCGAGGCCGTCGCCGCCCGGCCCTGACTCGCCGCAGCCACTGGCGGGCTGCTCAGGCCGCCGTCGGCGACGTGGCGTAGGAGTTGGGAGCCCGTCGGCAGTACACGGGGCAGGCGACGCTCGTCCATCAACGGCACGCGCGTCACGATACGGTCCGTTCCTCGCCGCCCTGAACCGCGGCGAGCACCACGTCCGACGGGGCCCTGCGCGCAGGGCCCCTCCCCAGCGGAGGTCCGTTGACCAACCATCACCCCGTCGAGGTCCTCGACGTCCACCACCTGCACCTGGTGGAAACGACCCGGCCGCAGCTCACAGCCGAGCAGACCGCGGCCATGGACCGCCGCTGGGAGGAGGTGACCGCGGCCAACCCGGACTTCTTCGACGGCCCGGTGGTCGTGTGCGCGGGCCTGGACTGGAAGGATCCGCACACGCTGGTCCTGACCTGGTACCGGGCCGCCTACCGCCTCTACGTCCTGCGCCGGGACCCGGCACAGGCCGTAAAGGCGCCGTCGGTGTTCGTCACCGTTGCCCAGCCCACGGACGACGGCCGGCTGGTGGTCGGGCGCATGGCGTCGTCCACCGCCGCGCCGGGCCGTTGGCAGCTGCCCGGCGGCTCGATGGAGCCGCCCGCCGACGAAACCCCTCTTGACCTGAACGCCCTGCGCCGGCACGCCGCCCGCGAGCTGGCGGAGGAAGTCGGGCGGACGGTACCGGAGCAGGACATGGAGCTGTGGGCGGTCACCCGCGGCGACAAGGGCAACATCGGCGTCCACTTCCGGGCCCCGGTCTGCCCGGCCGCCGTGATCGACCGGCTGCACGCCGCGGTGAGCGCGGCCGACCGTGCCGCGGGCCGTACGCCTGAGCTGGACCGGATCGCGTTCATCAGTTCCGACGCCGAGGTCGAGGGCCTCGGGGGCCGCAGCGTGGACTTCCTGCCGGTCCTCGCCGCCCGCCACGCCGCCAACGACCAGCGAAGGATCTGACCGAAGATCACCACAGCCGTACGCGCAACTGGCCGCCACCCACCAGCGCCAGGGCAGGGACGCCGATGCGCGTACGGTCCTGGTCGCGCAGCACCGCGGCACGCGCCGGGGCTGATCTCGGCCGGGCAGAACGGTGAGTTGCTCGCCGCTACTGCGCCGAACCGTCGCTTGGCGGGGGCTCCTGAGCCGGCTCGAAGGTGCCAGGAATCGATCCACCGGGGCGGAATGTGCGGCGGTATGCCTGCGGCGTGATCCGGCCCGGCCAGCGCGTCCTGATCCACGCGGCCGCCGGAGGCGTCGGCCACCTGGCCGTGCAGATCGCCAAGGCCCGCGGCGCGTACGTCATCGGCACGGCCAGCGCCCCCAAGCACGAGCTGCTGCGCTCGCTGGGCGCCGACGAGCTGATCGACTACCGCACCCAGGACTTCGCCGAGACCCTCCGGGACGTCGATGTCGTGCTGGACTCCCTCGGCGGCCCCAACTGGGCCCGGTCCCTGCGAACGCTGCGGCCGGGCGGCACGCTGATCTCGCTCCTGCCGCTGGACGACACCTTCCCCGCCGAGGAGGCCGAGGCAGCCGGGGTACGGGCGGTGTTCATGCTCGTCGAGCCCGACCACGCGGGGTTGCGCGAGATCGCCTCCCTGGTCGAGGGCGGCCTCCTGCGCGTGATCGCGGATGCGGTCTTCCCCCTCGAAGAAGCCGCCCGGGCCCACACGCTGGGCGAGACCGGCCGCACCACCGGCAAGATCGTCCTCTCCATCACCCCCTGACCGGCTCCGGCTGCTTCCCCCCTGCGGCGGTCAGCTGCGCTGCCACTGCCCGGCGCTGGCCTGGCGGGTACGCGGTGGCGGAGTCGCCGAGGCCGTCCACGCAAAGGCGTGCGGTGTAGCGGGCGCTCCAGCCGGCTACGCAGGACTGCTCCGAGGGGTCGGCGCGGACGCCGGGGTGGACGTCGAGGACGCCGGCGACCAGGCCTTCCACGACGGCGGGAATGAACGCGCGCACGAGGCAGGTGTGTTCTCCGTAGCCGAAGGAGGCCAGAGGCTGCCGTCGGCGGCGGAGATCGAAGGTTTCGGGCTGCTCGAACACCGTCTCGTCGCGGTTCGCGGAGCCGATCGCGGCCAGGACGTGTGCACCGGCGGGCAGGCGCGTGCCGCCCAGCTCCACCGGTCGGGTGGTCATACGGCCGACGAGCCCGAACGGCGGCATCCAGCGCAGGATTTCGTGGACGGCGTCGCCGAGGAGCTCCGGGCGGTCCCGGACGAGTCCCCGCTGGTCCGGGTCGTTGAACAGCGCGACCAGGAGGCTGCCCGCCGCCCACCCCGGTTCGGGAAGGGACGGGAGGACCACGCGGATCGTCGGGAGGACCTCCGCGGCGCCTCGCGGACAAGCGCTTCCAGGGGCGATGTGCCGCCACCGTGCGATCGCCGAGGACGGGTCAGGGCCGAGGCCCTCGAACCAGGGGGTGAGCGCGGCGTCGAGCTCGTTCATGGCGGCGGCCGACACCGCGAGCTTGGCGGGGTCCCCCGGATTGAGGACGCCCAGCCACAGGGCCTGTGCCATGCGCAGCAGGGTCGTGCTCTCGACCTCGAGGCTCAGCATCCACCGGAACACCTCTGCCGTGACGGGTTGCAGGACCTCGCCCATGAGGTCCGCCCGCCCGTGCATGCCGGAGACCCGCTCGATGACCAGCTTCCGTGCGTACTCCCGGGCCAGACCGGCCCGTTCGGGCTCGAAGACCTCCTCGACGCTGGCGCGCATGCCTTGATGGATGTCGCCGCTACTCGACAGGATGTTCTCCGGTCCGAAGATCTCCGACATGGCGGACGGAAATCTGGTGGTGAAGCTCTCGCTGTGGCTCATCACCTGACGTACGTCCTGCCAGCGCGTGACGAGCCAGCAGCCGAGCGCGGGGATCTCGGCCACGGGGTGGTCACGTCGGAGCCGCTGATAGATCGGATAGGGATCCGCGTGGAGCGCCTCGGGCGTGATCGTGTCCAGGAACGAGCTCATGGGTCCTCCCGAATTGCTTCGCAGGTGGTCTTCGTTGATGCCCGGGAACCCGGAGACGGGGAACCGCCGTTGGATTCGCCGGGAGCCAGGGGCGGTGACGGGACGGCGGGCCGCACCCACGGCCTGCTGCCCCGCACGCGGGGACGTGCGGGGCAACAGCGCCAGGAGGCGGCCGTGCGGCTGCGGTACGGTTGCCCGCCCGCGGGTCAGCGCTGGCGGGGGAGCGGGGGCCGTTCGGCGTCCTGGTCGGCGGAGCGGTCGAATGCTCCGGGGCGGGAGAGGTCGTCGAGGAGCTCGTCGATGAGTTCCTGGGTGACGTGCGGCATCACGTAGACGTGGCTGTAGTCGTGTCGGCGGCCACCGAGGTTGAGCGGCACGCAGGCGAGCGAGTACTTCTGCGTGATCTCGGCGCGGGGCTGCTGGAACCAGACGCTGAGCGCGTGGTCGCCGTGGCCGACCTCGATGCCGTCCTCGGCCCAGGGCTCGCCGCGTTCCTTCAACTGCGCGCTGAGGCTCCTGAGGCGTTCCGCCGTGTACTCGGCGATCCGCAGGACCTCGGCGGCCTGCCGTACCTGCTGCTCCTCGCTGAACTGCGCGAGGTGGTTCCACATGGCCAGGGAGGCGAATCCGCTGCGGGAGCCGGCGAACGTGCTGTCCGGGGAGGAGACCACCGCGGGGTCCGACGGCGGTCGCAGCTTGGATCCGGCACGGGACATGTAGATCCCGGTGGGGACGGGCGCACCGGGGTACTTGTGGCCGCTGGTGACGATCGAGGACACCTCGGGGATCCGGAAGTCGAACACCGGAGGCGCGCTGTCGATGAGCCCGCTGTCGCGGGCCTTCTCCAGGTACGGGGCGTAGGCACCGCCCAGTGCGCCGTCGACGTGGATCCAGTAGCCGTTGCGGACACTGACCCGCTTCGGGTCGTCGGGGTCGAAGCGCACGGTGCGGTCGACGAGGCCGTGCTTCTCGAAGACCGGGCGCAGGCGCTCGCACGCGGTCTGGACGTCGTCGTAGGCGCCCTTGAAGACGCTGCCGACGTTGAAGTTCACCAGGACGGGGTGGCCCTTGGCGGCGAAGAACTCCACGAGGGCGACCAGGGCGTCGACGTCGACGGTGCCGGGTCCCTCATCGCCGCCGGTGGTCGGAACTCCTCCAAGGGGCCAGCCGTTGTAGGTCTGCATCCCGGTGTCGGCCAGGTCGATCGGGCACTCGCCGGGGTAGAGGCTGCCGCCCAGGTCGTAGAAGGTCGGGATGTCCAGCACTCGCATCGCCTTGATGTGCGAGTAGTGCGTCTCCTGCGAGAAGAACGCCACCGGGGCGTAGGCGTTGGGGTTGTCGTCGGGGTGCTTGGCCCGCAGGTAGCTGGTCCGGCAGCTGGCCTCGCCGGAGACCTCGTCACGCACCAGGGCGTTGCCGTCGAGGTAGTCACGCGCGTTCCACATCGCGTACAGGTTGCCCTCGGTGCTGCCCATGGACAGCACGTACCCCCACCCGTCCTCGTTCCCGGGGTGGGCCGGGTCCTGGGGCAGGGGGGCGTGCCACAGGCGGGCGTAGTGCTCCAGGACCGCCCGCTCCAGCCAGCGCGAGTGCAGGCTGTAGTTGCTGTCGACGAACGGGTCCCCGATGTTGTTGATGTGGTAGCCCAGGAAACGCCCGAGGGCGGCGTGGCCGTCGAGCGACAGGTTGACCTGGTACCCCAGCAGACGCCCGCTCCGCTCGCCGAGGTACCCCTCCAGCTTGGCGAGGACCGCGATCCGCTGCTCATCGCTGTAGGCGTCGGTACCCAGCTGGTAGTCGTCGTTGGCCGGCAGCGCCGCGAGAGGCGTATCGGAGTGTTCGGTAATCATTCCATGTCCGATTCTGAGCAATGCTTCGAAGCGGCATTCAGGTGCTGAATCGCTACCAGACGGCAATGGCTTCGGCAGATGCTCGTATCTGAAGAGACGAAGGCGGTTGCGAGGGTTGTCCGCCTGTACGACGTTCAACGGGCGGATAGCCGGAGCAGCCCGTCACCGGGCTACTGGCCTGCGTAAACGGCGGCAATTGCCATGTTCGGCTGTCCTGCCCGGGGCCTCGCGGCACACAGGATATGCGTGACATGGCGCCCCGATTGCCCGCCTGTCTACGTTTACTCGTGCCCTAGTCATTTCGGGTGAAAGGGGTTTACTTTGAATTCCCCGGGAGCGCCTTCGGGAGTGACGTTTCAGCAGCTCGCGGGATAGCGGCTTTGCGTCATTGGGAGGCGCACTGATGGCCGAATTTGACTCTTGGGGAGGATCGGACCGGAACTGGATGACCCCGGCTTCGGCGAGGCGGTCCGGCTGTGCGTCCAGGGGCCGCCGCGCGGTCGAGGCGCGGGCGTACCCGAGGCGGACGGGGTCCAGCCGTGCCCGTGGCTAGTGCAGGACCTACTGCGACGTCGGAGCCGCCTCAGTGGAACGGACTGACCGATGCGAGCGTTGCTGTGCCTGTTCTTCGGCGGCGTCAAGTGCGGGTGCGAGTGTGGCGAGCGCGGAGCGGAGCAGGTCGGGCAACGAGCCGGACGGCAGGACAAGCCCACCGGCCGTGAGGGGTGCGGTCGGGGGTTGGAGCCACTGCTGGCGTGCGACCCGAACCGCGGCGGCCACGCTCGCCGCGAGCACGCGTGCGGTGGGCGTGCCGGTGTCGCCGAGCCGCTGCTCGATCGCGGCGGCGAGGGGGTGCTCGATCGCTGCGGTGGTGTCGAGGAACGTGTCACGCAGCGCGGGGCTGGCGGTGATCAGCAGCTCGTCGTGGTCACGCGGTTCCGTGTACTGCTCCAGGATCGCTTAGCTCCGCACACCGCCCCGTACGGCAGAATCCGTTGCCTGCTGTCGAGCCCCGTGAGAGCATCAAGATCCAACGGTCCGTCTCCATTTGCTTCCGCTCCGCAAAGCAAATGCATGAGTGCGGGTCGTTGCCATCTCCACGGTTGCGAGTGATCCATCAAGATCTGTGAATGGCGGGTGCGGTTCCGTTTGATGTACACAACACAGTTGACAGAAGCCTGCATCGAGGATGCGAGCAACATCTTGGTTGCGCCTTCGACGTTGCAAGATGATGACTTGATCAGGGACTTCTTCGGGTCCATGGTCACGCCGGAGGACCTTGCTTCTGGCTCGCCCAACCTCGCGCAGAAGACCGTCTACCTGTGTGGCGATGTATCCGGTATCAGTGGCCGCCAACTGGCTGCGGCTGCCCGGGTATTCGTTATCCGGGAGCTGTCGCACGGTTACCACGAGGACGTCGACAAAACGTGGACCCTCGTCGATCTAGGCCGAGTTCCCACTCGCGTACACGGCGCCGGCGTCTACTACCGCCGTTTTTTCGGCCTCGGCGACGATCACTTCGGGCGGATCCGTGCGGAACACGCGTTCCAGTCCCTGACGGAGTCCACCAAGCCTGGAACAGCCCATCGCAGCGGAATCTATCTGACACCCGTCAAGCGAAACGGTGAGGAACTGCATTTCCGCCTGCTCCGGTGCTCCACGAATCTCTCGGGGCCGACCGAGAGCTTTCGCCCGACCGACAGGCGCATTGTCGAGGCTCTGAACCGCGAGGCCGCGACCATCTTCCGGAACCAGGCACCGCTGAATCACGTCCTCGCTCAGATCTACCACAACACCCTTGCGACGGCCGAGCGGAAGCAGGCCAAGGCCAAAATATCGGCCCATGCCGACAAGACCAAGGACATGCCTGTCAATGGCATCATGGCCTTCTGCACCTTCTACGATCAGCTCGACAAGCTGCAGCCCCTGGCCGAAGACGCCTTCGACTACGGTGTGAAAAGTGCCAGCGGGCTGACCAAACTCCACTTTCGCCTCAAGGAGCCGGCCGAAGGACACGACGGGGTCGCGCTCCCCCCGCAGTTCACCCTGACGCTCTACCCCGGCTCTGTGTTCTTCATGCCGCTGTCCACCAACCGCCTGTACACGCACGAAATCCGGCCCTCAGCGTTGGATGCCGAGTTGCTCCCGACCCGTCTGGGATACGTCGTGCGCTGTTCGAGCGCCGAAGCCGTTCACAAAGACGGCCACACGTTTCTCAAGACGGCCGGAGATCTGGTGAAGCTGGGGCCACCCACGCCGGCGGGCATGGACGAGTTGCGCAGGCTGTACGCCGAGGAGAACAGGACCTCGTCCTTCATTGATTATGGCGACGAATTCCTCTTCAGCATGAACGCGGGAGACTACATTGCCCCCCGAGTCTAGAATCGCGGAAGAGATCATCTCGTGCGATCTGCCGACCGAGGTGAATCTCTTTGCAGAGCTGTCCGCGTCGGCCCGTCTAGAAGACGCAGGAAAAGGCCGGCGAGGCGCCGTGCTTACCAAGATCGATGAGGCAGATGGTGTGCCTCTCGTACGTACCACCACTCGATACAGCAGCCCGACGCAGCGTTTCCGGGCGGTGCACGAGCGGCTGGCGCAACAGATTCAAGAACGTGCGGCGCTCTCGGTCGGCTTCAACAACGCTCTCGTCGAGAGTTATACGAACGCCTACAAAACCATGGGCAGCCATTCCGACCAAGCTCTCGATCTGGCCAACGAGTCGTTCATCGCCGTCTTCTCCTGCTACCAGCATCCCGAAGCGAGCCCGCCGAGGAAGCTGATCTTCGAATCGAAGGAGTCTGGTGTCGATAAGTTCGAGATCCCCCTCGCCCACAACAGTGTCGTCGCGTTTTCTGTCGACGCGAATCGGCGACTCAGGCACAAGATCGTACTGGACACACCCGCCCCGACGGCGGACAACCAATGGTTGGGCGTGACCTTTAGAACATCAAAGACCCTTGTTCGGTTTCGCGATGGACAGGTGTACCTCCCGCAGGGTGCGCGCCTCATGTCGGCCGACGATGAGCAGAGGCGCGAATTTTACCAACTACGACGCCGTGAAAACAATGAAACAGACTTCACCTACCCTTCGCTGACGTTCACCATCAGCGAGAGCGATCTGATGCCGCCCGTCTGACCTCAAGGGACTGGCTGGACGGGCCGAGACGCTGACTCACAAGTTGCGGATGGCCTCAGCCAGGTCGGGGCCGTAGGAGGCCCAGCAGACGACTGATCCGTCGGTGTCGAGGTGCCCCATGAACCAATCGCCGTCGTCCAGCACGAGGCACAAGTCGTGGAATCCGAGGATTACCTCAGGCTGGAGGGTCGTGTATTCGCTCTGGTTCGGGTCTTCGGCAACTGCGAGCCTGTCCAGGGAGAGGGCGGTGGCCGTTCGGTCTTGTGAGAGCGTGCGGATTTGCTCGATGGTCCATCCGGCGGGGAGGCGTGAGGTCACCCTCACATGATCTCAACGGGTGCCACATCAAGGCCACTCGTTGATGGCGGCGACCAGCACCCTTGTTTCATCGCGGAGGACGAGCTTGTCCAACGTGGCAGCCACCGCGCCATGGCGTTTGACCTGGTTGGCCGCGCGCTCGGCAGAGCCGTCCCTGCCGTACAAGCTCATGTCGGCCAGAGTCCGGCGAGGGTTCAGGAACCTGTGTCTGAGCATGACGGGGGAGCGGAAGCGGTGCACTTTGCTTGGCAAGGCGACGTGGTGGGTACGTGATCACGTTGCAGTCACCGGAGGACTTCTACGGAATCCGCAGCCGGCGCAGCCCCAGAAGCCAGGAGCCACGTATGCCCACGCCTCAACGCCATGGTCTGATCCTTGACTTCGGTGGAGTGCTCACGACCCCCGTCGCTGACAGCACCCGCGCCTTCTGCCATCGCGAGGGCCTGGCTCCCGACGCGTTTCTGGACATCATCTCGGTGGACCCGGTGGGCCGGGAGCTGTACAAGGATCTGGAGCTCGGCGCGATCACCCAGGCCGCGTGGAACACCCGCACCGCCCCTCTACTGGGCGTCGACGCAACGAATCTGATCGGCCGTGCTCTGGCCGACCTCCGCCCGGAACCGACGATGCTCGCCGCCGTCCGTTCCGCGCGCCAGGCCGGGGTGAAGGTCGCCCTCCTCACCAACAGCATCGGCTCGGACCCGTACGACCCGTACGAGGACTACGGCCTCGACACCCTGTGCGATGCCGTGGTCCTCTCCGAGCACCACGGCATCCGCAAGCCCGACCCGGCCATCTACACGATCGCTCTGGAAGCCATCGGACTCCCAGCACAGGAGTGCGTCTTCGTGGACGACTCACCCCGCAATCTGACGCCGGCCAGTGACCTCGGTATCGCTACCGCCCTGGACACCACCCCGGCCGAGACGATCCCCCAGCTGGAAAACCTCCTCGGCATCCCGCTCCACTGAATGCCTCACAGCACGCCGTCACGAGCATCACTCACCGCTCACCCCATGTAGTGCCAGCCAGAGGCCGCCGCGGCCTTCGCGGTCGCGGCGAACGCCAGCAGCTCCACCTCCCCGAACAACCGCCGCGGCAGCACGTCGAACTCGAACAAGCATCACGGAAGCGCGGTCAGAACCAAGTAGACCGCTCATTGGCTTCCCAATGGAGAAGCCACCCTCGATGTGGCCCGTCAGCGGACCTGGTCTGTCAGCTCGGCGTCCTGATCTGTTCTGCTTCGTCGTCGCTCATTGCCGTGTAGACGGTCACGATCGATGCCACGACGTCTACCTCGGCCGGGCCGCTGATTCGGAGCCATGCGAGCTCGTTCAATCCGTTGAACCGGACGACGCGGTCGGCTGCGTCCTGGGGCCAGGGGTGTGGCATCACCGGCAGGTGCGTCAGGGAGATCGCGTCGATGTAGCAGCCGGAAATCTCAGGAGGCTTCGACACGGCGACGTGGCGCAAATCGGAGAGGGAGATGACGACGTCGGGCCTCGTCGGACCATCTCTCATGGTGATCTCCATCGAGTCGTCCTCGCTGAAGGCTTCGAACGAGATCCGGCTGATGAAGAGGGCGAGGCATCAGCGAGGCCGAAGCTTCTGCCGGCGCCCATCGCCCAGCCGATGTCTGCGCTGTACGCGGGTGGCCATGGCCGGAGAGGGGGCGGCCCAACCGGCCTGGGGTGGCGAAGGCGACCGTCAGGACAGCACCCCCTGGAGGTCATCGGAGCTGTCGAAGATCCAGACGATGTCCGCACGAAGACGCTTCAAAGCCTCTGCCCTCTGGGCCACCTGCAGGAGTCGGGCCTGCCACCTCACGAGGCCGGCTGCTTCGCCCTCGTGGTTGCCTACTTCGATCTCGAACTCACGCCGGACGTATTCCAGCTTCAGCTGGTAATCCTGGAGCCGCTCCAATACCTCGGCACGGTTCAGCTCGGCACGTCGCTCGAACCCCGCTTGGAGCGCCCGGAGGCGGTCCACGTAGTACCGCAGGCTGTAGAGGATCCGTGAATGGCGTGGCCTTCCGAAGGCTCGACGCTCACTGGTGCTCATGCCAGCGAGCTCCCGGGTCATGCGGTGGGTCAAGGCAGCCTCGCCGTCCAGATCCTTGACCAGCCTGCGCACAGCCACGTTGGGGTCAAGAACCTGACGGCCCCCGACGAACGCGGCCCCGTGCAGCTGGCCGTCACCCGGCTCCACAGTCTCTGCCGGCTCCACGCGCTCTGGATCCGGGTCAACGAGCTGTTCCATGGTGGCGTGAGCCACCGAGTACCTCAGAGACCACAGATTGCCCAGTCCCGCTTCCGTGTGAAGGCTGGCACCGACAGCCTCGCGCAGCCCTTCGGCGTGGGCAAGGAGGAGGATGCCGAGGGCCTCGTCGGCATTGGTCTGGTTGTGCCGGTCATTCATCAGACGAGCCTCCTTCGCTGCGTCCAGTCCGTGCCAGATCCAGCAGCACCTTCAACCGCTCACGTCCCCTCTTCGCATTCGTGCGAAGAGCCGTCTCCTTCTTGCCGGTGAACCTCGCGATCTCGGCGTACTCGAACTCGTCCAACTGCCAGGCGATCACTTCCCTCTGGGCCGGCGGCAGCTGCTGGACCGCGGCGAGGATCCGCTGCTGGGTCTCGGTGAGGATCACCTCACGGACAGGACACGTGCCGCCGGGGCGGTCGGGGACCGGATCTTCGGGTGACTCCCGATGATGGGCCTGACGGAGGTATTTCGTCCACGCAACCGTGCGGAGATACGCACGCGGATGGGCAATCGTTCGCCAGCGGTCCGGGAGTAACTCAATGAACGCCTCGTGCACGGCATCGGCAGCTTCGTAGGCGGTGGCCCCCCGGTACATGAGGTGCACGGTGACGGCCCTCATCTCCTTGATGTAGAGGGTGTCAAAGTCGTCCCGCAGCATCCGCACCGTTGGTCGCCGCTGCTGTGGGCCTGCCTCGAAGGCGGTTGTCGGGGACTCGGTCACCGTCACCTCGATCCACTCTGGCCGGCACTGCCGACGGTGATCTCCACGCTCCGCGCGCCGTCCCGCTCGATCAACTTGCTGCCGGCGGGCAGCAACCGGACACGATCCGACAGCCCGGTCTGGGCAAGCTCGGTCTTCTTGACCTCCGCGCGCTCCTTGACCCAGCGATACAGCAGCCGTGCCAGGTAACCCACAGCCGCCATGACCGCAGTCACGACCACAGCAGGGTCCATCCGCACTCCTCCACGATGGCGGCGCTGACTGCCCCGCGTCTGCCCCTTAAAGCAAGACAGCGGCTTCCGCGTGACACTCCCTGGTCAGAGGGGGTGCGGTACCAGCCCTCCGGCAGTCGGCGGCCTCTCAGACGAGCAACCGGGGGTCTCGCTCGCGGTCATCAGGCGGGCCCGGGGCCCGGACATCCGACGGTCAGTCACGGCGGAGCAGTGTCATGGCCATCTGCTGAACGGAACGGGTGAAGCGGCGCGGGTCGTCGGGCGTTGTCACGTGGCGGATCAGACTGCCGTCGAAGGCGGCGAGTACGGCGTGGGCCAGGAAACCGGTGTCGAGATCGGGGCGGCCGTCCGCGAAGAGGGTGCTGAGGTGGCGGTGCCAGAGCTGGTAGCTGGGGTCACCGTACTTGTCCTCGGCGCAGGCTTGTTCGTGAGCGGAGAGCAGGGTGGCGTTTCCTTCGGCGATCGCGCCGAGAGCATCGAGGAAGGCGAGCAGTCGGTCCGGGGCGGGCGCTCCGGGGCCCAGGGGCGGGGGGCCGCTCCTGATCGCGTCGCGCAGGGCGCTGGACCTTTCCTCCAGGAGCGCCTGGAGCAGTCCGGCGCGGTTCCCGAAGCGCCGGAACACGGTGCCTTTGCCGACGCCGGCGAGGGCGGCGACCCGGTCGAGTGACACGTGGTCCCCGCCGCCTTCGGCCAGGAGCTGCTCGGTCGCGCGTAGCACCGCGCGGCGGTTGCGGGCCGCGTCGGCGCGTTCGGCGCGCTGTTCGGTCATCGGCTCCCTCTCCACTAGACGGACCGTCAGTCCGCATACTAGCGTGCGTCATCCGGACTGCCGGTCCGGATGACGCCACCTCTGCAGAGGAGCCCTGATGGACATGCGCGCGCTCGTGGTTGACCCAGACGCTCCCGGATCCTTGCGGCTCGGGACGGTCGCGGAACCCAGGCCGGCGCCGCATCAGCTGGTGCTCGATGTCCGGCACATCTCGCTCAACCGCGGTGAGGTGGCGTTTGCCGGGAGTCTTCCGGCCGGGACCGTGCACGGCTACGACGCCGCCGGCGTCGTCGTACGTGCCGCCGCGGACGGCACCGGACCGTGCGCAGGAGCCAGAGTCGCGGCGTTCGGCGCCGGCGCGTGGGCCCAGCGGATGGCGGTGGACACGACCGCGGTGGCCGAAGTGCCCGCCCACGTCGACCTCGCCGACGCCGCCGCGCTGCCGATGGCCGGCATCACCGCGCTCCGCACGGTGCGCTCCCGCCCCATTCTGGGGCGGCGGGTACTGGTCACCGGCGCGGCCGGCGGCGTCGGCCGCTACGCGGTCCAGCTGGCCGCCCTGGGCGGTGCCCATGTGATCGCCTCGGTGGGATCCCCGGCGCGCGCCGACGGCTTGGCCGGGCTGGGCGCCGATGAGGTGGTGGTGGGTCTGGAGGGCATCGACCGGCCGGTGGACCTCATCCTGGACCACGTCGGCGGCCCACAGCTGGCCGCCGCCTGGGAACTCCTCGCGCCGGGCGGGGGTGTGCAGAGCATCGGCTGGGCCTCCGGAGAACCGGCGGTGTTCGCGCCGTACTCGCTGTTCTCCGTCGGGCCGCCCAAGACGATGAGCAGCTTCGGCGACGTCCACGAGGTCGGCCCGGACCTGGCAACCCTGCTGGAGTTCGTGGCAGCGGGAAGGCTCTCCCCGGAGGTCGACCGGCGCGGCTCCTGGGAGCGGGTCACCGAGGCCGCCCAGGCGCTGCTGGAGCGGCGCATCCAGGGCAAGGCGGTCCTCGACGTCGAGCCCGCGGCGGCGGACTGACCACAGGCAGGGGCGGCATTCGGGTCAGCCCACTCGGAGGAACGCTTCCCCCTCTGGCACCCGTGTCGCCGTACTGCTCCGCCCTCGCTATCGGGCCCGCCTCGGGCACTTGGGCTGCTCGGCACGGGCGGCCGACGCCTCGGCGCGGATGCCCCCCATCTGCCGCCCGACGGGCCGGCCGCGAGGCTGAAACCCTCCAGCCGGAACAGAACGACATCGAGATCGTCGCGGTCATACCTGTCATTTGGTCCAGATGTCCAGCAGTTGGTTTGCCGCGCGGAAATTATCGGGTGATTCCACGTTGCACACGACGGTGACGGCAGTGTTGCGGTCCGGGCTCACCTTGAAGGTGCTGTGAAACCCCTCCCAGTCGCCGCGGTGCACCAGGCTCTTGTCGGGGAGGAGGAGGATTCCGGCCCCATATCGGCCTTCTTCGATGCCACGCGCGCGCAGGGTGTCGCCCGTGCTCACCGCTCCCTCCGTGACCCCGGCGAGCAGTTGCGTTCCGCCGATGCGGCCAGTGCGGTAATTGTCGGCCCAGCGGACGAGTTCGCCTGGGGTGGTTTGGACTGACCCGTCTCCGTACTGTTTCCAGGGGGAGGAGTTTGGCGTGAAGGAGCCGTCCTTCTCGTCGTACGACTTCGCCTTGCCGGGAACGTCTGCCGCCGGGGACAGAGTCATGCGCAGCTGCAGCGGGGTGAAGAACTCCTGTTGGATGAACGTTGCGAAAGGCTTGCCGGTGACCTTTTCAACGACATGGGCCAGCAGGATGTAGTTGGAGTTGGAGTAGGCGAAACGCCGGCCTGGCGGATGCTCCGGCTGTGAGGCGAGGATGGCCTCGATCGCGTCCTGCTGGCCGGCTGGATCCGTCAGTTTGACGCCCTTGGCATGCAGCAGGTCCTCGTAGTCGGGAATGCCGCTGGTGTGATGCATCAGGTCGGCCAGCGTGACGCGTCGAGTCCAGTCGGGGGCATTGTCGAAGAAATTGGATACGGGGTCCTTCAGTGCGAGGCGATCCCGCCCGGAGAGCAAAAGGATGGCGTCTGCCGTGAATTGCTTGGAGTTGGAGGCGATGTCGAAGACCGTCGTCGGTGTAATAGATCGCCCGGCCGCCATATCGGCTTTTCCTCTCCCCGCCTCCCAGACGACGTCGCCGCGTTTGCCGACCGCTGCCGCACAGCCCGGGTTATCGGGGGAAGGCACCAGTTCCTGGAGAACCGCTGCACTGCGCTTCTCGCGGTCGTCGCCGGTGGCGTATGCCTGCGGGTTCGGGATACCGGCCAGTGCAACCACAAGCATGGCGCCCCCGGCGGTGCACAACAACGCCGTCCGGTTCACGGTCACCACCTTCTTTCCTTCGCCTGGAACAAGGTCGGCCACCGGCGCTCAGGGGGCGATCTCGAATGTCGGGGGCTTGAGGTCCTTGAGGCAGTCGGTGTTCGGGGCCGTGGGGGTGTCGAAGAAGGAGACGGTGATGGATTGGGCGCACTTCGACGTGGCGAAGACCACGTGGGCTACGTAGGGGATCGTGACGACGGTGGCGCGGGGCAGGGTGCGGGCCACGTACGGGCCGTTGCCCGCCGCGGTCTGGGCGTCGAACCCGCCCGAGATGGCGAGGGTGGGGATGTCGCTCTTCGTGACGTCGCGGATGGAGCGGGGCGCCGCGGGAACGTTCCAGACGTCGCAGTCCGGGCGGAGGAAGGTGAGCAGCGGGGCCTGGGCCTGTACCGAGCGGGGGAAGGACGGGTAGGTTTCCTGGCCTGCCCGGAGTGCTTCGGCCTCGGTTTCGTACGGGGTCCACTCGCTGCAGAAGACGCCGTAGACGAGTCCGTGGGACAGCCGGCCGATGGCCTGGGGGCTGTACTTGCCGCCCGCCCACTGCTCGGCGATCCGCTGGGGTTTGCCGTTGGCCAGTTCGTCGAGGGCGCGGGGTACCAGGGGTGCCACGTGGGTGGCGGCGGTCATCCAGTTCACCAGGGCTCCGCCGTCCAGGACGACCTTCACCTGCTTCTGGCTGTCGGGGAGCGTGACCGTGGTGGTGACCGGTTTGGCCTCGAGCTCACGGACGAGCCGTTCGAAGGTGGCCGCCAGGTTCGGATAGCGGCGGTCGCAGTCGGGCTGCTCCGCGCAGGCCTTGAACAGGCCGTCGAAGCCCTGCTTGGCGGCGCTCCATGTCACGGCCGACCCGCCGGTGGACGGCGGCAGGATGCCGTCGATGCCGACCGACCGGATTCCGTCGGGGTGCAGGCGCATGTAGACGAGCGCGAGCTGGGTGCCGTAGGAGATGCCGAACACGTTCCACTCCTGGAGGCCCAGCGCGGTACGCAGGTCCGCGAGGTCGGCGGCGCTCTCGATGTCGTTGTAGGCGCTGAGGTCGGCCCCGCTCGCCGCCAGTTTCTCGCGGCAGGCCTTCGTGGCCTCGACGTGCTCGCGCTCGGTGGACGGCGCGTCGTAGACGAGGCCGGTCGCGCGCGCGTTGAACTCGTCGACGTCGCGGCAGGTGAGTGCCGGGTCGGCCGAGTACGTGCCGCGCTGGGACATGAAGATCACGTCACGGTCGCGGTTCAGGCCCCCGCCGATCGCCATCTTCGCCTCCCCGACCGCGTCGTCGCCGGGGCCGCCGGCGAGCCACACGATCGGGTCGGGCTTCGGTTCGGCGACCGCAGCCGCCACGATCGCGACACCGAGGGTGATCTTTCGGCTGTCTGGCTTCGTACGGTTCTCCGGCACGGTGAGCGTTCCGCAGCGAGCTCCTTCGAGCTCTGCGACCGGCTCCGGCGTCTTCGGGCAGGGGCCCGGTTCGAAGCGGGCGTCGCCCACGGTGCGGGCGACCGTGCCGGTCGCTCCTCCGGGCGTCGGAGCCTGCGCGCTCGTCGGCTCCTGTGCGCTCGCTGCTTCCTGAGCGCTCGCCGGCGCCGCGAGCAGACCGGTGAGGAGCATTCCGGTCGCCGCTGCGGCCGACCTGGCGCGCAACCGTCGTACGCGTGACCGTGCCATCATTCCTCCCGGTCACTTCGGGGTGATCGTGAACGGTTCCCACCCGAGCCCCGCCACGCAACCGGTGTCGGGCGCGGTCGGGCGGGTGAGGAAGGACGCCAGCACCTTCTGGGCGCAGGGCGACTGCGGGACCACCCAGTGCCCGATCCCGGGCACCTCCACGGTGGTCGAGCGGGACAGCGTACGGGCCGCCTTCTTCGCCCAGCTGGCCCCGGTCTTCATGTCGAACGTCCCGTTGAAGAAGAGCGTCGGCACCGAGCTGACGGTGGGAACCCGTTGGGCAGCGGCGCGGTCCGGGACGTTCCAGATACGGCAGATCGGGTCCTGGAAGGCCAGTTGAGGCGCCTGGGCCTGGACCGACTCCGGCCATTCGGGGAACGCTTCGCGGCCCGCCTTCAGCACGTCGGACGGCGGGTGGTCCGGCACCCATTCGCTGCACACCACCGACTGCGTCAGACCGTGGGCGGTCTCGCCGACCACCTGGACCGAACTCGCGGCGCGGGCCCGGGCGAAGCGCTCAGGACGTCCGCGGCCGAGTTCGTCGATCGCCGTCGGGACGTCGACGAACGGGATCGCCTTGGCGACCAGCAGGTTCAGCAGTGCGCCGCCGTCGAGGACGACCTTCACCGGGTCTCCGCCCTGCGGCGGCCGGACGTTCAGCGTCAGTGGCTGGGCCTCCAGCTTGCGCATCTGCTCGTTCAGGGTGCGCTCGAGGTCCGGGTACCGGCTCTTGCAGCGGGGCTCGGCCGCGCAGGCCTTGTAGAGGTTGTCGAGCCCCTCGCGGGCGTTGGCCCAGGCGAAGGGCAGGGAGACGAACTGTGCGGGGGCGATCGAGTCGAGCGCCACCGCGCGGATCCCCTGGGGGTGCAGGCGCAGGTAGGTCAGGGCCAGGTTGCTGCCGTAGGAGTGGCCGTAGACGTTCCACTGCTTGATGCCCAGTGCCGTGCGCAGATCGGCGAAGTCGGCCGCGTTCTCGGCGCTGTTGTAGGCGCTCAGGTCGGTCCCGTCGGATGCCAGGCGGTCCCGGCACTGCTTCACCGCGTCGAGCATGAGCCTTTCCGTCTGCGGTGCGTAGGACGGGAGCCCCACCGACCGGGCGTAGAAGCGGTCCAGCTCCGGGCAGGCGAGGTTGGGCTTGTCGTAGAGATTGCCGCGCTGGGCCATGACGATCAGTTCGCGATCCCGGTTCAGGCCGGAGGAGACCAGGAACGGGATGTCGTCGAACGTCTCGCCACCGGGGCCGCCCGACATGAACACCACGGGGTCCTGGGCGGGCTTCGCCGAGACGGGCGGGATGACCGCCGCGGCCAGCCGGATGGTCCGGCCGCCGGGACGGGCACGGTTCTCGGGGACCTCCAGGACACCGCACTGGGCGGTGGCCAGCGCTTCGATCGGTTCAGGCGTCCTGGGGCAGGGACCCGGCACGAACCGCGCCGCGGCAGCCGCGCCAGGCACGGTGGTACCGCTGGTACGGGTGTGCGGTGGTGCGGCGCCGCCCGCCGGTGTCGGACCGAGTGCTGTCAGGAGGGCCAGAGCGACCGCTGCTGCCGGCGCCCCGACGTGGAAGCTGTGCTCTGCCATGTGATCCCGTTCCTCTGCCGATCGACGGCTACCCCGCCGGGCGGTGCCGGGGCGGTGTGGGCGGAACGCACGTGCTCAACGCTACCGGGTGGTCCGAGGACGCGCACAACGACGGCAAGCCGCCACGGGCACGCGCGGCCCCCGGCGGGGCACCGGCGGGGCACCGGCCGGGGACAAGAACCCAGAGCAGGCGCCGCCCCGCCAGCCCACCCACCCCAGGCACGCGAGGCGGCGTATGACCGGCGTCCGAGGAGAAGCAGCAGCTCCCCATAGTCGATCTTGACGGTAGCCGTGGGTGTGAGAATGGGGACCTCTTCATACGCTGTCCCGGCGTGGCCATCGCCTGTGTCCCGGCCCTGGCCGTTCGGGGACGCCAGTTCGAGGCAGGAGCACTTTGACCACTACCAACCGCTGGCACCTGCAAGGCTCTGTTGGTCGCGCCTACTCCGGTGAGGAAGCTCGACAGCTGCTTCGACATCGGTGGGACTGGGCGAGCCATGAGACGTGGTTCGAGAATGACGCGGGGCGGCTCTTGGCCGTGGTCACCAACGGCGAACGCGCGATGGTCGTGTTGATGGCCGGGGAAGGCGACCCTGGTGAGCATCTCGTCGATCCGTGCGGCGAAGGTTCCTCTGGTGGCTATCTGCTCTCCAACGGGCAGGTCGACAGCTACGCCGACCGGGACACTGTTGCCTTCGACGTCGCCGGCCATGCCGTGGCGTACTTCGTCGAGCATGGCACCTGGCCCGCCGAGGTGACCGTTGAAGGCGCGCGGTGCAGACGGCAGCCGATGAGACTCTTTGGGGAATCATCGACGGCATCGAGATCCGGGTTCGGCGCCCGGCCGTAGGACGCAAGGACCGGGACAGGTTCATCTCCGAGCAAGAGCAAGCAGAACGTGGTCACGCCCGTAGCCGTCCGGGATGGCGACGGCTCGTTGCCCTTCTGCAGCCCGGCCAGGCCCGGTAGCTGCGCGGACATCACCCATGCCGCCAGTTGGGACCGGCCAAGCTCTTGGACGGCGGGCTGGCGGTCGGCGCGGGCAGGGGCGGCTCAGGTCTGGGTGAGCCGGGGGATGAGGAGTTCGGCGTTGCCGCGGTTGACGGCGGCGTGCAGTTGGCCGTCCTCCCAGTGGGGGTACTCGTCCAGTCCGGTGTCGAATCCGGTGCCCCACTCTTCGGGGAGCATGGGGAAGTCGCTGCCGTACAGGACGTGTCCGGGCGCGGCGAAGGCGAGGAGCGAGGGCAGGGCGGCCGGGCCGGCGGAGATGGCGGTGTCGAAGTAGAAGCGCCGCAGCTCGGTCAGGAGGCTCTCGGGGGTGGTGCCGGGGTGGAGGTGGGCGGCGATGGCGAAGCGGTGGGCGGCGTAGGGCAGGAAGCCGCCCGCGTGGGGCAGGATCACCTTGATGCGGGGGTAACGGCTCGGAACACCGTTCAGGGCCATGTGCAGGGCGGTGCGGGCGGTGTCGTACGGGAAGTCCACCATGGCGAAGTGGCCGAAGCGGTCGGGCCGGTCTTTGACCAGCTCGGCGGTGTACTCGTTCACGCTCCGGGCTCCTGCGCGGGCTCCGGCGGGGTCGTCCGGGGCGGCGAGCGGGGCAGGGTAGGACAGGACGCCGGTGGCGATCGAGCGGCGGTCCATCATCGCGATCGCGCTCGGCTTGTCCCACGCGGGCGCGGGCCAGCCGAGGGCCGTGGCTCGGTCGGCCATCGCGCGGCTGCGCTCCGGGGGGATCAGGTGCTGGTGGACGTCGACGCGTGCGGGGTCCGTCATGCCTGCGCGAGCCTCCTGGAATGCGGGATGCCGGCTGCGGCGGGGCAGCCGGTCCCATGAGAAGGGGTGGCGGGGGCGGAGGGAGCGGCCCCGCCCGGGACGCGGGGGTGACGGGCCGGAAGATCAGCCGAATGGCAGAACGGTCCGGACCCTTTGCTGAACGCGGGCAGGGGAGGGGCGTGGTGGGGCGGTGACGGCCGGCCGGCCGACAGCGCCAAGTCGGGGGGCGTTGGGGGAGGTGCGTCGGCGGGTACGGCTCTTGCCGGATGCGGGCTGGAGCGCGGACTGGGCCAGGTGCGACAGCGTGGGCAGGGCCTGCCAGTTCGGCGCGGAGTCCTCAGCCGAAGGTGCGGCACGCCGCAGGCACGCCGGCGTCAGTCGGTGTCGAGGTAGTAGGCGCCGGCCCGCGCGTCCGCGAAGAGGGTGAACCGCACCTCCGCCGCACCGGATGCGCTGACGTCCATCTCGACCGGCTCCGCCTCGACGAGGACGTACTCGCCGTACCCCTCGAAGTCCCCGGGCCCGTCCGCGACGCCGATGTGGATCGGCGTCTCATCAGGCAGGTCTGCCAGAGCTTCGCGCAGTCGCGCAGCGGTCCACACGTGCGGAATGTGCTCGAACATCTCAGCCATGCGCAGAGGCTAGAGCCTCCGACCCCGGGCTCCTGGCACGCCGCGCCGGACACCCGGGGCCGCAGCGGCCACACGAGGCACCAGCACGAGGCGGTGCGCCCGCCCATGACCGACGCCGTCCACCGGTGCTGGGAGGCTGGCGGCGGGAGCAGGGGAGCAGGGGAGCTGCCCGGTGCCGACTGTGCGTGGATCGCTACGCCCATTGTCGGAGGCTGCTGGCAGCATCGCCGCTATGAGCCTCATCCGTACCACCCCGCCCCGGCCGCTCGACGTCACCGCGGTCTTTCCTCAGCTGGCTCCGCTGGCACGCACGGCGACCCGGCTGCATCCCCGCCGCGGGGCTCCGTCACCACATGACAGTTCGGTCGGCGGACCGCTGCTGTGGCCTGCCGACCAGCCGTGGCCGTACTGCGACTTCCCGCACCTGGACGGGGGCTTCTCCCTGGATGTGGTGCGGCTGGAGCAGCGCATCCGGGCGGGAACGGAGACGAACCCGTACCGCGCGCCCGGCGTCTCCCCGTACACGCCGCAGGAGGAGCAAGCGGCCTGGGAGCAGATCGACTTCGACCTCCCGTTGCCCGACGGCCCGGTCCCCATGCTGCCCTTGGCCCAGTTGTACGTGCGTGACGTTCCCCTGCTGCGCCCGCCCGGGCAGGCCGGGGCCGATCTGCTCCAGGTGCTGTGGTGCCCCTTCGACCACCCTCCGGAGACGTACATGCCCAGAACCGCTCTGTTCTGGCGGTCCGCAGCCGCTGTCACCGAGATCCTCACCTCACCCCCGGAACCGCCCGTGGCGGAGTTCGAGGAGTACGTGCCGGAGCCGTGCGTGCTCGCGCCGGAGCAGGTCACCGAGTACCCGAACCCCATGGAGCTGAGCAAGGAACTGCGAGAGCCGCTCGGGAATTGGAGCACGTGGCAGGCGGCCGACACTGGGGTGGACAGCTACTATGCCCCCTGCCCGGAGGAGTTCTACCGCAACGAGCTGTCCGTCGCACCCGGCTGGAAGGTCGGCGGCTGGCCTTCCTGGGGCTACACCGACCCCGTCCCCCGGCTCTGCCCCGCCTGCGACACCGAGATGGACCCGCTGCTGACCATCGACACGTTCGAATGGGACAGCAGCAACCGCAGCTGGATCCCGTACGAGGACCAGGCCGCTGCCTCCCCCACCGACCACCGCTACCGCGACCTGAGGCAACCGACCGCGGTCCAGATCGGCAGCGGCTACAAACAGCAGATCTACATCTGCCCGGCGGCGCCGGAGCATCCCCACACCGAGTTGATGCAGTAGCCGGCCGAACGACAACCGACCGCACGAAGATCGCCCCCGAGTGCCGTCCGAGACGGCCGGGAGGGGCTGCGGCGCCCGGCTGCCGGCGGCCGGCTGGTGAACCGGACGATGTCCTCAGGGGTACGACCCCGCATCCGGTCCCTCGTTGAGCGGCGCTCATCGGCGGCCGGGCGCCGGTCTTCACCACGGCCCGCCCTCCCGCTTCCGGCCAACCGGCGCGCACACTCCAAGCACGGGTCGGCGCACCAACGGAGCAGAAGCCCTTGCGGAGGGCTGTGTTCAACGCGCCGACTGCGGAAAGGAGCACTCTGATGTACGCGATCCCACGGCGCCGTGGCCTGGCCTGGCTGGCAACCGTGTCGCTCATGTCCTTCGGGATGGTCGGCATGTCGGCCACCACCGCGTCTGCCCTGCCCTTGCAGTGCACAGGGACGGAAACCAACGGCGTCGACAACATCACCTGCCCGTTCCTGCTGCCCGGACAGACCATCAACAGTCTCGGCGGCAACGACACCATCACCATCCTGCTCAACGCCGGTGGCACCGTGAACAGCGGGGGCGGCAACGACACGGTCACAGCAACCACCCTGGACGGTGCGGCCGATTTCAACACCGGGAGCGGCGACGACATCGTTCGGATCCTCGGCAACCACGATGGCACCTCGATCAGCACCGCCGGCGGCGACGACCTCGTCGAGATCACCGGCAACAACTCCGGCCTCGTCGACACCGGCGCCAACGCCGACCGGTTCATCGTTCACGGCTCGGTGCTCGCCGACCAGGCGTTCCTCGGCTCCGGCGACGACTTCGCCAACATCAACATCCTCACCGCGAGCGACGGCATCTCCGGCGGCAGCCTCCACGGCGGTGACGGCACCGACACCCTGACGGTCGCCGTCTGCACCCTCAGCACCGTGGCGGGCGAGGACGGCGCCGACACCATCGACATCACCGACGCCAATGCCTGTACGGTCCTGGGCGGCGCCGGCAACGACAGCATCCACGAAGGCGCGGAAGCCACCGGCACCGTGGACGGCGGCCCCGGCAACGACACCTGCCAGGAGGACATCCCCTTCCTCGGCACCGAAACGAACTGCGAGATCTGACGCCCTCACAAGGGCGGCTTCCGGCATTGCCGGGAGAGACTACGGCGAAGCCCTGGCTGCCCGCCCAATGACGAACCCCCGTCCTTCCGTGCTGGAAGGGCGGGGGTTCGCTGTGGGGAGGGGTGTCAGGCATTTTCACGCCCGCCCTGGGCGCGTCATCCGCCCGCGGCGTCCTCGGTTTCCTCGGCTTCCCAGCGCAGCAGGTCGCCCGGCTGGCATTGGAGCACCTCGCAGAGCGCGGCGAGCGTCGCGAAGCGCACCGCCTTGGCGCGGCCGTTCTTGAGTACCGCCAGGTTGGCGGGAGTGATCCCCACGCGGTCCGCGAGCTCGCCCACGGACATCTTCCGCCTGGCCAGCATCACGTCGATGTCGACGGCGATCGGCATCAGATCACCTCGTCCAACTCGGCCTGCATGTGCGCCGCTTCGACGTCACGCGCGACGGCCTGGGCGAGCAGCATCCGCAGCACGAGCACGATGAGCGCGACCCCCAGGATGGCCACGCCAACCCCGCCCATGATGACGGTGACGCCCGGGTCCTCCCGCTGGCCCGGCGCATTGACGGCCGTGACCGCGAACCAGACGAGGGCAGCCGCCACGATCGCGCCGATCACGCCGTCCACGTACCGGAAGGCGGCATGGGAGAACACGGTTCCGCGTCGCACCATCGTCACCAGCCGCCATACGCAGACCAGGGCGACCTGGACCGACACCATGCCCAGGATCGTGATCACGCGAAGCGGGGTCAGCGGGAGCGAACCGTCCTCCGGGTCGGTGGCCAACGCCCACACCATCAATGCCTGCACGAACACGGTGCCGGCGAGCACCACCACCAGCACGACGCGCAGCGCACCTACCGTCAGCTTTCCCACGACCCATCCCTCCATCGAGTTACGATGTGAATCTATCGAATCTCGATAGGCATGGCAAGGGTCGGGGCGGAGGGCGGGTGGCGGATTCGCATCATGGCGGGACGTCGCCGCCTCCCATGGCATGGGGGTTGCGCGAACCGTCTTGATCTTGTCGAAGCCGGCTAAACGGCTACCAAAGTTGATCAACGAGTACGCGATGGTTAATTAGATCCACCGTACGATCTTCTTGATGTCTGATGCACCGTCGGATGTCATCTCCTCATTCCGTCCCGGTCGATGCATGGTGGCGACAGAGTTCGCCTTAAGTCTCTAGCTGTCGATGAATCGCCGATTTACCGAAGGGTGGATACGTGCAACGCGGGTGTAAGTATCTGTTTGGTGTGCCCATGGGGGCCGCTGGCGGTGGCGACATCGCTCTGGATCTCACCGAGTTCATCGGCGGAAAGACCTTGCGCATGGGATTGCGTAAGGAGGACGGTACCCAGTGGGGCGACAACCACTGGAGTGGAACTCTCACCCACTGAGACGTTCCGCCCCTGTGACATCTGGTGCCCCCGCCGTCGCGGTGGGGCAAGTATGTGGAGTCTTTCGGTGAAATCACGCTGTGCGCTCAGTGTTGCCCTGGTCATTTTCCTGGCCGGCGGAACTGCTGTGGGGGTCCTGGCCTGGAGGGAATTCGGGGGAGTCGGAGCGATGTTCAAGGGGCACCATCAAATGGTTGCCGAATACGAAGCGGCGGCCGATCGACTGACTCTTCCCCCCGGCTCGTCGTGGGCGGGAGTCCCCAAGGCTGAACCGGACGCGGTATTCGAAACCGGCGTAGGCGTGAACACCGCCCAGATGCAGTGGCTGTGCAGCTGGGAAACCGAATGGATATCGCAGCGAGGGCGCGATGCCGACCGTGAGGAGCGGGCCCTCTCGCAGCTGATGGAATTCCCCTCCACGTCGTTCTACCAGAAGTTCCTCGACGACAACGGCCGCACCTTCTACGACGAGTACCTGACGAAAGCCCGACTCGGAGACCCCGAAGGGTTCCAGGAGGACATCTCGGCGAACTGTCAGGGCGGGTGAGGGTTCGTGCGCAGAAGCACCGCGTACGGAGCTGGGGCGACGGCATTGGCCGCGACCTGCGCAGTCGTCTACGCGTTGAGCGGATCGGCCCCCACCACGGGCGGCGGCACCGAGTTCCCTGCGGCCGCGAACGCGACGGTGACGGCCGCGAGGCATGACATCGCCAGCATCCTGAACCTGGACGCCGGCGTCGTTGCCCACCCGACGTTGCAGGCTGTTTCCCCCGTGGTCGGCACCATCGAAAGCACCGCCCGCAAGGGGGCGGTCCTGTCAGCCGGCGCCGCAGTCGCCGTCGTCCGCGACAGCTCCGGGCGCCGGCACGAGATCACCACCCCCGTGGCGGCAACGGTCACCGCCTTGCCCGCCGCGGCCGGCAGCAGTGTGCCGAAGCACCTGCCCGTGGTGACCCTGCAGGCAGCGGGCTTCGGCCTCCAAGGCGAGATCTCCGACGCGGCGCTCTACCGCTTCCAGGACATTCCCGCCCAGGCGGCCCAGACCTCGCGCGCGCAGATCGATAACGGGCCCGGTCCCTTCGGCTGCCCTCTCCTGGGCGGCCCCGCACCGGTGGAGGGAAAGATCGAGCTCCTATGCGGTGCCCCTGATTCCGTACAGCTTTTCCCGGGGCTGAAGGGACTCCTGGCTGTCACCACGGCCGAGCGCAAGCAGGTCGTTTCCCTCCCGCTCTCCGCCGTGGCGGGCGCCGCCCAGCACGGCAGGGTTTCCCTCCGGGGCGAGAACAGCGCGTTCACTGAACGCGACGTGGAACTGGGAATCACCAACGGGACACTCATCGAGGTGACCAAGGGACTCGAGCCCGGCGACGTGGTCAGCGCCAACCCGCCCAGTCTGCCCTCCCGCCCCGAGGGGTGATCCCCGTGCTCCGCCTCAACGGCATCAGCCGGTCCTTCGCCGCAGTACACGGCTCCGGCTCGCGCCCCGTCCATGTGCTCAAGGGCATCTCCCTGCAGATCCAGCCCGGTACCAGCAGCGCCATCCTCGGCCGCTCCGGCTCGGGCAAAAGCACCCTCATGGCCGTCCTCGGCCTGCTGGACCGCCCCGACTCCAGGGAGTACCTCATCAACGGCACCGACACCGCCACGCTCAGGGAACGCGAACTGGCCCACCTCCGCAGCGAAACCTTCGGCTTCGTCTACCAGCGCTTCTTCCTCATGAGTCACCTGACGGCCTTCCAGAACGTGGAGGCCGCCCTCCTCCACGGCACGCCCGTACGGCCCCGCAGGCGCGCCCGCCGCGTGATGAGAATCCTCGACCGCGTCGGCATGGCCGACCGGGCCCAGCACCGCCCCCACCAGCTCTCCGGCGGCGAGCAGCACAGAGTGGCCCTCGCGCGCGCACTCGTACGCCACCCCCGCGTGCTTCCTCGCGGTGGGCTCGGTCACCCTCGCGGTCGGCATCCTCGGCGTCCTCAACATCGGCCTGGCCACAGTGAAGGAACGAGCCGAGGAACTCGCCCTCCGCCGCTCGCTCGGCGCGACCGAGAGCGACATTGCCTATCTCGTCCTCGCCGAATCCGTACTGACCGGCCTGGCAGGGGCACTTCTGTCCACCGCCCTGGCCGTCGCGCTGTTCCACCCCATCACCGCGCTCGTGTCGGAGGACTCCGGCGCCGTGTCCTTCCCCGTCGGCGCAGCGGCCACCGGCATCGCCGCGGGTACCCTGGCCGGCCTCCTGGGCGGCATCACCCCCGCCATCCGCGCCAGCCGCCAGCCCCTGGCCGCCGTCATGCGCGCATGACACGCCCCGCGGACGTGATCGGCACGCCGCCCTCGGCGGCCCGGGCGAGGTCGCGCAGCACGGCTGGCTCGCCGAGCGGAGGCGGCCCGTCGGACGCTCAGCCCGCTCAAGCACCGCGGCAAGGCGGCAGCGATCACCCCGGACGACCTGCGGAAGATGAACACCGCCCCACGCGAGCAGACCGGTACGTACGTGTGCCCGAGCTGGCGCGGCTGCGGGACCGGGCGCTCAACACCCTGAAGTTCGCCGCCGCCGGGCGCAACGAGGAGATGTCCGAGCTCGACGACCCGCACATCCTGCCCGTCGACGAGGGCCTTCTAGTGCGCGTTCCGTCGGTGAAGGGCCGCCCAGCCCGGGACGTGCCGGTCACCTACGGCCAGCACCGCGATACCTGCCCGGTGCGCGCTGGAACGCCTGGCAGGAGGCCAAGATCGCCGCCGGGGCCGCCCCCGAGGACGCCGCCGCCACCGACGGGATCGGCCTGTGAGCTGATCGGATGGCAGTTCCGGGTCTTCCCGCGGCAGCGGCAGCGGCACCGGCAGGCTCCACGGCCGGCGGTAAGTGGGGGACAAGTGGAGGGGCAAGATCTGAAAGAGACGACCCCGCCGCGCGCGCCGAACTGCGCCGACCCCGGGAGCGGGATATCAAGGAGCGTGAAGGTGAGCGCGAGGCCGGCGGTCGCCACCCCACGGCTGAGGAGTACGTCTCGTGGAGTTCGAGGTCAATGGCGCCCCGCGCGCGGTGGACGTGGACGACGACCCGGCCGCCGTGGAGGTGGTGCGCGACCGGCTGGGTCTCACCGGCACCAAGCTGGTCTGCGCGGGCGGGGTGTGCGGGGCCTGCACCATCCAGGTCGACGGTGAACCCCGGGTGTCCTGCCTGACGCCCGCCGTCGTGCTGGCCGGCCGGCGGGTGACGACGGTGGAGGGCCTGGCCGGCCACCCGGTGACGCGCGCCTTCGCCGGCGAGGACGCCCTCCAGTGCGGCTACTGCACCCCGGGGTTCGTGGTCGAGGCGGCGGCGTTCTTCGACCGGTGGCGGGCCGGGCACGGCCGCACCCGCCCGGGGCGGGAGGAGATCGCGGAAGCCCTCTCCGGCCACCTGTGCCGCTGCGGGGCGTACGAACGGATCTTCAGCGCGGTGGCCGCGGCCTGCGCGGGCGACTACACGGCGCCGACCGATGGGGAGCCGGTCCCGCGCACCGAGGCCCCGGAGAAGATCGACGGATCGGCCCGGTACACCACGGACCTGCGCCCCGAAGGACTGCTGGAGGGGGTGATCATCCGCTCGCCGCACGCGCACGCCCACGTACGCTCCCTGGAAGCCGGAGACCTCCCGCTGGTGCCGCTGCTGCCTCCCGACGGCGTGGTGCGGTACGTCGGGCAGCCGGTGGCCGCGGTCGCCGCCCCGGACCGGGCCGCGGCGCGGGCGGCCGCAGCGCGGGTCGCGGTGGACTACGAGGTGCTTCCGGCAGCCCTGGACGTGGGCCAGGCCCGGACCGGCGAGGGCCCGTTGGTCTACGAGGACAAGGCGGCGCGCAAACGGGCGCCGGGGGCCGGCGAGACCCCCCAGCTGGTGCCCGCCCGCTGGCGCGGCAACCTGCGGGGCCCGTCCGCCATGAGCAAGCGCCCCGCCACCGCCGTACGCCGCATCACCGAGGCCCGGGCCCGGAACCCCGAGCGGGTGGTCGAGGGCGAGTTCACCACCGCCGCGCAGACCCACACCCCGCTCGAACCGCACGCCTGCCTGGCCCACTGGATCGACGGCACCCTCCACCTGGAGGTGTCCACACAGTCGGTGAAGCACACGGCCGAGCTCGCCGCCGAACGCTTCGGTGTGCCCGCCGACCGGGTGGTGGCGAGGGCCGTCCACGTGGGCGGCGGCTTCGGCTGCAAGATGGGGCTGACCTCCGATGTCGTCGCCGCGGTGGAGCTGGCCCGGCTGCACGACGCCCCGGTGCGGGTGGTGCTGGACCGGGACGAGGAGCTCACCGACGGCGGATACCGGCCCGGCACCCGGATCCGGCTGGCGATGGTCGCGGACGCGGCCGGTGATCTCAGCGCACTGGCCATCGACGCGGACAGCGACGGCGGGGTCTCGGTCGGCGGCACCGTGGCCGCACTGGCTCGGTTCATGTACGGCAAGGCCCCGCGCAGGCTCCGCGACTTCGACACGGTCACCCACCGGCCCCCGGGCGCTCCGTTCCGTGGCCCGGGCGGCCCCACCATGTGCTGGGCCCTGGAGCAGGCCGTCGACGAGATGGCCCACCGGCTCGGACAGGACCCGATCGCCCTGCGCCGCCGCTGGGACGGCAACCACAAGCGGCACGCCCTGTACGACTGGGCCGCCGCGCTTCCGGTCTGGTCCGCCACCCGCGGCGGCACCGGGCGGTTCCGTCGCGGCGTCGGCGTCGCGGCGGCCAACTGGCTGTACCTCCTCGACCCCGTCACCGAGGTCGAGCTCACCGTCGAGGACGGGGTCGTCGTCGCCCGCTGCGCAGTGCAGGACATGGGCACGGGCTCACGGACCGTCCTGCGCCGGGCCGTCGCCGAGGGGCTCGGCCTGCCGGAGGAGCGAGTACGCGCCGACGTCGGCCGGAGCGACGCCGCCCACGGCCCCACCTCCGGCGGCAGCCGCACCACGCCCTCCCTCGTGCCCGCCGCCGCGGACGCCGCCGCCCGGCTGCGCGACGCGCTCGGCGGCGGTGACCTCGCCGCCAAGCTGGGCATGGCGGACGGCGTACGGGTGACAGGCCGGCGCCCCCGCGACCACCGGGGCTTCGCGGTCCCCTTCACCCTGGGCGGTGTGGCGATCGGCCGCGGCTTCACCGGATCCGTGCAGGTCGCCGAGGTCGAGGTCGACACACGGCTCGGACGGATCCGCCCGCTGCGCGTGTGGAGCGGCATCTCCGCGGGCCGCATCCACCAGGACCGCCTCGCCCGGAGCCAGTGCGAGGGCGCCGTCGTCCAGGGCATCGGCTACGCCCTGTACGAGGAACGGCGCACCGACCCGGCCACCGGTCGGGTACTGACCGAGAACCTGGAGGACTACCGCATCCCCGGGATCGGCGACACCCCCGAGATCACCGTCCACTTCCATCAGGAGGGCTTCGAGCACGTCCCCGGCGGCGGTGTCGGCCTCGGCGAGATCGCCACCCTGCCCACCGCGGCGTGCCTGGCCAACGCGGTCCACGACGCGACCGGCTGGCGCCCGTACGACATGCCCATCCGCCCCGACCGGCTCCTGGAAGGACTGGGTACGTGAGCACCGAGCCCGCCCTCACCGACCTCTCTTCCGCCGTCCTCGCCAACGGCGGGGAGCTGCGCGCCGGCGGCACCGACACCACCGCCCGGCAGCGCAGCGGCGTCTCCACCGGGCCGTTCACCGACCTCGACGGCGCCGGCCACCTGCGCGGCACCACGCCGCTGCCCGGCGGGGGATTGCGGATCGGCGCCCTGACCACCCTCGCCGCGCTGGCCGCCGATCCGCAGGTACGCGCCGGCTGGCCGGCCCTCGCGCTGTCGGCCCGGTCCGCTGCCACTCCGCAGATCCGCGCCGCCGGCACCCTCGGCGGCAACCTGCTCCAACGCAACCGCTGCTGGTACTACCGCAATCCGCACGTCAGCTGCCTCCAGAAGGGCGGCACCGGCTGCCCCGCGCGCGAGGGCGACCACCACTTCGGCGTGGTCAGCGGAGACAGCCGCTGCATCACCCCGCACCCGTCCACCCTCGCGATGGCGCTGCTCACCTACGACGCCGAGGCCGAGATCCACGGCGAATCCCCGCGCGGCGTCGCCGACTTGTACGGGGACGGCGACCGGCTCTACCACGCCGACCACCTGCTGGCGCCGGACCGCATCCTCACCGCGGTCCGGCTGCCCGCGCCCCTGCCCGGCGAACGCGCCGCCTGCCACCGGGCCACCAGCCGGGCCCACGCCGAGTGGCCCCTGGTCGAGGCCACCGCCCGGCTCGCGCTCGACGGCGCCACCATCACGCACGCCGCCGTCGCGGCGGGCGGGGTGGCGCGCGTCCCTCTGCGGCTGCCGGAGGTGGAGGCCGCCCTGCTCGGCCGCGAGGCCACCCCGGGCGTCCTTGCCGCAGCGGCGGCGACGGTACTCGCCCGCTGCCGGCCACTGCCCCAGACCGGCTACAAGGCCACCCTGTTCCGCGACACCGTCCTCGAAGCCCTGGAACAGGCCACCGCCCCGGCCGCGGCCCGCTAGGGCGCGTATCGAGTCGTGATCAACGGGTGGTCCTGGTGAGGTCTTTGATCCAGATCATCGAGGCGTGCAGGTGGGGACTGGCGACGAGGTAGCTGTCGGGAGTCTTGTCGTATCGGGTGTCTCACCGTCCCAGTTCCGGCCTCCTGGTACGTCACGCTCTGGGGCGGGTGAGGCACGTGGAGCCGACGTGAGCCGACCGGTGCACTGATGTCCGGGCGGGGACTCATGGGACATGGCCCGGCACCCGGCTCAGGTTCCGGGGAGGATACGGCGCGTTTCGTAGGCCCACATCGCGATCTCGACCCGGTTGCGGGCGCCGAGTTTGGCCATCAGGCTGGCCAGATGCGTCTTCACCGTGCTGAGGCTGATGCGCAGTGCATCGGCGATCTCGGTGTTCGTCAGCCCGCGAGCGACGGCGAGGAGCACCTGCTCCTCGCGGGCGGTGACGGGGGAGACCGGCTGGGTCACGGGCCGGCCGGCGGGCAGGTCCGCGAATGCCTGGAGCAGACGGACGGTGACGCTGGGCGCGATGAGCGCCTCACCGTCGGACGCCGACCGTACGGCCTGCGCCAGAAGGTCCGGTCCCGTGTCCTTGAGGAGGAATCCGCGGGCGCCGGCACGCAGTGAGCCGTAGACGTACTCGTCGAGGTCGAACGTGGTGATGACGACCACGGCCAGCGGGTCGGCGACGCCCGGGCCGGCGACCAGCCGGGTCGCCTCGAGCCCGTCGAGTACGGGCATGCGAATATCGAACAGGCAGACGTCAGGGCGTAGTTCGCGGGCCAGACGTACCGCTTCCCGCCCGTCGGCGGCCTCGCCGACCACCTCGATGCCGGGCTGGGCGTTCAGTATGATCCGCAACCCGGTGCGGATGATCGTCTGGTCGTCAGCGACGAGGACGCGAATGGACACCGCTCTTGCTCCTCGCTCTCGGCAGTTCGGCTTCGACATGCCAGCCCCGGTCGGTACCCGGGCCGGCTAGTAGTGTGCCGCCGAGCAGGGTCGCGCGCTCGCGCAGTCCGGTAAGTCCGTATCCGTCGCGACCCCGGCCGGTACGCCGGCCGTTGTCGCGCACGCTCACCCGTACCGTGTGCCGTTCCGCGGCGACCCGAACGACGAGCTCGGTCGCGTCGACCGCATGGCGCAGCGCGTTGGTCACCGACTCCTGCACGATCCGGTAGACGGCCGCGTCCACGGCCGGGGGCAGCGCGTCCAGTTCGCCGTCGAGCCCCAGGTCGACCCTGAGGCGACCACCCGGGGTGCGCACCAGGCGCTCCAGATCCGCGACTCCGGCAGGGGGCGCCAGCTCGGCGCCGACCCCGCGGTCGCGCAGCGTGGCGACCATGGCGCGCATTTCCTCCAGCGTGCGCGCCCCTTCCTCCTCGACCCCCTCCAGCGCCTCGACGGCGGCGGACGGGTCGGTGCCCGCGAGCACCCGGCCCGCCTGGGCGATGATCACCATGGCCGACACGTGGTGGGCCACCGTGTCGTGCAGTTCCCGGGCGAGCTGCTCGCGCTCGCGGGAGCGCACCTGGTCCAACTGCCGCTCGCGAGCGGTCACCCGGAACCGCACGGCAGCCCCGACCACGCCGGGCAGCAGCAGGAAGACGAAGCCCCCGACCTTTTCGACGACCGGGGTCTCGTACGTGACGACACACAGCGCGCCGGCCGCGAGGATCACCGCGCCGCCCAGCACGATCTCGCGTCCCGATCCCCACCGGGTCAGCGCGTACACCAGCACGAGCACGACCGCGCCGGTGTCCAGGCCGAAGGGCTCGCGCCCTGCGGCGACGAGCGAGGCCACCGGAAGCAGGATCACCGAGCCGAACGCCAGCGTCACCATCGCCAGCGGGCGGGTCCGGCGCCACAGGGGCAGCAGGCACAGCCATACGGTGAACACCACCGCCACCGGCCGCCACACGACGTTCTCGCGCAGGGTGGCCTCCAGCGCCACACCGGCAAGGCCCGCGGCGAGCAGCGCCCAGTCCCGCCGCACCCGGGCGGGCGCGTCGGGCGGCCGGGGTTCGGTCCACAGGGTTCGCAGGTCGTCTCGGAGCACGGTTCTCAGCCTAGGGACCGCGGCGTGCCGCGCATCGGCCGAAAGGACGGGTCGTCACTCCGCCCCGGGGCCGATGGATCCGCGGCCCGCGGGCCGATGCCGCGGAGCGCCGTGGCGACGAGTCTCGGCATTGGCGGCCGTACAAGGACGGCCTCCGAGGTGGTTGGAGGACCCGATGCTCTCGAAAGCCCTGTTGCGCCTGGGCGCAAGCGCCGCCCGCCATCCCTGGCGGGTGATCGCGGCATGGCTGATCGCCGCCACGCTCGCCGTGCTCGCCGCCGTCGCCTTCGGCGGGCGGACCGCGGACTCGTTGACCGCTCCGGGACTGGACTCCCAGCGGGCCGCGGAACTGATCGAGCGGGCCGGCACCGGCCAGGAGGGGATGACCGCCCAAGTGGTCGTCACCCCCCTCGATGACGGTGCGACATTCTTCGACGACGACAGCGCGCGCACCGCTCTCACGCGGCTGCAGACCGAGGTGAAGCGGCTGCCGCACGTGCTCGGCACGAGCGACCCGGCGGGGGCACTCGACACGGGCGGGGACACCGCCGTGCGCGGCGGCCTCGTTTCGGCCGACGGGCGGATCGCGGTCGTCCGGGTGCAGTACCCCGACCAGAGCCGGCTGTCGGCCGAAGACCTCGACGCCCTCGTCGATCTCGGCGACCGGCTGCGCGCCGAGCTGCCGCTGCGCATCGAGATGGGCGGGAACCTCTTCTACGCCTTCTCCGACCCCGACGGCGGCGTGAGCGAGCTGATCGGCCTCCTCGCCGCGGCCGCGATCCTGTTCCTGGCGTTCGGTTCGCTCGTCGCCGCCGTGCTGCCGATCGGCATGGCGGTCTTCGGGCTGACCGTCGGGGTCGCCACGATGACGGTACTGGCGGGGGTGACAGAGGTCCCCACCTTCGCACCGGTCCTGGGCAGCATGGTCGGGCTCGGAGTGGGCATCGACTACGCGCTGTTCGTGCTCGCCAGGCACCGGGAGTACCTCGCGTGCGGGCTCGATCCGCAGGCGGCGGCCGGACGAGCGGTGGCAACGGCGGGGCGGCCGGTGGTCTTCGCCGGCGGCACCGTCGTCGTGTCGATCCTCGGCCTGGCGGTCGCGAACGTGCCGTTCATGACGGTGGGCGGGGTTGCCGTCTCGATCGTCGTCCTGACGATGGTGCTCGCGTCGGTGACGCTGCTGCCGGCCTTCCTCGGCGCGGCGGGCCCGCGCCTGGCCCGGGCCGGCCGGATCGGCCGGGCTCTGCAGACCAGGAAGCCGGGCCGACTCGCACGGCGGCGGGACCCGGCGGCAGGCGCCGCCCACGCCGCCGGGTGGCGTCGCTGGATCGGGCACGTCAGCCGGCACCCGGTGCCGTACGCGGTCGGCGCGGCGGCGCTGCTGCTGACCGCGACGCTGCCCGTGCTCGGCCTGCGCGTCGGCCTGCCCGACGACGGCTCACTGCCGCAGAGCCGTACCGAGCGCCGGGCCTACGACCTCGTCGCCGAGGGGTTCGGCCCGGGCACCAACGGTCCCCTCGTCATCGCCGCGGACCCCACCGGTGATCCGGGAGTGCTGGACCGACTCGTCGGGGCGGTCGCGGCGGATCCGGGCATCGCATCCGTCGCGCCGACGCACATCGATCGGGCCACCGGCATCGCGACCCTCGTGGTGTTCCCGACCACCAGCCCTCAGGACAAGGCCACGGCCGACACCATCGCCCGGCTGCGCACAGACGTGCTGCCCGCGGCGATCGGGCACGGCCCGGCCAGGGCCCACGTCGGCGGCGCCGCCGCGAGCCTGTCCGATGTGGGCCAACGCACCAGCCAACGCCTGCCGGTGATCGTCGCCGCCGTGCTGGCGATGTCGTTCCTGCTGCTGATGCTGGTCTTCCGCTCGATACTCGTACCGCTCAAGGCGGTACTGCTGAATCTGCTGAGCATCGGCGCGGCCTACGGCATCATGGTCGCGGTCTTCCAGTGGGGCTGGGGAGGCGCACTCATCGGGCTGGAAGCGACGGTTCCGATCGTGTCGTTCATCCCGACGTTCCTCTTCGCCATCCTGTTCGGCCTGTCGATGGACTACGAGGTGTTCCTCCTCTCCCGCGTACGCGAGGAGTACCTGCGCACCGGCGACAACGGCACGGCGATCGTTGAGGGCGTTTCGGGCACCGCCCGGATCATCACCTCGGCCGCCCTCATCATGGTGGCGGTCTTCCTGTCCTTCGCCGTCGCCGAGGACCCCTCCACCAAGATGTTCGGGCTCGGCCTGGCCACCGCGATCTTCATCGACGCCACGGTCGTACGCATGGTGCTGGTACCGGCGACCATGACACTCCTCGGCCGGACCAACTGGTGGCTGCCGAAGTGGTTGGACCGGATGCTTCCCCGCGGCCCGGTCGGCACCGACGACACCGACGCGGAATCCACGGGTGAGACCCCCGCGTCCACGGCTGGTTGACCGTTGACTCAACTCCTGCCCGCCCTTGGCGTCCGGCACCTCAGCGCGTCACCCAGGGGCATGTCGAGTCGTGATCATCGGGTGGTCCTGGTGAGGTCCTTGATCCAGATCATCGAGGCGCGCAGGTGGAGACCGGCGAGGCAGCTGTCGGGAGTCTTGTCGTATCGGGTGGCGATGCCTCGCCATGCCTTGAGCTTGTTGATCAGGCGTTCGACGGTGTTCCGCTCCTTGTGGAGATCGGCGTCGTGGCTGACGGGTCGGCCACCTCTGGAGCCCTTCTTCTTCCGGTTGGCGGCCTGGTCCTTCTTCTCCGGGATGACCGCCTTGATACGGCGTTTGCACAGGTGGGCGCGGATCCGCGGGACGAGTACGCCTTGTCCCCGGCGACCGCGTCCGGCCGCATGCGGGGTCGGCCGACGGGCCCGCGTACCCGTACCTTCTTCAGGACGGGGATGAACTGAGGGCTGTCCGCTGCCTGGCCTGTGGTCAGGATGAACGCCAGCGGGCGGCACTTGCGGTCGGCGGCGAGGTGGACCTTGCTGGTCTGCCCGCCTCTGGAACGTCCGGGGAGGGCGGCCTTCAGCCGGAGTTTCTGCCGACGCCGGATGCGTCGTCGTTCTTCCAGCGCGGGATCACTTTGGTCTCTTGCCCGTTTTGCTCTTCGAGGCCGCCCCCTTTGACCTGGCCTTCTCCTCCTCGGCCGCGGCTTTCTCCAGGGCGGTGACGACGTCCTCGTCGAGGTGCATCCCGGCCGCGTCGTGGTGGGCTCGGGCGGTGGTGGAGTCGATGCTGACCAGGGACAGGTCCACCTCACCCCGCTTCGCGGCTTCCGTGATCAGGCCCTCCAGCAGGGCCTCGAAGACGCCGGCGTCACACCACTGCCGGAAGCGGTTGTGGACGGTCGACCAGGCGCCGAACTCCGTCGGCATCTCCCGCCACTGCCCGCCCGTCTTGAACCGCCAGATCACGCCCTCGAACTGCTGCCGCAGTCGCTCGGGGTACGGGCCGTACTCGCCGATCGGCAGGTACGGCTCGATGAACTCCCAATTCGGATCGGTCAGTTGCACTCGCGTCGCGTAAGACCGTCTATCGGACCGGACCGTGCCACGAAGGCACATCCCGCAAATTGATCACGACTCGATACGCGCCCTAGGTCGGCGCCGGGGCGGAGGCACCGCCGGTTACGGGGGCGAGAGCCCGGCACATCAGGGGAGGGCGGGTGTCGTGTACCACTGGCTGAGCTCCGCTCTGTAGACAGCCTCGCCCCGCCGCGGCCCATCGCTGTCGACGCCTACAGGGGCGTGTCGTCAGCGGTCAACGCGGCGACCGTGTCGGCGACATCGGCCTGCGCCAGGTAGCGGACGGCGTCGTGGGGGGCGGCGAGGCCGTTGTTGACCCGGGTGTCGAGCAGGGAGCCCGAGGTCACCACGTGCGCGAGGCCCGCCCCGCCCGTGACGGGGTCGCCGTCGGCGTGGAAGTTGTGCCAGGCGAGCCACTCCGGCACGGCCACATGGGCGTCGCCCGGCAGGCCGCGGCGTACCGTGAGCCAGCCCAGCGGGGAGCCGCAGGTGAGCAGCGTGTGGATGCCAGGATCCCGCAGCTCCCGGCGGTGGAGCATGTCGTACGCGATCACGCTGCCGAGCGAGTGGGCGATGAGGACGCGCGCCCCGGAGCGTTCGACCTCGGCCCGGATCACCTTGCGGATCTGCTCGCCGAGTTCCTCCTCGTACAGGTAGCGGTACGCCTGCCGGACCAGGACCAGGACCTTCGTCCCCGCCCCCCGCCCGTGGCGGGCGTCCGCCGCCGCGAGGCGACGGGTGACCGCGCCCGGGACGTACGGCAGAGGGGCGCCGAGGGTGCCCTGGTGGGGGCGCGCCTCGGGGAGCGGGCCGGGCGCGTAGGCCGTGAGGGCCTGGAGGACGAACTCCTCCTCCCGCTCGTCCATCGGCCCGTCCGCCCCGGGCAGTTCCGCGTCGGCAAGGCCCGGGCCCGGGCCCAGGCCCAGATGCCTGCCGCCGCCGGGGGCGTCCGGCTTGTAGAGACCGGTGTAGTGCGGAACCGTCAGCGCGGGTACGGCCGTGCCGGTGGCGCCCGGCCGGCGCCTGAGGCCTCGCGCGAGCGCATTGCCCCAGTCGTACGCCAGGCGGACCTCGTTGGTCCTGCCCTGGCCGATGCCGTGAACACCGACGATGTGTACGCCGCCGCCCCTTGTGGTCTCGCTCATCGCGCTGCCCCCGCCTCTCCGCCCCCGCCGGCGTGCATGATCGTATCGGGTGGGCCCGGGGAGGGCTCCGTAGACCAGTGAGGTGCGTGTGCAGGAGGACCAGCAGCCGGTGACGGCCGACCGACGGCTCGTGGTGGTGAGCGTCGACGACTACCGGAACAACGACGCGGACTTCACCCGGGCCATCGAGGCCCAGGTGTCCGTCGTCACCGGATGGCTCGCCTCACCCGCCCTCGCCGAGGAACACCGGTTCACCGTCTCCCGCACCACCGGCCTGTACTCGGTGAAGGACCTCAAGGAGTTCCTGATCGGGCAGGACCTCGATGAGACCCCCGAGGAGGATGCCCTGGTCGTCTACGTGACCGGCCACGGGAAGAGCAGCGGCGCCCGCAACCACTACCTCACCTTCGCCCTCACCGACGAAAAGGCCCTGGAAAGGACGGCGTTCCCCACCCGGGAGATCGTCTCTGCCGCACTCCACAGCCCCGCCGAGCACGTCCTCGTCCTCGTGGACTCCTGCTTCGCCGGCGCCCTGCGCGAGGACGTCGCCTCCCTCGTGTCGGACATGACCGCCGAACGCCGCGCCACGCGCACGGTGGCCGTCGTCGCCAGCGCCGACCTCCACGAGCAGCCCGAGCCCGGCGAGTTCAGCGAGGTGATCTCGCGGGTACTGGACCGCCTCCGGGACGAGTCCCTCGGCATCGTCGGCTCCCACCTCTCCTTCGAGCAGTGGGGCAAGCTCCTCGACCAGGCCAGCGAGCAGGTTCCCCATCGCAAGGAACCCCAGTGGCTGTGGCCCCACCGTCAACGGGACGTACCGAGCGCCTGCCTGCCCAACCCCCGCTACCGGCCGGTCAGGCAGCTGGTCTCGGCCCCACGCCGCCAGGTCTCGATCTCGCGCCGCACCCTCGCGTACTGGACCTCGCGCGCCTCGGGCCGGACCAGCGACCAGGATCCCGGCTGGTACTTCAGCGGCCGGGCCGCCCTGATGCGCGAGCTGGTCTCCTTCACCCGCTCCGGAGCCGGCCTGCTGATCGTCACGGGCTCCGCCGGTTCGGGCAAGTCGGCCCTCCTCGCCCGGCTCGTGACCCTCAGCGACCCCGTCTTCCGCGCGGATCCGGAACTCGGAGCCATGGCGCAGGCCCTCCCGCCGGACCTGTGCCCGGACGAGGGGGCCGTGGACATCGCGGTGCTGGCCCGCGCCAAGACCTCACTGACCCTGACCCTGATCCAGGACCTCCTGGCCGCCTGCGGCCTCCCGCTGCCCGAGGGCGCGACGCCACCGCTGCCCGCCCTGCTGGAGCACCTCACAGCACTCGGACGCGTCACCATCGTGCTCGACGGCCTGGACGAGGCCGTCGACCCGGCCGCCTGCATCGCCGACGTCGTCCTCCCCCTCGCCCGCAGCCGCGGCGTGCGCCTGCTGCTCGGCGTGCGGAGCTCCCTGGGCTTCAACGGCCATGCCGACGACACCGACGAGGACGCCGACCAGTTGCTGGCCGGCCTGCTGGGCGTTCTGGAGGAGGACACCTGGCAGGAGATCCCGTACGAGATGCTCCGCACGAATGAGCCGGAGGCGCTCGAGGACATCACCGCCTACGTGACCTCGCTCCTCATGAGCGGCCCGAGCCCCTACGGGGACCGGCCCAACACCGCGCTGGCCACCGCACGCATCGTGGCGAGCGGGGTGTGGCCCTCCTTCCTCGACGCCCGCCTGGCCGCGGCGCAGCTGCGCGCCGCCCCGGCCGTGCAGGACCTCGACGAGGACGCGTGGCTGGAGCGGCTCGAGGACGGGACGACGGGGCTGCTGCGCGAGGACCTCGAGCACGTCGCGCGGGACACCGGCATGCCGGTGCGCCTGTTGCTGACGGTGCTGCGGGCCACCGCCTTCGCCCCGGGCGCCGGTCTGCCGTGGGCGGAGGTGTGGCCGGCCGTCGTACGGGCCATGCTCGCGGAGGACGGCCGCGGCGAAGAGACCGGGCAGGACCTGGACACGGCCGTACGGGCGTTTCGCGCGAGCCGCCTCATCGGATACCTCACGGAGGGCCAGGAGGACGGCCACACCGTCTACCGTCCGGTCCACCAGCGGGTGGCGGAGACCCTGCTCACGGCGCCGGACCGGCTGCTCGACGCCGGGACCGCCGGGGCCGCCGGGACCGCCGGGGCCACACGGCGACTGCCCACGCCACGCCGGATGCACCGGGCCATCGCCGAAGCCCTGGGCGAGCTCGCCGAACGCGACCGGCCGCACGCCCCGCACCCCTACGTCCTGCGCCACCTGGCCTCCCACGCCGACGCCGCCGGCGTGCTGGACGACCGGCACCTGTCCGTGGAGCTGCTGGCCCGGGAGACCTCCGGAGGACTGCGCAGCCGGCTACGGCTCCCGCTGCCCGTCGGCGACGCGGCCCGGCGCAACGTGACCGCCGCCGCGCTCGTCGAGCCGTACGTGAACGAAACCACCGGCGCCGCCTCACGGCTGGACAGCATCGTCTTCCTGCGGGAGAGCCTGGGCGGGGAACTCCGCGAGGACGGCACGCTTCCCCTGGGCCGCGACGCGGACCGGGCACCCGAGCCCCCGCTGCTCGCACCGGCCTGGACGGACTGGGTTCCGGCGGCGAACGTGCTCGCGCAGGCACCCGGCAGGGTGACGTCCCTGCACGGGTTCGGCCTGCCCGACGGGCGCGCGCTGGTGGCGTCGGCGACCTACGGCGGGGTCCGGGTCTGGGACGGCGCGACGGGGAGGTCCGTCTCCACCGTCGGCGGAGTACGGACGACGGGTCTCGCCCCCATCACCGGGAACAGCGGCCGCGTCTTCCTCGCCTCCGTCGACCACGCCGGCGCGCGGATCTGGGATCCCCTGTCGGGCCGCCCCGTGGCTCACGAGGACGGCCTGCGCGGCGACGGCGCGGTCAGGGTGCTGCGCCAGGGGGCCGACCGCTGGCTCGTCGCGTTCCTCCGCGAGGACCACCTGTGGCTGTGGCGGCCGGGCGAGTACCGCGGGCTCGAGCCGATCCCCTTCCCCGTACGGCCCCACCACCCCGACAACTCCGTCGTGCTGCGCGGCCGGTACGGCAGGACGCGGCTCGCCTACGGCGGACAGCGGGCCGGCATCCACCTGTGGGACCCCGTCGACAGCCCCGACGAGACCGATTACCTGCACCTGGGCAGCGGCTCCTTCAAGGGCCATGTGATGGCCGCCGTACGCGGGCCGCGCGGCTACGACCTGCTGGTGACCTCCCACGGCATCAAGCACGGCCTGCACGTATGGGACCCCGAGACCGGCGAACAGGTGGACCGGATCCCCTGGGCGGCCAGGCGGCTGACCTCGGTGACAGGTCCGCAGGGACACCCCGTGCTCGCCGTCGTCCGCGGACGGACCCTGAGCGTGCTCGACTTCGCGGGAACGTCCCGGAACCTGCTGGCCGAGTTCCCCGTATCGGAGGTGGACGCGATCGCCGGGGTCGCGGGACGCGACCGCCCCTGGGCCGTGGCCACCGCCGGCAAGGAGGGGATCCGGCTCACCGTCCCGGGACAGTCCGCCCCCTCCGGAACCGGAACCGGAAGCGGCAAGCGGGGGCGCGCGGGGCGCCGCGTGGTCCACCCTCCGGCGCGCCCGGGGAGCCTGTGCCACGTGGAAGACGGCCGGTCGTACGGCCACGGCCTCCTGGCGGTGGCGGCGGACAGCCGCCTGACCTTCTTCGACGCGGAGAGCGGCGGGCTCTGCGGGTCGCAGCCGTTCCCCGGCGTGCGCGGCGTACGGCAGGTTCCCTCGCGCGAGGGGCAGATCCTCGCCGTGGCGAGCCCCGAGTCCATCACCCTGTGGGACCTGGAGCAGCAGCGGGTGGAGCGGGAGATCCCCACCGGGGAGTTCCGCGCCTGGTGCACGACGGTGCTCGCCGACGGGGTGGAACCCGGGGTGATCACCGCCACCAGAGGCGGCGTCCTTCTGCACGACAGCGCCGGATCCCACACGCTGCCGCTGCCTGCGCAACACTCCCGGGCAGACATCACCTGCCTCACCGCACTGCCCGACGGCCGGCTGGCCGCGACCGCGCGCGGGACCCTCCTGCTGTGGGACCTGAGGACCAGGGACCTCGTCGGCGAGGAGGAGGTCGACGACCCGTCCTGGATCCGCGCGCTGTGCGTCCTGCCCGCTCGGGGTCACCGGTTCTCCCTGGCCGCACCCTCCTACGACGCGATCTGGCTCTGGGAGGACATCCGGCGGGGCCGCGGCTTCGGACCGCCACGCCGGATCACGATCCAGGCCGACTCCGTGACGGCCCTCGCACCTCTGCGCCTCGAGTCGGACACGGTCATGCTCGCCTCGGCGGGCGGCACGGGGCTGCGCCTGTGGGACCTGCCGTCCGGGGAGCCGGTCCACACCCTGCTCACGGCGGCCCCGGTGACCAACCTGGTAACCGGCGCCGGCAACCTCCTCCACCTCGGCGGCCCATCGGGCCTCGCGGCCCTCACGCTGCCGGGCGCCGGCCTCACCGGGGACCGGTAGCAGCCCGGCGGCCGATGTGCACCCCCGCGGTGAGGGCAGGCGGGGGGATCAGTCGGTGCATGTTCCGATCGGCGTCGGCGCGCAGTTGGTGGGCACGTTCTCCGTCACGGTGGTGGTGCCGGTCAGGTTGACGGTGCCGCCGTCGTTGCGGATGCCGCCGGGGGCGATCCGGGAGTAGTTGCGGGTGACTGGGCTGTCCCGGACGGTCAGGGTGGCGTCCAGGTTCACGATGCCGCCGGCTCCGCCGTCGCTGAAGGAACGGTTGGCGAAGACGCTGGTGCGCAGCAGGGTCAGGTTGCTGCCGACCCGGTTCATGATGCCGCCGCCCGCGCCGCCGTCCTCCGCGGAGACGTTTCCGCGGATGAGGGAATCCGTGACGGTTCCGGTGAGGTTGAAGGAGAGGATGCCGCCGCCGTCCAGCCGGGCCGCGTTGTCCGTGACGTTGCTGTTCGTCATGGTCAGGCTCCCGCGGGCGTTCAGGCCGCCGCCGTCGTCCCGGGCGGTGTTGCCGGTGATGGTGGAGCCGGAGATGGTGGTCGTACCGTTCGAGGAGACGCCGCCGCCGTTTTCCGCCGAGATGTTGTAGCTCACGGTGCTGTTCCGGAGGGTCAGCGCGCCCCCCGCGTTGGCGATGCCGCCACCCGAGGTTCCAGGGCCCGACTTGCTCTTCGTGACGGTGACGGAATTGAGAGTGAGGGCGGCGCCGCTGCTCAAGATGCCGCCGCCGCCAGTGGGGGCACTGCCTTCGCTGACCGTGAGGTTGTTCAGGGTGAGCCGGCCTCCGGCGCCGGTGACTTCGAGGATGCGGAAGGCGGCGGCGGACTGTCGGCGGATCGTGCTGCCGTTGCCGATGACGTTGATCTCGCTAGTGACCCTGGGCAGGCCGTTGCCGGGGTTGTCGGCGGCCGTCAGTGTGTAAGTGCAGCGCAGGCTGAGGAAGAGGACGTCCGGACCGGGAAGGGCGTTGGCCTGGTTGATGGCGGTGCGCAGAGCCGTCGCGCTGCACGGGACGAACAGTTGTGCGCGGGCGTGAGCAGGGGTGGGCAGGGCGATCGCCGTCGCCAGGGCCATGGCGGCGCCCGCAAGGGCGGTGAGCTCGATCTTGGGCATACATCGCAAAATACGCAAAGCAGCCAACCGGGATGAGTGTCGCACGGGGACACACCTGCCTGAGTCCCCCTCAGGGGGCAAGCGCCCCCGCCAGTCGGGCCCTGCCCCAGGCTCACGGTGACGTTGGGGATCTTCGCCAGGCGGTCGAACTTGTTCTGGGCTGCGACCCGTCGCCTGACGCCTACCGCGCCATGTTCCGTCTGACCGTGATCGATCTCAGCGCCAACGGCGTACCGATGTTCCCAGCGCCACCTGAGCCCCGTGGGCCCGCGGGTCGGTCCGTGTGCATCAGCTGGGGACGTCCGTGGGTTCGGGGGGAACGCGGGGGTGGACTGCGGCGAGAGAACGAGGCCGAGCTCATCGAGCGCTTCGGGGAGCAAGTCGCGCACGTCGTAGTCCGCCTCGGCGCGTGTGCAGGCTGCCAGCACCCGTAGGTGCGGACAAGCCGCTCGGGGATCCGAACGGCGCGTTCGTCGTCGGCAGAGACCCGCTCAACCCGGTACGTGACCGGTACCCGATGCACGCGGGCGGCGAGACCGGCTACACCGCCCGCCCGCCGCCCGGTCCTGGGCGGCGGGCAGGCGTGAGCCGACGGGGGCCGGGCCGGCCGGGGATTGACCCGGCCGGCCCCGCCTGCCGGGGCCGTATCAGGGGTGCGACGGAACCTGGTGGGACGGGACGGTCTCGGCGGGGGAGGGAGGCCCGGGCGGGGTGCCGTCCCCGAACGGGCGCCCACCCAGCACCTCCCGGCCGTGCGGTTCGAGCCAGCCCGACGGGTCGGGGCCGGCGGGAACGATCCCGGACGGGTTGATGTGGCTGTGGACGATGTAGAAGTGCTTCTTGATGTGGTCGAAGTCGACCGTGTCCCCGAAGCCGGGCGTCTGGAACAGGTCGCGGGTGTACGCCCACAACACCGGCATCTCCGAGAGCTTCTGCCGGTTGCACTTGAAGTGGCCGTGATAGACGGAGTCGAAGCGCACGAGCGTGGTGAACAGCCGCACATCCGCTTCGGTGATCGTCTCGCCGACGAGGTAGCGGGACCGCTCGAGCCGCTCGGAGAGCCGGTCGAGGCGGGCGAAGAGACGCTCGTACGCCTCCGTGTACGCCTCCTGCGATTTGGCGAACCCGGTGCGGTAGACACCGTTGTTCACGTCCGTGTAGATCTCTTCGTTGACCGCGTCGATCTCCGGCCGCAGCGCGGCCGGGTACAGCTCCGGCGCCCCGTCACGGTGGTACGCCGTCCACTCCAGCGACATGTCGACGGTGATCTGCGCGAAGTCGTTGGTGACCACCTCGCCGCTCGGCACGTCCACGATCGCGGGCACGGTGATGCCCCGGTCGTAGCCGGGGTCGCGGGCGAAGTACGCCTCCTGGAGCCGCTCTATCCCCAGTACCGGGTCGCGGTGCTGGGGGTCGAGGTCGAAGGTCCAGCTGCGGGCGTCGTGCGTCGGCCCGGCAACGGCCATGGGCAGGGCCTTCTCCAGCCCGAGGAGCCGCCGGACGATCATCGCGCGCTGTGCCCAGGGGCAGGCGCGGCTCACCACGAGACGGTAGCGACCGGGCTCCACCGGGAAACCGTCGCGTCCGTCAGCGGTGATCCGGGTAGTGATGTAGCGGCTGTCGCGGGAGTACCCCTTGCTGCGGTTTACGTAGCTCATCCCGAGGCCCTACCCAGGCACCGCGATGACGAACATCCCGAACGGATCATCGCCTCGAGCGCCGCTGGAGTCTCCGGGAGAAGCCCGGCGAGCCGTTCGGCAGCACCGCCGACGCCGCCCGCAAGCGGGGGGCCCGCGGGGAGCTCGTCCGGGCTCTGGCCCGGCAGGTGTCGATCAGCAGCCGCTCCAGGGTGTCCCAAGTGCAGGTCCAGGGCTTGGCGCCGTAACTTCCCGCGCAGGTCGGATACCAGCGCCGGGGTGCCGGCCCGGCCGGTTTCCTGCTCAGGCCGGGGTGGTCTTCGGCGTTTCGGCGGGGCCATGGGGTCGATGCGGTCGCTGCCCCAGAGGATGATCTGCATCGGCCCGGGAGCCGTACCAGCCCCGCAGCCCCGCAGCCGCGCGGGTCGGTGCACTGCCGCGCTGTGCCCCATCCACCCCCGGTCCGAGCCCGAGGTGGCACAAGGCCCCAAAAAAAGTCGGACGGCGATGTCGAGAACCCGTGACTGGCTCCGTCCCCGCAATGAACGCGACCACAACGGGTCGCACCAGCGAGGAGAAACACCATGGCCAAGTACTTGCTGCTCAAGCACTACCGCGGCGCCCCGGCTCCGGTCAACGACGTGCCCATGGACCAGTGGACGCCGGAGGAGATCTCGGCGCACTGCCAGTACATGAGCGACTTCGCGGCCCGGCTCGAGGGGACCGGCGAGTTCGTCGACGGCCAGGCGCTCGCCCCCGAGGGCACGTTCGTGCGGTACGACGGCGAGGGGCGCCCGCCGGTCACCGACGGCCCGTTCGCCGAGACCAAGGACCTCATCGCCGGCTGGATGGTGATCGACGTCGACAGCTACGAGCGCGCCGTCGAGCTGGCCGGGGAACTGTCCGCCGCCCCCGGGGCGGGCGGGAAGCCGATCCACGAGTGGCTCGAGCTGCGCCCCTTCCTGGCCACGCCGCCCACCATCACGGAGTGACGTCCCAGATGGACGAGGCCCTCCTCCGGAGCCTCACGCCGAGCGTCCTCGCCATCCTCGTCCGCCGCGGAGCCGACTTCGCGGCGGCCGAGGACGCCGTACAGGACGCGCTCGTCGAGGCGGTCCGCGTCTGGCCGGCCGACCCTCCGCGGGACGCGAAGGGCTGGCTGGTCACCGTGGCCTGGCGCCGGTTCCTCGACGCGAGGCGGGCGGACACCGCCCGCCGCCGGCGTGAGGACCTCGTCGACGAGGAGCCGGCGCCCGGACCCGCGTCCACGGTGGACGACACGCTCCAGCTCTACTTCCTGTGCGCCCACCCCTCGCTGACGCCGTCGTCCGCCGTCGCGCTCACGCTGCGCGCCGTCGGCGGGCTGACCACCCGCCAGATCGCCCAGGCCTACCTGGTGCCCGAGGCGACCATGGCGCAGCGCATCAGCCGGGCCAAGCGCACCGTCTCCGACGTGCGCTTCGACCAGCCCGGCGATGTCGCCACCGTGCTGCGCGTCCTCTACCTGGTCTTCAACGAGGGCTACTCCGGCGACGTCGACCTCGCCGCCGAGGCCATCCGGCTCACCCGGCAGCTCGCGGCCGCCGTCGACCACCCCGAGGCGGCGGGGCTGCTCGCCCTCATGCTGCTCCACCACGCCCGGCGCGCCGCCAGGACCGCACCCGACGGCAGCCTGGTGCCGCTCGCCGAGCAGGACCGCGGCCGCTGGGACACCGCGTTGATCGCCGAGGGCGTCGGGATCCTCCAGGCGGCCCTCGCCCGCGACCGGCTGGGCGAGTTCCAGGCCCAGGCCGCCATCGCGGCACTCCACGCCGACGCGCCCACCGCCGAGGAGACCGACTGGGTGCAGATCGTCGAGTGGTACGACGAGCTGGCGCGCCTGACCGACAGCCCCATCGTCCGGCTCAACCGCGCGGTCGCCGTCGGCCAGGCCGACGGACCGCGCGCCGGCCTGGCGGCGCTCGCGGAGCTGGACGCCTCACTGCCCCGCCACGCCGCGGTGGCGGCGTACCTCCACGAGCGCGACGGCGACCTGGCGACGGCGGCACGGCTGTACGCCGAGGCGGCCCACAAGGCACCCAACCTCGCCGAACGCGACCACCTGACGCGCCAGGCCGCCCGGCTCAACGCCCGCCGATGCCGCTGACGGGTCTGACGGGTCTGACGGGCAGCGTTCTGGCTGCCCTCACTTTCGGGGCGGTCGGCGCTTCGCCGGCCGCCGCGCAGCCTTTGGTCGGCCGGGACGTACCCACGCCGGTGACGATCGCCCGTGGTGAGACCCGAGCGGTGCCCTTCCACAGGCCCATGAGCCGCCCTACGTGCCGGAGCGCGCCACCCCACTCGTGTCGACGACGAACCGGCCGTTCGCGGCGCCGTCGAAGGTTCCGGTCCTGATCCACTCGATCAGTGCCGCCTTGAACGTGGCGTGGGGGCCGGCCCAGGGTTCGCCGGGCCGTCCGCCGTAGGGCGTTCCTGATTCCGGAGTGCAGCGCGGGCCGGAGCAGCCCTCGATCAGCAGGCCGTGGCTCGCGCAGTTCACCTGGACCAGCACCTTGTTCGTCATCGATGCCGGGAGGGCATTGAAGATGGCGGGTGCGTTGGCCGGCGGCGCGCCCGCGTTCTGGTCGTCGAGACCGTGGATGACCAGCGTGGGTGGGGTCAGCTGCCCCGCGACGGTGGTGTTCCAGCCGTAGCTGGAGAACGTCGGGTAGCGATTGAGGCCGGTCGGGTTGCCGGAGTCGTCCCCTCCCCAGTCGCGCCCCACGGGGTCCTGCTCCAGGGTCTGCTCCCAGACCTGGTCATCGGCGCCTGGGATGACCCGCCCTGTGCAGGCGGCCTGGCGCTCAGAGGGCGTTTAGCTCCTTACTGCAGTCTTTTATGCCGGTATGGCCTTGCAGGCAGTCGGGGCTGCTGAGGTTGCTGTGATTCATGATGCGGAAGTGGCTGTCAGGCGGGTGTCTTGGTCTGCCTGCTCCTGTTTCATCCCAGGACGCCGGATTGTGCGCCGTGTGCTTCGGGCGCCGGTCCGAGCGCCGGGACCGGCTGGGTAGCCCGGAATCATGCCTGAACGCCGCCGATACCCCAGCGATCTGTCTGATGCCCGGTGGGAGCTGGTCGAGCCGGTCCTGACCGCCTGGCGATCCGAGCGCCGCGGCCGCGGCCTGGACATCGGCCGGCCGCCCGACCACGACCTGCGGAGCCTGCTGGACGCGGTGCTCTACGTGAACCGCACCGGGATCCCCTGGCGCTACCTCCCGCACGACTACCCGCACTGGAACACCGTCTACGCCTACTTCGCCCGCTGGCAGGAAGAAGGCGTCTTCGACCAGCTCAACACGCTCTTGCGACGCCAAGTCCGCAGGCAGGAAGGCCGGGAGGAAGAACCGACCGCATGCGTCATCGACTCCCAGAGCATCAAGACGTCCACCAACGTCCCCGCCTGCGAGCAAGGCATCGACGCCGGGAAGAAGATCGTGGGCCGCAAGCGGAGCATCGGCATCGACACCGTCGGCCTGCTCCTGGCGGTCCTGGTCACCGCTGCGAGCGTGCAGGACTCCATCGCCGGCCAGACCTTGATCGAACGGGTCGCCGCCGACCATCCGACCGTCCGCAAGACCTGGGTTGACGGCGGATACCGCCAGCACCTCGTCGAGCACGCAGCCACCCTTGGCATCGACATGCACATCGTCCGCCGCGACCCCGCCACCAGGGGGTTTTCCGTCCTGCCCCGTCGGTGGACCGTTGAGAGAACGCTGGGCTGGCTGATGAACCACCGCCGCCTCACCCGTGACTACGAAGCCCACCCGCACCGCTCCGAAGCCATGATCCACCTCGCGATGATCAACCTCATGACCCGCCGCCTCACCGGCGAATCCACACGCACATGGCGCGACACCTGACGACGCACCGCAAACTTCAGCACACCGACCCGCGGGCAAGGGCTGTGGGTTGCTCTGGCAGGCGCCGCGGCGCATGATCGATGACATGAGTACGGAAACCGTGGTCGAGAAGACCTGGCGCATGTTGTTGGAGCGCCACCCTGATGCCCGCCGCGGGGATCCTGAGGTGATTGAAGCCGCGTTCGCAGAGTTGCGTCTGCGCCAGCTGTTCCCCTTTCCGAGCCACGGCTGCCTGACCTTTCACCGGAACACAGACTTCCCGTGGAGCAACGACCTTCCCTTCATAGCCGGCGGGGAGAAGACTTACTTGGTGTATGCCGCCGGCTACGCCGAAATCCTCGGCGAGGTGGCTACGCCCCAAGCGGCCGCCGCGCTCGTCGTCGCGCACCTCCCGAGCGACTGCGGGGCCGCCGTAGAGGGGCCCTGGCAGGGGCCAAACACGCCCTGAAATAGACCGAAATCAAGGGACAAAACGCCCTCTCAGGCGGCAGCACCGACGGACCCGGGCGAGGATTGAGCGACAGCGGGAACGTGGCGAAGCCGCCCGGCGGCGTCGTCTCCTCGGTCGGTCCACCGAAGGCCGACGACAGGGACACGACACGGTTGACCTTCGCGATGGTGTCGGTGCTTCCGGGAAGGACCGGATTGGCCGCGTACAGCGTCCGCCCGACGCGCTGCCCGCCAAGCGACTGGCCGACCAGGGCGACCTTGCCGTCCGTCGGCTTCGCGCGCGCGATGGCATCGTCGATGACCTGGCGGATGTCGCGGACCCAGACGTCGGTGCGTGCGAAGCGGACGCTGCTCGAGTGCGCGCGCCGCTCCCCGCCCAGCGGATTGGTCAGGAGCAACGTGCCCTGCTGATCGAGGGGGGAGATGACCGGGTTGTGGGTGCGGTCGCACCCCTCGGGGTGCGGGCAGGTGCCGTCCGGGAGGCAGGGCCTGAGGCTCGCGTTGGCGGGATCGTTCAGGCCGTCGCCGAACCGCGTGGAGTGGCCGTAGCCGAGCAGGCTGGGGGCGAAGGTGTCGATGCCCGCCCGGGCGAGCGCCTTCTGCACGCTGAGAGTTCCGCCCTCGGGGGCGGGGTGGCGCACGTCGAACGTCACCGAGCTGGTCCGCACTTCTCTGTGGGGGTCGGCAATGTCAGCTCCTGACTGCACTGAGCCCTTTGCGGCGCAGCGGTCCAGCACGGGGCACCCGTGACGCATCGTCCGGGATTCGGTCAGCAGCAGCCTGCGAGGCCGCTCGGCACCGTGCCAGGCGGGACCGGCCGAACGGCTTGCGGCTAGACCAAACGGCCCCGACACAGACTGGTCGGCGCCCACGCGTCCGAGCTGGTGTCCCCGTCCCGGCTGCCGCTGCACGTCCACAGCGCCTTGGGCGTGCGCAGTTGAACCCTTTCCTCCCCCGGCTGACGGTCGGTCACGTTCGCCGGACTGGTGGCAGAGGCCGGGACCGAGCCGCTGCTGCGGCCTGTCGGAGTCGCTGTGCCGTCGGGAGTCCGTACGGTGGCCGGGGCCGGTCCGGGCTCCATCCAAGGTCGTGACCTTCTGCCGCCCGTGCCCGGTGGAGCCGCTGTGCTGCCTGCAGGTGAGGAGTTGCCGTGGGATCGGGCGAGGAACGAGGTCGGACGGACTTCCGGCGCGGTGCCGGGCCTGCGCGCAGGCAGGTGCTCGGGCTGGCGGCGGCGTTCGCCGTCGCGGGCGTGCGGCCCGCCGCCGCCGCTGCGACACGGGACGGCGCGGGCTCCTTCGATGTCCGGGCCGAGAACCTCCGTACCGGCGCCGCGGACTGGCGGATCACGCACGCCGGGCCGTCGGGCGCGCTGGAGGGGTTCGCCGACCGCAGCTCGGTACTGCCCGGCGAGAGGCTAGCCCTGCGGGTGTCCACGACCGCAGCCGCCTACACCGTCTCCGCGTACCGCATGGGCTGGTACGGCGGTGCCCGGGCCCGCCTGGTGTGGCGTTCGCCCGCCGTGCCCGGGCTGCTCCAGCCGGCGGCGCGGGTCGATGCGGCCACCCGGATGGTGCGGGCCGAGTGGAAGCAGACGACGGAGGTCGACACCGCCGGCTGGCCGGAAGGCAGTTACCTGCTGCGGCTGGACGCCGTGGGGGGAGGGGTACGGGCGCAGCGGTACGTACCGGTGACGGTGAGGTCCGCCTCGGCGGTGGGCCGGACGGTCTTCGTCAACGCGGTCGCCACCTGGCAGGCGTACAACCGGTGGGGCGGGGCGGACCTGTACAAGGGGACGACCGGCAAGAAGGGGTCGCGCTCGCTCGCCGTCGCGTTCGACCGGCCCTACCAGGGCGGGCACGGGGCGGGTCTCTTCCTGACGTACGAGGCGCCGCTGCTCGCGCTGGCCGAGCGGATCGGCGTACCGCTGGCCTATGCGACGGGCATCGACGTGGCCCGCCACCACGGGCTGCTGGACGGCGCGGTGGCACTGCTCGCGCCGGGGCACGACGAGTACTGGAGCCCTGAGCAGCGCCGTGCGGTGACCGGGGCCCGGGATCTCGGCATGAACCTGGCGGTGTTCGGGGCGAACTGCTGTTACCGGCGCGTGCGGTTCGAGGAGTCCGCGGCCGGCGCCGACCGGGTCGTCGTCTGCTACAAGGACGACTACGCCAAGGATCCGGGTTTCCTGCGCGGTCTGCCGCCGACGAACGACTTCCGGCGCCGGCCCGCTCCGGAGCCGGAGAGCAGCCTGCTGGGGGTGATCTACGACGGGTATCCGGTCGACGCCCCCTATGTGGTGACCCGGCCGGACCACTGGCTGCTGGCCGGCACCGGGGCGGCCCGGGGCCGGTCCTTCGCGCATCTGGTGGGGGTCGAGTACGACCGGGTGGACCTGAGGTATCCCACCCCGCGGCCGATCGAGGTGCTGGCGCACTCGCCGGTGGTGTGCAAGGGGCGGGCCTCGTACGCGGACACCGTGTACGCCTCCCTGCCGTCCGGCGCCGGGCTGTTCGCGACGGGGACCATGCGCTGGGTGGAGGCGCTCGGCGCGAGCGGCCCGGGCGGTCAGAAGGCCAACCACGGGCTGGACGAGGCGGCCGGCGCGTTCACCCGGACCGTCACGGAGAACGTGCTGCGCGCCTTCGCCCGCGGGCCGGCCGGGCGGGAGCGGCCCGCCGTCGACAACCTGGCACTCCACTACGGGGCCGATGCCGCCCCGTCAGGAGCAGCCTCCGGCGTGTAGGCGGCCTCGGGAGGGGCACGGCCGCTATCGTCTGGCTTCGATCAGTGGACCGGCCCCGCGCCGCCGCGCCGGTCCGCCCCGACCACCCTTGGAGTGGGCGTTGCTCCGTCTCGCGACCGCACTGGCCCTGGTCACCACGCTGGTCTCCGGCGCCGCATGGGCGGGTACCCCGGCCGGCCCCTCCGATCAGGGGACGGGTACGGGTACGAACATCCTGGTCGTCGGTATCGACAGCCGCGCCGGCCTGTCGAAGGCGGAGAAGGAGCGGCTGCACGTCGGGGGCAAGGGCTGCAACTGCACCGACGTGATGATGCTCCTGCACCTGTCGCGGGACGGCCGCCGCGCCAGCGTGGTGTCGGTCCCCCGGGACTCCTACGTCGAGTACGCCGACGGCAGCGGGGCCCACGGCAAGATCAACGGCGCGTACGCCCGCGGTGGCGGCCCCCTGACGGTCAAGACCGTGGAGAAGGTCACCGGGCTGCACATCGACCACTACCTCGAAACGGGTTTCACCGGATTCGAACAGGCCGTCAACGGGCTCGGCGGGGCGACGCTGTGCACCGACAAGCCGCTGAGGGACGAGAACTCCGGACTCGACCTGACACCGGGCATCCACCACGCCGACGGCAACGGCGCGCTGCGCTACGTCCGCGCCCGGCACATCGAACGGCCCGGCGACCTGGGGCGGGTGCGGCGTCAGCAGCGCGCCGTCTCGGACCTGCTGACCCGGCTCACCCTCGAGGGCGCCCTGGCCGATCCCGTCGAGACGGCCCGCACCGCACGCACCCTCCTCAGATCGGTACGGACCGGCCAGGGCACCGGCCTGGCCGATCTGGTCCACATCGGGGTCACGCTGGGCCGGCTGAACCGCTCACACACCGAGTTCGCCACCGTCCCGATCCGGCTGTTCGACCACCGCGTCCCGGGCGTGGGTTCCACCCTGGTCTGGCACGAGGAGCGCTCCCGTGCCCTGTGGGAGGCACTGGCGGCGGACCGGCCGCTCACCGGGGACCGGCGGATCCAGCCCGTCCCCCAGACGCCGGCGCCCACCAACCCTGCCGGAATCAAGGTCCGGGTGGACGAGGCGGGCACGGCGGCGGCCTTGCGGGCGGGCGGGTTCGTCGTCGCCGACACCTCGGCATCGGCGCCGCAGGTCCGTCCGGCAGGGCCGGCCATGATCCGGTACGCACCCGGGCGCGAGGACGACGCGGCGACCCTGGCCGCCGCCCTGCCCGGCGCCCGGCGCCAGGTCGTCCCCGGACACGACGCGTACCTCGACGTCGCGGTCGGCGCACGCCCCGTGGACGTCAGGAAGGTCACCTACGACCGGAACACCGCCGAGGGCGCCCCGGTCACAGCCGACCACCTCGGCTGCCTGACCGCCCGTACCCGGCACACGCGCCCGCTTCGTTAGACCGAACGAGCAGGCGGCGGGAGAGGGCCGGGAGCGCCATCGTGCGGTCCGGCTTCCGCGAAGGTGAATCGATCCGACACTCCGAGCTCTTCCCGGCCCTACGAGCCGCCTCGACCTGTTCGCCGACGACCGGCCCCCGCCGTCGACCGGTGGCTGGAGCGAAAACTCGACGGGACGACCCCGGGCATCCGCGTTGCGAGGCAAACCGGCGAGCTCGCGCTGCTGTTCAAAACCGGATACCGGCGTGTCTTCAGCCTGGTAGAGCTGGAACTGGCCGATCTCCGACAGCTTCCCGACGAAAAGCCATTGCCGGCCGGCATCCGGATCGGTGCGGTCGATCCAAGCAACTACCGCACGGCCTGGAAGACGGTCGTCGATTCGTATGCAGGTGCTGCCTTCACCCAGAGGCGGACGTTCGAGAGCTTCCTTGCCACTGCCGACCCGACCTGCTGGCGGGCTGCTTGGGATGGGAAAATATGGCCGGGGTCGCCCTGTGCTCCATCCGTCGGCACGACCCAACTGTGGGCGAAGTCGAAGAACTGAACAAAGCACTACTAGAAGTAGGGGTGTTCCAGGGCGGCTACGAGCAGGGCGAAGGCGCCGATGTTGGCCAGGGCGATCGCGAGGAAGTATCCGACGTGTGCCTGGGCTTTGACGCCGGACGGCGAAGCCAGAGCTCCGGTCGTCCTGGTCTGCCACCACACGTAGGCCGCGAGCAGGATGACGGCGGTCGGAAGCAGCATGACGATGCCTGTGAAGTGCGGAACGGCCCCGCTGACTCCGGCGATGCCGCCGGCGCCGAGCAGCACCCCGCGCCCGTCGAAGCGAACGCCGATGCGACCCGGACGGTCGTGCACCAGGGCCGCCGCTGCGATCACGGCGATCACGGCGAAGGGGATTCCGGCAAACAGGCACCAACGCCAGCCGCTCATGGGCAGCAGCAACCAGAACGCCAGCAAGCCGAGCGCCGGGCCACCACCCGCGATCGCGACGTAGATCCCGAATGCCTTGCGGCGTTCCTGCGGGTCGGTGAAGGAGGTGGATACCAGGACCGGGGCGGACGACGAGACCAGCGCGGCGCAGGCGCCCTGCAGAGCGCGGCCCGCGATCCCCATGCCGGAAGAAGTCGCCATGCCGCCAAGGGCGGCGGCCGCCGCGAACCCCACCAGGCCGACCACCAGCATCCTCTTGCGGCCCATGAGGTCCGCGATGCGGGCGCCGAACAGCAGCAGCCCGACGAAGGCCAGCACGTAGGCGATGGGGATCACGTCCAGGTAGACGGTGGATGTCACCTTCACGCCGTCGAGGGGAAGCCCCAGATCCCCGCCGGCACCGTTCCACAGCATCACCATATTGGAGAACGTCGCATCGATCAGCACGACCAGCTGAGCCAGAGCGAGCGCCGACAGGCCCCACCAGCGCCGGGGAAGGGGGGCCTCCGGGTCCGGGAGGTGGGCTGGGGGCGTGGGTGTGCCCCGGACTCCGGGCGGCGAGGCCGGGGGCGCGCCGAAGCCGGGGGAGGTGCCGGAGTGCGCGGGGGCCGTCGGGACGTACGCGGGCGGCGAGGGCGTCGGCCGGGCAGGTTGGACGCGCGGGTCCAGCCGTGCGACGGGTGCACCAGGGGGTGCGGCAGGGGCATAGTCCAGCAGATGAGCGGCACGGCGGCCGAGCTGGGCCAGTACCGCCCCCGGCAGCCACTCACCGGCCTGGTCGGTCGCCGTGCGCGAGGCAACCTCCTGAGGGGCGGGCCGCTTGGCCGGATCCTTGTGCAGACATGCCCGTACGAGATCGACGAGCGAATCCGGTACCCCGGTCAGGTCCGCCTCCTCCTCGGCGATCCGGAAGAGGTGCGCGTTCAGGCCGCTCTCCGTGGCGCCGAACAGGAGGCGCCCGGTGGCGGCGTAGACGAGGAGCGCACCCAGACAGAACACGTCGGACGCCGGGGTGAGTTCGAGGCCGCGGACCTGCTCCGGTGACATGAATCCGGGCGAGCCGATCAGCATGCCGGTGCGGGTGTGCAGGCTGTCCCCGGCCAGGCTGTCCATCGCCCGCGCGATGCCGAAGTCGATGACGCGAGGACCGTCCACGGTGATCAGGACATTGGACGGCTTGAGGTCACGGTGGATCAGGCCCGCCTCGTGCACGGCCTGCAGGGCGAGGGCGAGGCGGTTGGCGAGGGTGCGGACCGACTGCTCGGGCAACGGCCCGAAGTCCTGGGCCACGACGGTGGTCAGGTCGGGCCCCGGGATGTACTGGGTAGCCACCCACGGCACGGCGGCCTCGGTATCGGCGTCCAGGACGTCGGCCGTCCAGGCTCCGCCTACCCGCCGGGCCGCGGCCACCTCGCGTGAAAACCGCCTGCGGAACTCGGGGTGCTGGGCATGTTCCGTTTGGACGACCTTGACGGCGACCGTACGTCCCAGGTCGGAGCGACCCAGGTAGACCAGTCCCATCCCGCCCGCGCCGAGGCGGGCGATCAGGCGGTACGGGCCTATGTGCGCGGGGTCCTCCCCCGTCAGTTGTTCCACGGTAGAGGTCAGCCCTTCAGGTTCCAGTCGTCCACGCTGCGCTGCGTAGTGAGTGCGGCGGAGGCGATCGCATGCTCTAAGAGGAGTTCGTCGTGGCCCATGTGGTGATCCCCCTGGATGGGTGCGGAGATCTCAAGGTAGAACAAAGATCGAAGGCTCCGACATGGATTGCCGAGTAGAGGTCAGATCCGTGGAGCCTGATGACTGGGAGGAACGGCCGCAACCGCGCTCAGCCCGGCATCTGTGATCGCCCCGTCCCATGTCCCCATCGTCACTGCTCGGTCCGGTTGGTGAGGGGCTGTTGAGAGGCGGTCGGTGGTGTGAATAGCGCCTGGACGGTTTCGGTGGCCAGCTCTCGCAGCCAGGTGTGGGCGCGGTCGTTGTCGTAGCGCTGGTGCCACAGCAGGTACAGGGGTACGTCGGGCAGCGGGAGTGGCGGCGGCAGTGTGGCCAGGCCGAGTTGTTCCCGGGCCGTGCGGGTGACCGCGTCCGGGAGGGTGACGACCAGGTCGGTGTCGAGGGCGAGTTGCAGTGCGAAGGCGGCGGTGGGCCCGGCGGCGGCGACGCGACGCTCGAGGCCGCGTGTGGTCAGGGCGTCGTCGATCGGGTCGCGCAGGCTGCCGCGTCGCGAAACGGTGAGGTGTTCGGCGGCTGCGTAGCGCTCGAGGTTCAGCGGGCCTTCGGCGAGCGGGTGGCCCGGTCGGACGGCGACGACGAGCCGGTCCCTCCCGACGAGGCGGTGGCGGATGTCGGGGAGCGTCGGAGTGCTGGAGCTCGATTCGAGGTCGACCTCACCCCGGCGCAGCTCGGCGTCGTCCGTCCCGGGTTCGGCGGACAGGCGCAGCCGGACTCCGGGGGCCTGGCGGTGGACGGCAGTGATCAGGGCCGTGCCGCATGCGGCGGTCAGGGCGTCGTGCCAGCGCACGGTGAACACCCGGTCCAGAGCCGCCAGGTCGAGTTCCTGCTGCGCGGACAGAAGTTGCTGGGCCTGCTGCACGAGGGCGTGGACCGGGGCGCGCATGGCCAGCGCCCGGGTGGTGGGGACCATGCTGCGGCCGGTGCGGACCAGGATCTGGTCACCGGTGGCCTTGCGGATACGGCCCAGGGAGCGGCTCATCGCCGGTGCGGTGACGTGGAGGCGTGCTGCCGCGCCGGCGACGCTGCCCTCTTCCAGCAGGGCGTCCAGGGCCGTGAGCAGGTTCAGATCCAGTTGCATGACAGTAACTCTACAAGTGACAAACATGCACTGGTTGTTAATGAGCAAGCGGCCTACCTTCGAAGTGCGGGGGAGAGACAACCGCCCCGCTTCGACCGATTCCCCAAGGAGCCCACCATGAGCACAGCCATGCCTTTCGACACCGACGGGACGCTCCTGTCCGCTGTGGCAGCTGCGGTGAAGACCGCCGGCGTCACGCTGCGCGACCGCTACACCTCGCACGCCCGGGGCGTGAGTCTGGACGAGGTCGTGGGCGAGATCCACGCCAACGACGACGCGGTCCTGGACGTGCTGCGGGAACCGCTGCTGCGGGCCCGGCCGGGGTCGCAGTGGGCCGAGGACGAGCTGGCCGGCGGCGCGCTCCCGCCGGGGGAGTGGTGGGTAGTCGACCCTGCCGAGGGCAACATCAACCACGTTCACGGCATGGACGACTGGGCCGTCACCGCCACCCTGGTCCGCGACAACCGGCCGGTACTCACCGTCGTCCACCTGCCGCTGACCGGCGACACCTACACCGCGGTCGCCGGCGGCGGCGCCCGCCTGAACGACCGGCCCCTGAAGGTGTCCGCCAAGACCGACCTGGGCGCCGCGCTCATCGGCACCGGTCAGGCCAAGCCCGGCGAGGACGAGCGCACCTTCCGGCGGATCGGTGACTCCGTCACCGCGATGCTCATCAACGGCCTGGTCGTACGTGTGTCCGTTCCTGCCACGATGCAGCTCATCCACGTCGCCGCCGGACGCATGGACGCGTTCTGGCAGTTCTCCGACGTCCGCTCCGGCCTGGTCGCCGGCGCGCTGCTGGTCTCCGAGGCCGGAGGCACCGTCACCGACCTGACGGGCGAACCCTGGAACACCGGCAGCCGCGACTTCCTGGCCGCCGCCCCCGGCATCCACGCCGCCGCCCTCGAGGTCCTCTCGCCGATCGCCTGACCGGGCACCTCCCCTCTTCCCACCCGAATTCCCGCCCGAAATCGCAAGGAGCGCACCACCTCATGACCAGCATCGGCATCCTGGGCGCCGGCCGCGTCGGCACCAACCTCGCCGGCAAGCTCTCCGCAGCCGGACACCACGTCACCCTCGGTGGCCGCAACCCCGAATCCACCGCCGCCCGCACCGCCGGACTCGCCCCGCGGATCGCCTTCGCCGACCATCGCACCACTGCCCGCACCGCGGACATCGTGATCAACGCGACGCCCGGCGACAGCTCCCTGGACCGCTTCACCGACCTGCGCACCGAACTCGCCGGCAAGATCCTCATCGACGTCTCCAACGCCACCCGCGACGACGGTGACGGCCTGCCCGGCGACCTGTGCTATCCCGGCAGCAGCCTCGCCGAGAAGCTCCAGGCCGTGCTCCCCGACACCCATGTGGTCAAGACCCTCAACACCATGCTTTTCATGGTCATGACCGCTCCCGAAACCCTGGCCACCCCACCGACCGCCTATCTCTCGGGCGACGACGAACACGCGAAGAGGACCGTCACCGGCCTGCTCGGCGACCTGGGCTGGCAGCCCGAACGGATCGAGGACCTCGGCGACATCACCACGGCCCGCGCCACCGAGGCCATGATCCTGGTCGTGCCCCACATCCTGCGCCGACACGGATTCAGGCCCTTCGCCGTCTCCCTGGCCCGCTGACTCACCAAGACCCTGGCCCGCGCCGCGCCTGTGTCTTTGCCCGCTGGTTGGCCAAGCGTCGCAGCGCTCGTTGGCCGGTGTTGAGACGTTGCCGGGGCCCTGGTGCGCGGGGCGGCGGCGGGGCAGGTAGTTTACTCGGGTGAGTCTCCTTGATGATGTGGCCGAGCGCGATGGCTGGCAGTGCTGGGTGTGTGACGAACCGGTCGACCCCGACGAGTCGGTGAACGACCCGCGGGGGCCCAGTGTCGACAGCCGGACCGCCGACCGGAAGGCCAAGATCGCCGAGCGGCTCGCGCACCGCGGGTGCAACACCCGCAAGGGTGCGGTCAAGGTGGTCATCGCCTGGCCGGAGCGCCTGTACGTAGTCGAACCCGCGCCGCTGATCACCGTTGCCGAGAGGCTGGAGCGCAAGGGTGGCCGCGAGATGGTGGGCCGGTGTCCGACCAGGAAGGACGCCCAAGAGGCGGCGGATTGGCTGGTGGACCGCTTCTCCCGACTGGTACCGGGGCTGCCGGTGACCGCCGACATCCAGGCCGGCGGCGGCCAGTTCCTCGTCATCCTGTCCACCGGCCGCCGCTGACCGGGGATCGCCCGCTGCCGGTCTGCTGCTGCAAGGGCCGCCGCCCCGGCTCCGTTCCAGTGGGCGTTGCGACACCCCGGCTCAAGGGGTGCGATGCAGTTCGAGATCCGGAATGACCGGAAGCGGCAGGGCCGGAAGAAGCTGTCTCAGGAGCGAGAGGCATGCCTTCGGCTCATGCCGCTGGGAGTGAGCGCCCGATGGGCGTGTCGCCAACGGTGGGGCAACGGGCGCAATGCCTCCGGTAAGAAGCTCCTTCTGGTGACGGGCGGCGGCCCGCGGCGCGGGAGGTGACCCGGCCGGGGGCGGCCGCCGTTGTCGTGCCGTCAGGAGACGGTGATGAACCGGGCGGTGCTCGGCACCCCTTGGGCGTCCAGGGCGAAGAGCATGTAGGTGCCCGGCAGGACCACGCCCTTGTCGGCCGGGATGGACACCGTGTACGTGCCGGTCCCCGCGGCCGTGGACACCATCGGGACCCGCCGCTGGTCGTTGTCCGTGGAGTGGGTCGCGGCCGCGGCCCGCATCAGGACGAAGGAGGCCACCGGCCCCTCGGCGGCGACGGTGAGCGAGGTGCCGGCGGCGGCCTGGGGCGGTACGCCGCCGGTGATGACGGGACGCGGCTTGGGCGAGCCGTCCGCGTTGAGCAGGTACGGCGGTGTGAACACGGCCCCGTCGGCGTGGTTGGTGGCGCAGTCGCCGCACAGGCCGCCGCCGCCGGAGAAGATCCGCCCGTCGGGCAGCAGGTTCGCCACGCTGTGGTAGTTGCGCGGGATGGCCATGGTGGCGAGCGGGGTGAAGCTTCCGGTCGCCGGGTCCCACAGCTCGGGGGTCAGCACGGACGTGGCGTCGCTGAACGGCACGGGGTATGCCTGCCCGCCGAACACGGCGACCTTGCCGTCGGGCAGGACGACGCTGTTGCCGAAGGCGCGGGCGTAGCCCATGTCGCCCGTGCGTGCGGCCTGGACCTGATTGCCGTCGATGCTCACGGTGTACGCGCGCCGGGTGGCGGGCGACTTCTCGTACGCGGGCGAGCCGCCCAGGGTGAGCAGCTTGCCGATGTCGTACGCGACGGCGTTGCCGGTCATGGCGTCCTGGCTGTCGGCCCGGGTGCCGGCGGAGGTGATGCTCCCGTTCCCGCCGGTCGTGATCCAGTTCATCTGCTTGCTCGGGCCCAGCTGGAGCACCTTGCCGCCCGAGGCGGCGTGCAGCCACATGTGGTTGTCGGCGCGGTAGGCGCCGGCCGGGTCGGCCGTCAGCGCCGGGGCGGCGGCGACGCCGGGGAGGCTGCGCCAGGTGCGGGTGTCCGGGGACCAGACCTCGCCGGCCCTGTCGCCCGTGGCTCCGCTCCAGGATCCGCCGAGGACGAAGGCCTCGCCGGTGGAGAGCAGGGTCATGGCCTGGTAGCCACGGGCGATGTTCATGCTGGTGGTCGCGGACCAGGCATCGGCGGCCGGGTCGTAGATGCTCGCCTTCTCCGCGTTGCTGCCGCCGGTGACCAGGACCCGGCCGTCGGCGAGCATCGCTATGCCCGGGCAGAACATGTCGTGGCCGGTGTTGTCGATGCGGCGCTGGGTGACCTTGCCCGTCTTCAGGTCCAGGATCGCGGTCTGGGTGTAGCCGTTGCTGCCGCCGAAGCGGTCGACCGCGTACGCCGACCAGGCCAGGAGTTTGTCGCCCGGCAGGACGGCGGTGGCCACCGGCACCAGGGGGAAGCCGGTGATCCGGTCCCAGGAGCCGTGGGCGGCCGGGCTGGCCGGTCCGCTCAGGCGTATCTCGGCGGCGGAGGTCCAGGGTCCGCGGTTGCCGGCCTCGCCGGTCACGGTCAGGCGTACGTAGCGGGCGTTCTCGGTGCGGGTGAAGGTCGCGGTCTTGACGGTGTCGTCGTCGCGCCAGTTGCCCGCGGAGACCGGTGCGCCGAAGGTGGTGCCGTCGGTGCTGGTGGTGATGGTGTACGCGCCCGCGCGACCGTTGGGGCCGTCGTTGCGGGGCTGGTAGACCAGGGCGGAGACGGCCGTCGTGCGGTGCATGTCGACGGTGATGCTGTGCGGCAGCGGGGCCGGGGTCCCGGACCACTTGCTGTGCCAGATGGTGGCGGCGTCCCCGTCGAGGACGTTGGCCGCGCGGCCGTTCTCCCCGGTGGTCTCCTCGTCGCTTGCCGCGGCCGTCCATCCGGTCCGGGGCAGGTCGACGGTGGCGGCCGGGGTTCCGGGGTCGCCGAGCAGGTTGAGCTCCGCGGCGGAGGCCCACGGGCCGCGCTTGCCGGCCTCGGTGACGGCGGTGAGCCGGACGAACCGGGCGCCCTGCGGGGCGAATCCGAGGGTCTTGGCGCCGGCGTCGTCCGCGAGGGTGCCGGTGGCGACCGGACTGCCCCAGTTCTGGCCGTCGGCGCTCACGCTGATGCTGTACTCGCCGACGCGCCCGTTGGCCCCGTCGGTGCGGGGCTGGTAGACGAGCGCCGAGACCACCGCCGTGCGGTGCATGTCGACGGTGATGGTGTGCGGCAGCGGGGCGGGGGCGCCCGTCCACTTGCTGTGCCAGATGGTGGCCGTGTTGCCGTCGAGGACGTTGGAGGCGCGGCCGTTCTCGCCGACGGTCTCCTCGCTGCTCGCCGTGGCGGTCCATCCGGTCCGGTCGAGGACGGGAGCCGTCGGCTCCATGGCGTTCGCCGGGGCCACGCCGTGGTGTGGCGACAGCTTCGCCGTCTGCTGGTCAAGGGCCCCCGGCGCCGGCCGGGGTGCCGGACCGTGGCCGGCCGGCCCCGTGCTCGCCACCCCCAGCCAAGGAGTGACCCCGACGAGCAGCGAGCCGAGGGCGAAGGCGATGAGCAGATGGGGGCGGCGTAACGCTCGGGCAAGGGCGCGGATGCCTCTGGGCTGCAATCGGACCTCCTGGGCGAACCGTGAACCGTGAAGCGCTGCGGGCCCCTAGAACATAGGTCAGCGCAGGTCAACTCGGCCGTCGAACAGAGGAGTTGGCGCGAACCCGCGCCGCTGCACGCGGAGCCGTCTCCTCCGCCGGACCCGGCGGTGGCGCGGCCCGCCACCTTCGAGTGGTGTCGCCCACACCCGGCATGTGAGGTTTCCAAGGCGCGGCTGGGGTCGGCTCTTCGATCCCCAGGACGAAACGGGATGCCTGCCTTGAGGCCTCAAGGGGAGACCTCTCAGTACGAGTCGCCGGGCACGGAATCCATGGGGCCGTTGTCGGAGGCGGGTGGCACCATCTGGGCCGGTGGTCCCATCAGCTACAGGGGGTAGGCATGGAGAGCACGACGACGTATGCGTGGCCGCGCGGTGCGGAGGTGGCGGACGGCGAGGCACTGGAGCGCTGGCTGGCCGGCCACGGCTGGGAGGTCGACCCGATGGTGTTCATGGCCGGCGGGCTGGGCCCGGCGGTCCAGGTCCGGCGGATCGGGTCCGGGCCGGACGGCGAGGCCGGGCTGCTGATCCTGCCGGGCGAGACGGTGGAGTTCGCCGGAGCCCGGATGCGGATCGCACACCGCACCCCGGCGGGCACCGCCCCCCGGGCCTGCGTCCGGGCGGCTCGCAGACGCGTCAAGCCCTCGGCCGGTCCCGAGGCGGGCTGACCACCAAGGTCCACCTCGCCGTCAACGGCCGGGGCCTGCCTCTGTCGATCGTGCTCACGCCCGGCGATGTCAACGACGCCACCAGGTTCGACAGGCTCGCCGACCGTTACCACGCCGGAGTCTTCCTGGCCTCGCTGAGCCTCTGGGGTTCCCGGGGGCCGACGGCGGGGACTCGCCGGCGCCTCGACGAGCGCCTCCGCCGGCGGTCCCCGCCGTCCCCGGATCCCGTCAGCCCGCGACGCGGGCCATCCACGCCTCGACCTCGTCCGCCGAGCGCGGCAGACCCGCCGAGAGGTTCTCGTTGCCGTCGGCGGTCACCAGCAGGTCGTCCTCGATCCGGACTCCGATGCCGCGCCACTCCTCGGGCACCGTGAGGTCGTCCGGCTGGAAGTACAGGCCCGGCTCCACCGTGAGCACCATGCCCGGCTCCAGCGCGCCGTCGACGTACTCCTCGTTACGGGCCTCGGCGCAGTCGTGGACGTCCAGTCCGAGCATGTGGCCGGTGCCGGCCATGGTGAAGCGGCGCTGCAGGCCGAGCTCGTAGGCGCGGTCCGCCGGGCCCTCGATGAAGCCCCACTCGACGAGCTTCTCCGCCAGGTACCGCTGTGCCGCCACGTGGAAGTCGCGGTACGCGGCCCCCGGCTTCACTGCGGCGATGCCCGCCTCCTGGGCCTCGTACACGGCGTCGTACACCTTGCGCTGCACGGGCGTGAACGTGCCGCCGATCGGCAGGGTGCGGGTGACGTCGGCGGTGTAGAGGGTGTGCGTCTCCACGCCGGCGTCGAGCAGGAGCAGGTCGCCGGGGCGTACCGGACCGTCGTTGTCGTTCCAGTGCATGATCGTGGCGTGCTCGCCCGCGGCGCAGATCGAGCCGTAGCCCACGGAGTTGCCCTCCAGCCGTGCCCGGCGGAAGAAGGTGCCCTCGATCCACCGCTCGGAGGACGCGACCGCCCGCGAGAGTTCGCCGACGCAGTCGGTGAAACCGCGCACGGTGGAATCCACCGCCTTGCGCATCTCGCCGATCTCCCAGGCGTCCTTGACGAGGCGGAGCCCGCTCAGCGCTTCCTCCAGTTCGGCGTCGCGCGCGGCGTCGGTGGTGACCGCGGCCTCCAGCGTGGAATCGACGCCGCGGACGATGCGGGTGGGCACGTCAGGAGTGGCGGCCAGGTCCTGCGCCGCGGTGCGGACGTCGCGACAGGACAGCCCGAGCACGCCCTGCGACTCGGCGAGGGAGCGGCGTCGGCCCATCCACAGCTCGGCGGTGTAGCCCAGCCAGAACTCGTCGGTGTCCCGGCCGTCACGCGGCAGCTGGTAGCAGTACGCGTCGTGGCCGCCGTCCGGGCGGGGTTCGAGGACGAGCGCGCAGTCGCGGGCCTGGTCCCCGGTCATGTGGACGTAGCCGGAGTACGGGCGGAACGGGTAGGTGTTGTCGTTCGAGCGGGCTTTGAGGTTGCCGGAGGGGATCACCAGCCGCTCGCCGGGGAAACGCGCGGAGAGCGCGGCGCGGCGGCGGGCCGCGTACGGGGCCTGCTCGTCGAGCGGGAGGCCGTGCCGTTCGGTGTCCGCCCAGCCCGTCCTCATCAGAGCGGACAGTTCCTCGGAGACTCCCGAGTAGAGGCCGTTCTTGCGACCCTTCGTCACGTCGTTCTCCTTCTTGCTTCTTCCGGATGGGGTTCGCCTGCCGAGAGGCCGGCGGCTTCCGGACGGTACTGCGGGACGGCACGCTCAGGAGGGCCGGCTGTGCCAGTGGCACTGATCGGCCACTCCTGCCCTGTGGTCGTCGATAATGCGGTGCATGGCGAACGCGAAACTGGGCGAGGCCCTGCGGATGTTGGGGATCGGCCCCGCAGCGGGCCGCGTGTACCTGTCCCTCCTCGAACTGGCCCCCGCTCCGCTCGCCGAGATCGGGGAGGCGGCCGGGCTGGACAGCGCCGAGTTCGCCGCGGCGTACGGCGAGCTGGTCGACGCCGGGCTGGCCAGCGCCGCCGCGGAGGGCGCGGACGTGGTGGCACCAGTGCCTCCCGCCGCGGGCCTGGAGATCCTCGCCAGGCACCGGGCGGCGGAGCTGGAGGGGTCACGCATCGCGGTGGGCGGCGCGTTCGAATCGTTCCGCCGCCAGCGGCTCGCGGCGTACAACGACAACCTCGTCGAGGTGGTGACCGGCGACGCCATCGGCCCGAGGATGCGTCAGGCCTGGACCAGCGCCCGCGCGCAGATCCGTCAGCTCGACTCGCCGCCCTACTTCCCGCTGGTCGGCGCCCTCGATGACGCGCTGGCGACACTCGCCCGCGGCGTGACGCAGCGGGTCGTCTACTCGAAGGCGTCAATGGAGATGCCCGGGCAGCTGGAGACGGCCATCGAGCCGTGCATCGAGGCCGGCGAGCAGGCCCGAGTGGCGCCGACGGTGCCGGTCAAGCTGGTGATCATCGACGAGGCGTACGCGCTGGTGTCCCTGTCGATCAGGGAGGCGGACGTACACAACACGATGCTGGTGGTGCAGCCGTGCGGTCTGCTCTCCGCACTCCTCGCGCTCTTCGAGCAGACCTGGCAGCAAGCCCTCCCCTTCCACGGTCGCGCCACCCGCCCGGCCGGCCTGCCACCGGCCGACCGCCGCCTGCTCCGCCTCCTCGCCGGCGGCGCGAGCGACGAGGTCATCGCCCGCGAACTGGGCATCAGCCGCCGCACCTTCTTCCGCCGGCTCCAGATCCTGATGGCCCGCCTGGGCGCCGAGAACCGCTTCCAGATGGCCCTCCAGGCACAGCGCAGCGGCTGGCTGTGAGCAGCGTCCACACCCCGGTCACCCCACTGAACACCCAGGGGGGTGACCGTCAGCGGTGCCTCATGGAGGACGGCGGCACGCCGAAGGCGCGGGTGAACGCGTAGGAGAAGGCGGCCGGGGAGGCGTATCCCAGGAGGGTTGAGACTTCGGTGATGGTTTTGTGGCTCAGGAGGGGGATCGAGGCGAGCAACCTGGCCCGCGAGCGCCAGGCCGCGGGGCTCGTCCCAGTCAGGCGCCGGAAGCGTCGGGTGAACATGCGTTCGCTCATGGCTGCGGCGTGTGCCCAGTCGGTGTTGCTCACCGCCACGTCGGGGTGGGCGAGGTAGTCGCGGCACAACGCGGAGAACGGCTGCTCGTGGGGGAGGGCGACGTGCAGCGGGACCTCGGAGAGTGCCGCCGTCTCCATGAGGATCAGCGCGATCACCGCGCCGGCACGGCTGTCCGCGGCGTAGTCGGCCTCCAGGTCGGCGGCGGCGAGCAGCAGTTCCCGCAGCAGCGGCGGGACCTCCACGACCCGGCAGGCGGTGGGCCACCACGGTACGGCGGCCGGCTCGATGTAGAGGCTGGAGGTCTGGGTGTCCAGCATCCGCACCTGGTGGCGGGTCCGCGGCGGGATGAGGACCGCGCGTTCGCCCGGGACGGTCCACGCCCCGTCGTCGGTCTCCACGAGCATCGTGCCGGTCGCGGCGTACAGCAACTGCGCCCGGCGGTGCTCGTGCCAGGCGAGGAGGGTGTCCGGCGGGTAGTCGGTCGCGATCGGCAGCACCTCGGCTGGGAGGTGGTCGACGCGCGCGAGGGGCACGTTGCGCATGGAAGGAGCCTATGGCCGAAACTCGAAAGAAGCGGACCGTCAGTCGATCGTCGGCGCACGGAGTCTCGACTGGACTGGGCCCATGAGTGCTCTCGTTCTTGTCGTCATCGGGGTCCTGACCGGGTTGACCACCGTGCTGTTCGGTTTCGGAGGAGGCTTCGTCACCGTCCCCGTCATCATCTGGGTGGACGCCGCCGCGGGTACAGCAGCGGCGACCGTCGCGGTGGCGACCTCGTCGCTGGTGATGGTCACGGGCGCGGTGGTGGCCACCGCGGCCACGCCCCGGCCGGTCCTGCGCCGCCTGCGGGGTACCGCCCCGCTGCTGCTCCTGCTCGGGGCCGGGGGATCCTGCGGCGCGTTCGCCGCGGCCTTCGCGCCGGCCGTGCTGATCCACTGGGGGTTCGTGGCCTATCTGACGGTCACCGTCGTCGACGTGCTCGCCCGCCCGGGGTTCCTGCGCCCGGAGACCGCTGCCGACGCCGCCGCCGGGCACCGGTCGTTCGCGATACCCGCCGCGCTCGGGATGCCCATCGGCGCGGTCGCCTCGCTCCTCGGCGTCGGAGGGAGTGTCATGACCGTACCGCTGTTGCGGCGTTCGGGACTCCCGATGGGCACCGCGGCGGCACTGGCCAACCCCCTCACCGCCGCCATCAGCGCCCCGGCATGCGTGGTCTTCCTCACCACCACCCACGGGACGGACACCGGGACGGGGGTGCCGGCCGTCGGCTCCGTCGACCTCGGCGCGGCCGGCCTGCTCCTCCTCGGAGCCCTCCCGGTCGTCGTGCTCCTGCGCCGAAGGCCCCCGCGCATCGCGGATCACCTCCACGCCTGGGGGTACGTCGCCCTCCTGGGCCTGGCTCTGACCGCCATGCTGGTACGGACACCGTGAAGACGTCTCGCGGGGAGCGCGAGGGCGCGTAGGCGCAGGATGCTCTGCGGCCGCACCCATCGGTCAGGCGACCCGCCGAGGAGGCACCCGCCGCGGCGGGACGGCGCGCGGCCGGGATCGCGGAGAACACGGACCGGAGCCGGCGGTCGTGGCTGACGACGATCAGGGTCCCGGCGTAGGGCACTAGTGCCGCCTCCAGGTCCTCCACCGTCCCCGGCGCCAGGTGGTTGGCCGGCCCGTCGAGGCGGAGCAGGTCGTACGGCCCGTCGGCGACGAGCCTGCCCAGCTCCACCTTGCGCCGCTGCCCCGCGGACAGCTCCCGGAGCGGCCTGCCCACGTCGACCGCACCCAACAGCCCGAGACGCGATCTCCTCCCCGAACGCCCCTGCCGCGGAAGGGCCTTCACCGGTCCAGGGATCGTCCTGCCGCAGCAGGCCGGCCCGTCCCGGCGCCCGTACGCTCCCGTGCCCGGCCGGCACGAGACCCGCGAGCACCCGCAACAGGGTCGACTTCCCCGCCCCGTTGTCCCCGACGACCCCGACCCGCTCCCCGGGCCGCACCGAGAAACCGACCCGGTCCAGCACCGTCCGGGTTGCGTACCGCTTGCCGACCTCGGCCAGCACGACCTGACTGCCAGCAGCTGAAGCACGCACAGGTAACCCCTCCGTTAGCAGCGAGACGTCTCGTCGCGTCGAGGCGACATCTCTCCCCTAGGCAAGACGTTACGTCTCGCCTAGGGCGGCGAATTCGCGACGGCCGCCGAGGGCTGGCGGACGGGCGCGGCGAACAGCGCCGGCCACTGCCTGGCCTGATGTCAAGGCGCACGGTGTCAGGCGTCAACGGGCCGAAGCGCAGTCGGCGTTGGACTACGGGGACCATCTGAGGGTGCGCGGGCAGGGCTCGCCGAAGGGTGCGTTCGCGTACGTGTACGCGCACAACGGCGTGGTCAACCTACGGCTTCCCTGCGACACGGACGACGAGCCGCTCGGCGGTCTCGCTCCCGCCGCATACCGGCTCGAAGGCGGCAACGAGCAGTACCGCATCAGCGTTCGTATCGTGGACGAAGAGACCCGTGACCAGGTCATTCAGCTTGCGAAGGTTGCCTACGAACGCACCTGATGCCGATGGGGACCGCGCCGCCGCGGTGACCGCGCTACCGAGTCCGCGGGCGGCGGCGTCCGCACAAGACGGCGCCCAGCCGAGCTCGCGGCGGACGTCGAGGCTGCGGTACGGGAGGCTGGGCCGGCGGCGGTGTTGTCCGCGCTGGACCCGATCCTCTTCCACGGCCCGAACCGCTCGGGCCGGAGCAACTCACGTGCACGATTGCGGCGTTAGGGGGGAGTCAGCGGAGTGTTAGCGGCCCTGTTCAGGATGGGTTTCTCCCCAAGCCCGGTCCGTTTCGTTCTGCGACACGGGCCGGTTTCCGAAGAGAGGCACGGCCTTGAACCTGTTGTCCATGAAGGTGCCCAGGGCGGCCCTTGCCGTCCTTGTCGCGCTCCTGGGTCTGCTCCAGCTGACGACGGCCGCGCCCGCCCGCGCGGGGAAACCCGCCCCAACGCCCGTGCATCTCCTACCTGCTGGGGCTGGGCGGCCAGGCAGGATGATGACGCTCCGGACGCGCTGAGCCCTCTCCGGCCCGTCGGCCCCGTGCCGAGGCCGACCTCTGGCAGGTCACGCACCGATCCGGACAGTGTCAGCGCGGTCAAGGGCTGAAGCGACCATCGCATGGCCTCCGGCTTCGAGCAGGGTATGGGCCTGCTGGACCGTCCGGGGCGGCCCGCCACTGGTGGGCCGGCATCGGCCAGGGGCGATATGGGTGAGCCACTGGACTTCGTCGCGGTTGTGATGACTTTGAGCGGGGGCGCCGTGTACGCCGCCGCTGAGTCGGAATCAGGGATTCCATCCCCTTCTGAACACCAGCCGACGTCGTCGCACACCTTGCACGGAACCCCAACCAAACCAACATCAAACAGACGAGTTGATGATCTGCACACCCTAAGCCCCGTGTCGTGTATGAGGATTTCATGAACGGCCCAACCCGGGAAAACGGTCTGATCATCTTCTCGGCCGAGTCCGTCACCACCCCCGAAGTGACGGCTCGCGAACGAGGAGGTCGGCATCCCCCATGAGGCTCCCCCACAAACCCCGCGCGGACAGCACGGGCAGCACGGACACCAGGGACGACACCGGAAGCCCAGAGCAGCGGGAAGCTCCGCAGCACGCACGCCGCCCTACGCGACGAGCGAAGAGCCGCAGAAGAGCCGGCAGGAGAGCCGGCAGGAGGGCCCGTCGCCCCCTCATCGACCTTCCCAGGCGCGGCCGGCGGGGCTGGCGGCGCTGGACGCCCTCCTGGAAACTGTGCTCCGGCCTGTTGCTGCTCTTCGCCGGCGCGCTCGCCGGCCTCTTCACCGCCGTCTACATACGGGTTGAGATCCCGAACCCGCACGACTCCGCGAGCCGGCAGGCCACCGTCTACTACTGGGCGGACGGCAGCCGGATGGTGAGCGTAGGCGATGTGAACCGGCAGGACGTGAAGCTCTCCCAGGTGCCCGATTCCGTCCAGCGCGCCGTCATCGCGGCGGAGAACGCGGACTTCTACCATGATTCGGGCGTCTCGGTGACGGGCATCGGCCGCGCCGCCGTGAACATCGTCAAGGGCGAGGAGACCCAGGGCGGCTCGACGATCACCCAGCAGTATGTGAAGAACACCTATCTGAGCCAGGACCAGACCGTCCAGCGGAAGATCAAGGAACTCTTCCTCTCCCTGAAGGTCAGCAACCAGCGGCCCAAGGCGGAGATTCTTGAGGGGTATCTCAACACCTCTTGGTTCGGCCGCGACGCGTACGGCGTCCAGGCAGCCTCGTACGCGTACTACGGCATCCCCGCCAAGGAGCTGAACCCCAGTCAGGGCGCTCTGCTGGCAGCTGTCCTCAAAGGCGCGGAGAGCTTCGACCCGTCCCTCAGCGCCGACAACCGCCAACGCGCCGAGGACCGCTGGAGCTGGATTCTCGACCGTCAGGTCGACACGGGTTCGATGAGCGCCGAGGAGCGCGCGAAGCACACGAAGTTCCCCGAGCCGAAGCCGCCCGTCAAACCGACCAGCCAGGCCGGGCAGACCGGCTACCTCGTCGACATCGCCAACAAGTACCTCAAGAGCCGCAGCGGGATCACGGGCAAGGATCTGGCCCGTGGCGGCTACAGCGTCCACACCACCTTCGAGAAGGACAAGGTGCTCGCGCTGACCAAGGCGGTCGAGCAGGTGCGCGCGGACCGACTGGACCCGAAGAAGCGCGCGGAGGACCAATACGTGCAGGTCGGCTCCGCCTCGATACGCCCCGAGGACGGAGCGATCGTCGCGGTCTACGGCGGCTCCGACGCGATCGAGCACTTCACCAACAACGCGGACACCTCAGGCGTGCCTGCGGCCTCGGCGTTCAAACCCTTTGTGTACGCCGCCGCTGTGGAGAAGGAGCTCGAAAGCGGTGAACGCCCGGCCGAGGGCGCTGACCCAGAACCCCTGAAATCCAGGCCGGCAGGGCCGCCGACGGCATCCGTGGACCTCCACTCGGCGCTGGTGGGCTCCGACCACACGCCGTTCGTGGAGACCGGCAAGAAGGTCGGGCTGAAGAAAGTCAAGGAGCTCGCGGTCGCGTCCGGACTGCGTGAGGAGAGCATGGCCGAGCTGGAGCCGACCTTCGCCATCGGTACCTCCACCCCCAGCGCCGTCCGGCTGGCCAGCGCCTATACGGCCTTCGTCAACCAGGGCCGGGTCACCGAACCCTACTCGGTGACCAAGGTCGAGCGGAGCGGCGTCGCGGTGGACGGCTTCGGCCAGCCCAAACCGCGGCGGGCAATGAGCTCCGAGGCAGCCTCGATCGTCGGCGCGGCGCTCCGCCAGGTGGCCTGGGGCGCCGTCGGACCGCCCAAGGGCCAGTGGACCTCCGTTCCGTCCTGCGCGGGCAAGACCGGTCCGAACGACCGTATGAACTCAGCCTGGTTCATCGGCGCGACGCCGGAACTGAGCACCTCCGTCGCGATGTTCCGTACGAAGCCCGACGTCCCGCAACTGCTGCCCATGCAGGGCGTGGGCGGCCCCGATTCCGAGCGGGGCAGCGCCTTCCCGCCGCTGATCTGGAAGGCGTACAACGAGGCGGCGGCGCCTGCGCCGCCGTACCCGGCGGATGGTCCCAAGGACCGCCCGTGACCGTCTCGTAGCGCCGGACGTTTTCCGGCGTCGGTCCGGGGCGCGATCGACACGACCGTGCCCCGGACCGACGGGACAGCGGACATCGTCGGGGTCAGCCGGCCACCGAGGACCGCCGCCCCGGCCGATCCATCACGAGCTCGTCAGGCCTCCAGTACCGGCAGCCCAACTGTCGGGCATGGGTGATGTCGGGGCAGCTCGCGGGCTGGGCCGGGCAGCAGAACAGCAGCCGCCCGTCCTGGTCGCTGTGCAGGCGTCGGCGCCGGCGGTCGAGGGGCGGCAGCCGGGGTCCGTGTCCGCGGCCAGGGCCCACATCGGGCCGAGTTCGGGCGTGTGCGGCACCGCGTTGAAGTCGCCGAGGACGATCGCACGGTCGTGACGGGCGACTTCCGCGGCGAGCACCCCCACCTGGGCCCGCCCGCACCTCTCCCTGCCGGCGCTGGGCGAGGTGGGTATGGAGGACGCGGACGGGCCGGCCGCCCACCAGCGTGGCGACGGCCAGGTAACCGCGCTCCTCGGCGCCGCCGTCGCGATCTCCGTCGCCCGGCCGAAGTGGTGCCCGCTCCCGGTCCGGTACGACCTCCTCGGCGGCGTCCAACGGCAGCGGCCTGGCGAGGGGAGCGCCACCGCTCGGTGCGCAGGGGCCCAGGAGCGGCACCATGCGGACCACGGTCATCGCGCCCGCGGCCCACCGCGCGCCCCTTCTCGGCACCATCGCCTCCCCGGAGCGGACGCACATCATCACACGGCGCCCTCGACGCACAATCGAGGTGCTTCCCGGCCGGTCCGTCCGGCATCATCACGGCATGATCGGCAATCGGATCACCCATCGCACGGCGGACGGCGTCCGCGTACCCGGCACCTGGCGGCACGCGTTCATATGCAACGGCGGCTCCTACTTCCTCACCGACCTCTTCATCTACGCCGACGGCCTCGTCGACTGCTGGGAGCTGGTCACCCTCGACGAGTTCGAGCAGAAGCTCCGCTGCGGATGGGTGGCCACCAGCCTTCCGGACGGCGGACGCGCCTCCGCGCACCACCTGGCCTCGTGGACGTTCGGTGAACCGCGCACCTGGCTGACTCCGGAGCTGCTGCTCGCCGAAGTCCGCGACACCATCGACGAGCTGAACGGCCGCCCCGACTCGACCGCCCGCTGCCTCGCCGCGGTGGACGTCTTCATGGCGGACCGTACGGAGGACAACCGGGCCGCCGCCCGGGCCGCCTACCTGGCCGTCCCGGAGACCGTGCGGCGCTACGCGCTCGGCGACATGGACCGCAAGGACTACCCCCTCCAGGTGCTGGTGGCCGGGCCCGGCGGCCGGACCCCGGACGAGCCCGGGGAAACGGTCACGCAGGAGGAGTACGACGAGGCCGTCGCATACTTCGAGGACCGCGAGCAGTGGCTCGCGAAGGCCCCTTCACGGGTGCCGGCCGACGGGCCGGCCGAGTCCTTCGCCCCCGCGGTCAAGATCTACCACTCGTATCCGCAGCGCGCGCTCGAAGACCCGGGCAAGAAGGCCCTGCGCAATGACTACCCCGCCCCGATCACCGTCGGCGACGTCACCTACCCGTCGGTGGCGCACGCCTACTGGGCCTGGTCCGTCGCCGAACCGGAGGCCCGGACCGCGGTCGTGGCGGCGGAGTCGGGCGCGAAGGCCCGTACGATCGCGGCCGCAGCGCCGCGGCGCGAAGGCTGGGAGCAGGTCCGGACGGCGGTCATGGCCCGTCTGCTGCGCGCCAAGTACGAGCAGCACCCCGACCTCGCGGCGATCCTGCTTGCCACGGGTGACGCGACCGTGCACTACGACGACGCGGACTCGGGCTTCTGGGGCGAGAACGGGGGCCGGGGCCGCAACTGGACGGGCCGCCTCCTGGAACTCGTCCGCTCCGAACTGCTGGCCCGGCAGACTCTCATCGACTGACGCGGGGCTTACCCGTCGGGGGTGTGCGAAGACGCCCGGCGAGGTGTTCCCGGCCGGGCGTTCGTGCGTATGCGTGCGTACGTGTGTGGGAGGACGGTGAGCACCTGCTGCTGGGACGGGAGATCGTCCACCCCGGGATTAGCTTGTTCTCTATCTTCTGGCGCTTCTGAAGTGGTGCGGGCAGAGTGGGCGGTATCGATGCCATGGGTCCACCCGAGCCCAACGAACATGCCCAGGCGCTCAGCGGCGAGCAGCTGTACTGGGTCACCTTTGACGCGTCCCAGTACGACAGCGACGGAGACGGCCCCTATCGCAAAGCCCAGATCTGGGGTCGGTACCTGAGGAGGGACGACGACCGCACCCGGGACCACGCCTGAACCGGCGGCCGGTCGACCCTCGCCGACGCCGGCGTGCAAACCTGGGCTGGTGAATGAAGCCCTCTCCGCCGCCCTGCAGCGCGCGTCCCGCCACCAGCGTCGTTTCGAAGCCCGCTTCGCCGCCTACTTCGATTCCCTGACCGACCCCGCGGGCGGTATGTTCGAGACCCCGTCACACGGCGCCTTCCCCGCCCGTGCGCTCGACTTGGTACGCGACATGTCGCTGCGCGGCGGCAAACGGCTCCGTGTGGTCCTCCTGCACGAGGCCGCCGCGCTGGTGGCCGACGAGGGCGTACCAGGGCTGGACGAAGCGGCCATCAGCATCGAACTGCTGCAGACCCACGGCCTGATCCACGACGACATCATCGACGACGCGCCCGTACGCCGCGGTGGCCCCTCCACCTACTACGCCTACCGTCACGAGTTCCCCGACCAGCCCGACACCGCCCTCGCGCTGGCCCTCCTCGCCGGCGACCTCGCGGCCTTCCTGTCCCTGCGCGTGCTGCTCACCAGCGGTCTGCCCGCCGACCGTGCCCTGGCCATGGCCGCCGTCCACGCCGACACGGGAGCCGCCACGATGACCGGGCAGATGATCGATCTGGAACGCGATTTCCACCCCGTCCCCGACATCGAGTTCCTGCACGCGGTCACCGAATTCAAGTCCACCCGCTACTCCGTGCTCGCCCCGCTGCGTCTGGGCCTGCTCGCCGCCGGCACCGACCACGCCCCGTACGACGCTGAACTGAGGTGTTACGCGACCGCACTGGGGATCGCCAACCAGATCCACGACGACTGGCTCGACCTGTTCGGCGATCCGGCAGCCCTCGGCAAACCGGTCGGTTCCGACATCCGATCGGGTCGCCGCAGCTACGCCCTCCGCGCTCTTCTGGCCGTCTGCGACGACGCCGAGCGCAAGCTGCTGGACGAAGCCTCGGGCGATCCGGGCTGCGACGACGAAACCCTCGACCGCATACGCCGCATCGCGCGAGCGCACGGGGTCGACCGGCAGCTCCGGGCCGACGCCGACGACTACGCCCGTCAGGCCGAGGCCCAGGCCGCCACGTGGCGGGAGCGCTGGCGGCCGGAAGCCGTGGCGTTCTTCGAGCACATGCCGGGCTGGAGCGTTACCCGCGACCGGTGACCGCCCGTCACCGCGCCCGTCCGCCCGCATCCGAAGGCGCGTAGCGGTGCTGGAGGTGGCGCAGGCAGGCGTCGGCAGTGGTGGTGGCGGGCGGCCGGCCGGCCGTCCGGTTGGCGCTGCTGACGTACAGCACGCGGCGGTCTTCGAGCCGGGGCCGCAGGGGCTGCCGGCGGGCACGGGCACGAGGACGGTGAGGTGTTCCTCGGCTAGCAGCCGACGTGCCGCCGCGCTCCAGTCGGCGTCCAGCCGCCAGACGTCCTGGAGGGCGCGCAGGGTGTCGGGGTGGTGGGCCCACAGGGCGACCGTTGATCGACGGGGCGACCCTCGGCGTCGTTGACGGTGCCGGCCCGGTGGGCGGCGACGACGTGGGTGAGCGGGACCCGGTCGTGCAGTACGACGGCCGCAGATGATGCGTCCGTATGACGAGCGCTCTGTGCTTCGCCGCGCGGAGGCCCGACTGGCCGCCAACCTCGCCGACCTCGTAGAGCGTGAGTACTGCGACATCGCGATCCGCCCGTTCCGGCTCACCGCCGATGGTGTGCTCTTCGGCCTCGTCACCGAGTGCCGCGCCGAGGACGGCGAGGAGGACGAGGAGGACTGGGCCGAGCTCCACCCCGAGGGATTGGGCTTCTCGGCTCCGTGGAACGGCGAGTGCGACACCTGGCGTGCGTCCGCAGGGGGTCTCGCCCAGCTGTTGCGGTGAACCCGTCGCGCTCGTAGAAGGAGGTGGGCAGGTCGCGGGACCGGTCAGGAATCGAGAAGCCCCGGCCGCCGTCCGACCCCTAGCGTGATGGTCATGGCAACCACCGCTTCCGCCCACGGAACCGGCCCGGCCCCACACGGACCAAAGGAGCACGTCGTGAAGTTCCGCACCCTCGTCGAGCCGCCCGAGCCCATGCGGGGACTGGAGGTTCCGCCCGAGGTGGTCGAGGCGCTCGGCGAGGGCGCGCGACCGCCGGTGACGATCACCGTCAACGGGCATCGCTGGAAGAGCCGCGTCGCGATCCTGCGCGGCCGTCACCTGCTCGGCCTCAGCAACGCCAACCGGCAGGCCGCCGGTGTCGCGACAGGTGACGAGGTCGAGGTCGAGGTGGAGCTCGACACCGAGCCGCGCGTCGTCGTCGTACCCGTGGACTTCGCCCGAGCCCTCGACGACGACCCGGCCGCCCGCGCCGCCTTCGACGGCCTCACCGACAGCCGGAAGCGAGAGCACGTGCGCGCCATCGAGAGCGCGAAGAAGCCCGAGACGCGACTGCGGCGCATCGAGAAGGCCATCGCCGCCCTGCGGGACTGAGAGCCGACGCCACCCAACCCCCCCGAAAGGTATGCACATGCTTAAATACGCTAAAACCGGCCTGTATTGGTTCCTGGCCCTTGAGTTCGCGCTGGGAGCCGTGACGAAGTGGTGGCCGGGCGACACGATGTTCAGCACCGCGTACTCCTTGAAGTTCGCCGACTGGGGTTACCCGTCCTGGATGCGCTTCGTGGTCGGTGCCCTGGAAGGTGTCGCCGCCGTCCTCCTCGTGATCCCTGACCGGCGCACACGCTTCCTGGCCGCCACGACGCTGACGTTCGTGCTCACCGGCGCGGCCACCACCCACATCGTCAACCACGACCCGGCGGTGGAAAGCTGGGCCGCGCCGACCCACCTCGTCATCATGGGCATCCTCGCCCTGGCCAACTGGCCCGCCGACTGGCGAAACCTCCTGCCGGCCGCCGCCGGCAGCATCCCGCGGTCCGGTTGACCCGTCGATCGTCCGCAGCGCGCGACACGACGAAGCATTGACCACGGCCGGCCGTGTCGTACCTGGGGGCCCGCGCCAAGCCCCTGTCCGCCGACGCCCCGACGCCCCGCGAGCCCCGGCGACCGGGTCCGTACGGCACGGGCCGCCCCGGTGTCCGCATGCCGGTCCCGGTGTACGCCGGCGCGGGGACCTCGTCATGATGGGCCCATGATGCACAGCGATGACCAGCACACCGACTCGCCGGCGATAGCCCTGCTCAAGGAGATGGGAGCGGAGACGACCAAGCACTCCGGCGGCACGCTCCTGACCCACCTGCTGCGCGTCGAGGCGCTGCTCGCCGCGTGGGGTGCACGGCCCGCCTTGCAGACCGCGGCCCTGTGCCACGCCTTCTACGGCACAGACGGGCTGCCGTTGGTACTCCTGGAGCTGTCCGAGCGCGCCCGCCTCGCCGAGGCGATCGGTACGGAGGCGGAGGAGCTCGTGTACTTCTACGCCAGCTGCGACCGCAAGGCCTCCTACCCCAGCCTCGCCGCCCCGGACGAGGCGTCGGTGACCTTCCGGGACCGCTTCACCGGTGAGGAGTTCACCCCGTCCCCGCAGCAGCGCCGCGACTTCGCCGAGCTCACGGTGGCCAACGAGCTCGACCTGGCCAAGGTGAACGAGTCCTTCCGCGAGCGCAACGGGGCGGCCCTGCTGGAGCTGTTCACCCGCTGGGCGCCCCTCCTGTCGGAGGCGACCCGCCGCGAGGTGACCGCGGTCCTCGGCTGAACCGTGCGGGCTCGCGAACAGCCCCGCCCACTCACTTCTACGTGGCCCCCGGCCTCGTCGTGCATGTCAGCAGCGAGGACAGCGAAGAATTCGATGTCTGGGCCGGCGCCACCCACCGAAGCGCCCTGGCACCGCTGGTCGACCTGCAGGTCGACTGGATCCGCTTCGACGGCTGACATCACGAGATCAGCGACAGATCGACGGGTCATCGACCGAGCCATGGCGCAAGATGACGTGGGCCGGGCGGAAGGGAGGGGCGGTTGCGCACGTAGAGGTGGGACCCGCAGCCGACAGGGCGGGTGTATCGACGCACGGGATCGCCGTTCGGCCAGGTCAGCTCGCCCCTGCCGGTGATCACCGCCTCCCCGTCGGTCAGTCGGCAGTGGTGGACCTGCCTCAGGTGGGTGAGGGCCGTGCCCGGCTCCGAGCCCCCGAGCAGCAGCAGGCGTCGTCCTTGCACGGGACCTCGACGACGAGGGCCGACGACTGCTGAGGATCGTCCGGTCACCCGGTCTTCCGGCGGTCGTACGCCATGGTCGAAAACGAGGCCATCAAGCCGGCCCAGAAGAGGACCTCGGGCACACTCCGATCGGTCCACGGAATCTGGGATATCAGCAGTGCGCAGAGCATGGTCCACGCAGCCTGTCCCAGCACGATCCGGGCCCAGCGGCCACGGCGTACGAGGGAGCGGATGTTGAGCTGCACTCCGGTACGCAGCCGGTGGTAGCGCAACAGCGCGCCGAAGCCCCAGATCGCGGCCATGACCATCAGCACCCAGAGCCGGTTGCCGAGCGGTACGGGCAGCTCCCGCAAGGTCGGGTCCTTGGCCGTGGCGAAAAGGTCGATCATCGTTCCCGCAGCTGCCAGGCACACCAACGCGAGCCAGCGCGTTCCCCGCAGCAGGCGGTACGTGGCATGGTCGAGGCCGCTGCGCAGCATCGGGGACTGGGGTGCGCCCGCCAGGCCTGCGGAGTACATCTCCGCGGCCCGGGCGGCCGTGACGTCCGGGGTGTTGGCCATCGCGTCGGTGTACATGGCCTGTGCCGTCTCGTTGGACGGGTCGAGGCGCAGCCATTCGACCAGGGCCTGCTTCGCGACGTCCTGACGCTGCGTGCGTACGGCCGTGAAGCACAGGGCCTGGTGGGCGTCGGGCTCATGCGGGGCGAGGCGCACGGCCTCGTGGGCCGCCTCGTACGCTCGCTCGTGATCGGCAGGCGGGGCCGTCGCATAGGCGACGAGCACGCCGGACAGCGCGAAATGCGCGGACCACTTGTCGGGCGCTCTGCGGACGGCCTCCTCTGCCGCCGCCCGAGCCTCGGACGGCCTGCCCAGGCGGAGCAGCACCCGGGACAGCAGAATGAGCGCGCCGACGTGCCCGGGCGAGATCCGGAGCATCTCGGTGGCCGCCCGCTCCGCGAGCTCGTACTCGCCGAGTCTCTCGTGGGCGACGGCGAGCAGCTGCCAGGCCCATGCGTCGTCCGGCTCCTCGGCGAGGTGGGGGGCCAGCACGCCCTTGGACTCCTCGAACCGGTCTGCCGCCTGCAGCGCACCGGCGCGCGCCACCACCGGATTCCCGCTCACAGCTTCCGCCTCTTCTTCAGGTACGTCACCAGGTCGTCGTACATGCCGCCCTCGTTGGCGAACATCGCCACGTTCCGCGCCGCCGCGAACCACGGTTCGGTCGACGGGACCACCGACTTCGCAGCGTCGAGCAGGTCCTTCGTTCCGATCATGCGGATCTGGCCGGTGCGTACCGAGTCGAGCAGCGCGCTCTCGGCCGCCGACTCGCACACATGGGCCAGGTCCGCCCCCGAGAGGCCGTCCGTCACCTTGACGAGACGTCCCAGATCGACTCCCTCGACGGGACGTTCGCGCAGGTGGTAGCGGAGGATCGCCTCGCGGGCGGTGGCGTCGGGCGGCAGGACGAGCAGAGTGCGGTCGAGCCGTCCCGGACGCCGGAGCGCGATGTCCACGTCCCAGGGGACATTGGTGGCGGCGAGGACGAACACGCCTTCATTGGCGGCGGAGTGGATGCCGTCGAGCTCGGTGAGGAGCTGGTTGACGGTGTTGCGCATGCCGTTGTGCTGCGTACGGCTGCGCTTGGCGCCGAGCGCGTCCAGTTCGTCGAGGAAGACGACACAGGGCGCCTGACGGCGGGCGGTCTCGAAGACCTCGTGCATGTTGCGTTCGGAGTTGCCGATCCACATGTCGAGGACGTCGTTGACGGACACGGACAGGAAGCTCGCGCCGAGCTCGCCGGCGACGGCACGGGCGATGAAGGTCTTGCCGCAGCCGGGCGGACCGTAGAGGAGGAGCCCGCCGCGCAGGCTCTTGCCGTACAGCTTGCGCAGTTCGGGGTTGCGCATCGGCGCGAGGAACGCGGCTTCGAGACGGTCCTTCACCTCCTGCATGCCGCCGACGTCCGCGAGCCGTACGACGCCGGGAGCGGACACCTCCCAGGCATCGGCGTCCCCGGGGTCGCCGCTGCCGCAGGCGCTGAGCGGGGGCTCGACGAACCGGGGCTCGACGATGCCGTCGACCTCCTGCTCGGCCGCCCGCCAGTCGAACCCGCCACGGCGGGACGACTCATCGGGGGCGCCCACCGGCTCCGCTACCGGCTCCGCCGGCGCCGCCGATTCGGCGGACGCGGCCGGCCCGGCGGACGACACAGGATCAGAGACCGTGGACGTGTTCGGGGCCACGGGCGTGAGGGCTGCCGGCATCCCCATCGCCCGCACCATCAACTCCCGCGCCGCTCCGTCCCCCGGAGCATGCTGCAAGGCTGCCGCGACCTCCGACACCGCAGCGTCGTGCAGCCCCGCGGAAAGCAGCAACTCCGCGAGGTGCAGCCGCAGAGGGACGTCCCCGGGGGCAGCGGCCACGGCTGTGCGCAGGCTCTGTATCAGCGGGGATTCAGGGGCGGGAGACTCTTCCGGCATGATCCATGTTTACGCGGGACCACCGACGGGAGTCCAGGCGGGGTGGTGTGCGGTGGATCACCAAGGTGGCTGCGTAGGTGTACGCCCATGGGAATCCGGCATGAATGCGATGCCGCCGACCCCGTCGAGCCCCCGTGCCGCCGCGCCGTGGGATAGTCGCCCCATGACGTGGTCGCCCGATCCCGACGCGCTGCGCGGACGTGTCGCCGGCGTGGCGGGCGCGACTCGCGGTGCCGGCCGGGGCTTCGCGGCGGCGCTGGGCGAAGCGGGCGCGACGGTGATCTGCACGGGCCGCAGCAGCGTCAGGGGGCGGGACGGCTCCGACTACGACCGACCGGAGACGATCGAGGAGACGGCGGACCTGGTCTCGCGGCTCGGCGGGACCGGCATCGCGGTCCGGGTCGACCACCTCGATCCCGAGCAGGTCCGCTGTCCGGCGCAACGCCTCCGGGACGAGTACGGACACATCGACGTCCCGGTCAACGACATCTGGGGGGCCGAACTCCTCAAGGGGGTCCCGTGCAGTGGAACACAACGGTGTGGGAGCACGATCCCGACGACGGCCTTCGGATCCTGCGGCTCGCCGTCGACACTCACCTGATCACCTCCCACCACCTCCTGCCGCTGCTCATCGTCCGACCCGGAGGTTGCTGGTCGAGGTGACCGACGGCACGACCGACATCAACGCCTCCTGGTACCGGATCTCCGTCTTCTACGACCTGGCCAAGGCGGCGGTGAACCGGCTGGCCTTCTCCCAGGGGCACGAGCTGGCGCCGTACGGAGCCACTGCCGTCGCCGTCACGCCGGGCCGGCTGCGGTCGGAGATGATGCTCGACAACTTCGGCGTCACCGAGGCCACCTGGCGCGAGGCCCTGGCGGGCGACCGGGCCGGGGGTCTTCCCACCGCGCCGGAAGGCTTCGCGCGGTCCGAGTCCCCGCGCTACGTGGGACGCGCGGCAGCGGCCCTGGCCGTCGATCCGGCACGTGCCCGCTGGAACCAGGGATCGGTCACCTCGGCCGAACTCGCCCGGGCCTACGGGTTCACCGACATCGACGGAGCCCAGCCGGACGGCTGGCACAGCGGCTGAGCGAGGGCCCGCCCGCCCCGGCCGCAGCCCGGTGTCCTGGCGCAGGCGTACCCGCTCGGGCTCCCCGTTTCGAACACGCAGCTCCGGCACACGGCCGGCGGGCCGCTCGGCCAGGTCTGCGCCACCACCGTCGTCGGCCTGGTGGACTCCGCCGGACTTGGGGGGCAATGCCCCCGATCATCCCTGTGTCGATCCTGCGGGCTTCCTTAGGGGAACCTGAAGAACCCCCTCCGCGGCGCAATGCACCCTGGTCAGCGGCCTAGGCTCGGCCGTACTCCCGTCCCCTCTCCAGTGAGGTGTTACCGGCATGAGCCGCAGCCGAACCCCCGCGACCCCGTCCCGTGCAGAGGCCCGCCGGAAGAAGGCGACGCGTACGCGCATCGTCCTGTCCGTCACCGCGGCCGCCGCGGTGGTGGCGGTGGGGGTCGCGGTGGCCGACTCGGGCGGTGGCGACCGAACGGACCGGCAGGCATCCGGAGCCGCGTCCGGTGCGGGGTCGTCGCAGCCGAAGACGGACACCACCGGTCCGGCCCCGGCCGGGAGCCCCGCAGCCACGGCCTCGGCCTCGGCGAGCGCGAGCCCCAGTACGAGTGCGAGCGCGAGCCCCAGCCCGTCCGGGACGCCCGGCGCCGGCGCGAACGGGTCGACCGCACCCGGCGATGGCACCCGCTCCGACAGCGCGCCCGACACCTCAGGGGTCGACCGGCCCGGCAAGCCGGCCCAGGGATCCACCTCCACGAAGGGCAGTGGTTCCGGCGGCTCATCAAGCGGCTCCGGCGGGTCTTCCGGCGGCTCCGGCTCCGGTACGGGCTCCGGCACCGTCAACGGGGACGCCGAGTCCGCTGTGCTCGCCCTCGTCAACAAGGAGCGGGCCGCCGCCGGATGCGGCCCCCTGACGGCCAACGCGAAGTTGAGCGCGGCGGCGCGGGCGTACAGCGACACGATGGCCCGTAGCGGTGTCATGTCGCACACCGGGCCCGACGGGTCCACCATGACGAGCCGGGTGGAGGCGGCCGGTTACAAGTGGTCCGGCCTCGGCGAGAACATAGCCCGCGGACAGAGCGACGCCGACGCGGTCATGTCGGCCTGGATGAACAGCTCCGGCCACCGCGCCAACATTCTCAACTGCTCCTTCAAGGAGATCGGGATCGGCGTCCACAAGGGCGACGGCGGCCCCTGGTGGACCCAGGACTTCGGCACCCCGAGGTAGCCCGTTCCCGCCCGCTCCTCCCACTGCCAGCGGCCTCCACGCACCTGCCCCGCAGGTCCGTCGGCGTCCACGTCCCCCTGCCCCCGCGGCCAGGGGGACGTCCGCGTTCACCGGGCGCGCCCCGGCGCGTGACCGGTGCCGGAACGGTGAAGGCGCCGGTTACGCGCCGGGGCGCGCGTCGGCCACTATGGGGCCCGTGCCCCGAACTCCGCGCTACCTGCTCATATGGCTCTCGTGCACGGCCGCCAGCGTGACCGCCGTGCTCGCAACGGTCCAGTTCGTGGTCGGCTCGACCAGCCACAAGCCCCCCGTGGCGCGTTCGGCCCCGGTCGTCATCGACACGCCCCCCGCCTGGCAGGCGGGCAGCCCCGGACCGGATCAGGCCTCGCCGACCCCGAGCGCTTCCACGAGCCCCTCGCCGTCCGTGACGCCGCAGCCCTCATCGGCGCCTCCCGCTCCCGGCCCCACCCCCGCCAAGGCCTCCTCGGAGGCTCCCCGGACCAGCGCGCCCCGGTCCGGAGTCGACTGCGAACAGGGCGGAGCGGGTCTGCACACCGTCCCCTCGCAGGGCGGCAAGGTCACGGTCCGGTACGGGAGCCGGGGCGTGTGCCTGATCTCCGCGGTTCCCGGCCTGGGTTTCCGGACGACCACCTCGCAGGCCTCCGACGACACCCTCACCGTCACCTTCAGCGGCGACGACCACCGGTCGGTGATCACGGCGACGATCACCCCGTCCGCCAAGGCGAGCGTCCGCGAGAGTTCCTTCTGACGGCAGGCCGGGCCGCTCGGCCGCCCGGCTGCTCGGCCGCTCGCCGGCCCGAACGACAGCGCTTGGCCGCACGGTCCGTACTGCTCGGCAGCCCCGTCGCTTTCGCCTCGTTCGCGGCCCTTGTGCCCCCCTGGGCCGGGTCGCGGCGAAGCGGAAGGTGAGCTGTTCCTTAGGGCATCCTCAAGATCGCCCCGAGCCGGTTCCACGGGGCCCCGGCGGCCCTATGCTCGCGTCAGCCGAGCGGCCGCCGGCGCCGGGGCACGAGCCCCCGTGCAGCGTCGGCCCCGGTTTCACCGAGCCGGGACGCGCCCCGCCGTCCCGTCGTCCGAACCTGCCTTGGGGTCTTCGCCATGAGCTCTCGCATGCTCCGATCCGTCCGCTCCGGACTCCGCACGACGCCCTCCCGCCCACCGCTTGCCCGGCGCCTCCCGCTGGTCGCCGCCGCCGTGGTCGTGGCCGGGCTGGCCACCGCGTGCGGGCCCTCCCAGGCACCCGTCGGCTCCGCCGCGCCGGCCGGCGCCGGGGAGTCGGCGTCGGCGCTGCCCGCGGACGGGACGTCACCGGGCGCGTTCCCCGAGGTGTCCGCCACCGCCTCGGTCCTGCCGTCCGCCGCCGCCTCCGCTTCCGTCTCCGCCTCGGCATCCGCTTCCGCCCCCGGCTCGTCACCGGGCACCGCCCGTAGCGGCGGCGGCAGCGCAACCGGCTCCGGATCGGGGTCCGGTTCCGGGTCCGGTGGCGCCAAGCCGACGTCCGCCGCCCCCGCCCCCGCGCCCGCACCGGCCAAGGTCCCCGGCCCCGGCTACGACAGTTCGGCCGACGCGCAGGCACTGATCGACGAGGCCCTGCGCTCGGCGAAGTCCGACGGCCGGATGGTCCTGCTCGACTTCGGGGCCAACTGGTGCGGGAACTGCAAGGCCGCCGACAAGGTGTTCGCCCAGCTGGTCACCTCGGCGCTCCTCGCGGACGACTACCACCTCGTCAAGGTCGACATCGGCGGCAACAGCTCCGCCAACTCCGCGCTGCTGCGCAAGTACAGCCCCTCGGGCGGGACCTACACGATGCCCGTGCTGGTCGTCGTCTCGCCGTCCGGCACCACGCGGGTCGACACCCATGCCACGGGCAACCCGTCGCTGACGGCGGACGGCATCAACGCCTTCCTGCGCAAGTGGGCCCCGTGAGACGGCGGGTACGCACGGCCGTCTCGGTCCCGGTCGGCGCCGGCCTGTCCGTGGCGGTGGCACTGACGCTGACCGGCATCGTCACGGACGACTCCGGCGCCGGAGCTGCCGCGGGCACCCGCACCGTCGCCGCCACGCCTGCGGCCGGAGCCGTGGTCGCGGCCCCGCAGGCCCGCCCGTCCGCGCCCGCGCTGACCGGGAGCGACCTGGACGGGAGGCCGGTCTCGCTCTCCGCGTTCCGCGGGGAGGTGGTCGTCCTCAACGTCTGGGGCTCCTGGTGCGCACCCTGCCGCGCGGAGGCCGACGAGCTCGTGCTGCTCAGCGGTCAGGTCCGGGGCGAAGGGGTCCGCTTCCTCGGGATCAACACCCGGGACCGGGACCGGGATGCGGCGCGGTCCTTCGTACGCGCCCATGGCCTGGGCTTCCCCAGCCTCCACGACCCCACCGGCGCGCTCCTGCTGCGTTTCCCGCCGGCGGTGCTCAACCCGCGGACGATCCCCTCGACCCTCGTCCTCGACCGCGGGGGCCGCGTCGCCGTGGCCATCGGGGGCGCCGTCAGCGCCGAGCAACTGAGGCCCCTGGTCGCCCGTGTGGCGGCGGAAGGATGACGGCGCCCGTGCACTGGAAGCCGGCCGCGGCCCCGCTGGCGGCGGCCCCGGACGCGGCCGCCCTAGTCGACGGAACGGTCCTGTAGGGCCCCGGGAGGCCTCCCGGAGGCCCCGACCCCCGACGACCCCCGACACGAAGGCACACCGATGAACTTCTCCCCGCACACCCGATTCCGGCGCACGGTACGCACCGCGGGCGCCCTCCTCCCCGTGGCCGTGCTCGTGGCCTGCGGCGGCAAGCCCGCCGGGGCCGCCGCCGACGGACCCCCGCCCACGGCGCGCTTCTCCGAGAACGGCGTCACCGTCACGCTCTCGGTCTCCGGCTGGCAGGCCGCGAAGGGGACCGGGACCCTCACCGCGGTCTTCGCGCCCGAAGCCGCCGGGTTCCACCTCTACAGCACCGCCCTGCCGCCCACCGGCGTCGAGGGCGTGGGCCGGCCGACCGCGGTGACCGTCACCGGCACCCTCGCGGCGGACGGCCCGCTGACGGCGGCACAGACGGTGCGGCCGATCCGGGTGCCGGGGGTCGACTCCCCGCTTCCCGTCTACCCCGACGGCCCGGTCACCACCACCCTCCCCGTCCGCGCATCGGGCAGCGGCGACGCGACGGTGCTGATCGGCTACGCGAGTTGCAGCGTGAAGGACGGCTGCACCATCCCGGTGGCCGACCGCCCCGTGCGGGTGCGCGTCATCGACAAGGGTCCGGCCTTCGTCACGCCCTGACCGCATCCACCGCCGGACCGAGCCTCTAAGGTGTCCGCATGCCGAGCGTCCTGGTCGTGGAAGACGACCCCAGCATCCGCCAGTCACTGATCGAGGTCCTGGCCGAGCAGGGGTACGCCGTGCGCAGCGCCGCCGACGGCTTCGGGGCGCTGCGCGAGGTCACGCAAGCGCCCGTGGACGCGGTGGTCCTCGACCTCGGACTGCCCGACCTGGACGGAGGGGACGCCCTGCGCATGATCCGCGGCATATCCTCCGTGCCGGTGCTGGTGGCCACCGCCCGCGACGACGAGTCCGAGATCATCAACATCCTGAACGCGGGCGCCGACGACTACCTGGTCAAACCCTTCTCCGGGGGCCAGCTCCTCGCCCGCCTCTCCGCCGTCCTGCGGCGCACCGGCAGCGCGCCCCCCGCCGCCGCCGGCGGTACGGCGGGCGCCGCGCCCGCGCAGGCCGGGGACCCCCTGCGGCCCACCGTCGTGGGCGAGCTGGCGGTGGACCCGGGCGCGCGCACCGCGCACCTGGCCGGACAGGAGCTGCGCCTGACCCGGCGGGAGTTCGACCTGCTCGCGTTCCTCGCGCACCACACCGGCCAGGTCGTCTCGAAACGCCGTCTGCTGACCGAGGTGTGGCGCGAGCCGTACGTGGACGACCAGACCGTCGACGTGCACCTGTCCTCCCTGCGCCGCAAGCTCGGCGAACGGGCGGCCGCCCCGCGCTACCTGCTGACCGTGCGCGGCGTCGGCATCAAGCTGGTGGCACCGCGTTGAGGCGTTCCCTGGCCGGCGTGGCCCTCGCCGTGACCTCCATGGTCGCCCTGTCCTTCCTCATACCGCTGGCCGCCCTGGTGATGTCGCTGGTCAAGGAGCAGGGCGTGACGGCGGCCCAGCAGCGCGGCGCCGCCCTGGCGCCGGTGCTCGCCCTGACCACGGATCCGGACGCGCTGCGGGAGTCCGCGGCGGGCCTGGACGCGGCGGACCACCTGGTCGTGCACCTGCCGGGGGCGGGATCCCTGGGCCGTTCCAAGGCTCCTGGCGCGCTGCTCGAACGGGCGCAGCGGGGGCGGGAGTCGATCTCGCAGGAGGTGCCCGGCGGGTGGGTCTGCCTGCAGCCCGTGGTGCTGCCGGGTGACAAGGTCGCCGTCATCGAGAACTTCGTGCCCGAGGAGGAACTCACCCGAGGGGTGGCGCAGTCGTGGGCGGTGATGTGCTTCCTCGCCGTGGGGCTGATCGCCGGCTCGGTGCTGGTCGCCGACCGGCTCGGGGCCAAGGTGGTCCGCTCCTCGAAGCGGCTCGCGCAGGCCTCGCGCGCGCTCGGACTGGGCGACCTGGACGCCCGGGTGGAACCCATGGGCCCCCGGGAACTGCGTGATGCGGGCGTCGCCTTCAACGCGATGGCCCAGCGCATGAACGAACTGCTCGCCGTCGAACGCGAACTCGTCGCCGACCTCTCGCACCGGCTGCGCACCCCGCTGACCGCACTCCACCTGGCATCGGAACGGATGGCGGGCACGCCGGAGTCGGCCAGGGTCGAGGCGGCCGTCTGCGAGCTGGAGACCGAGCTGCAGGCCATCATCGCCGCGGCGCGCACCCCGCTCGCCGTGGGCCCCATGGGCCAGGGCCTGCTCGGTACGGAACGGCCCCCGGGAGGCGGGGCCGGTGCGGCCGGGGGCGGGGGCCCGCGCAGCGAGGTGGCGGAGGTCGTCCGCCGCCGGACGGCCTTCTGGGCGGTCCTGGGGGAGCAGCAGGACCGTTCCTGCTGCCTGGACATCACCCAGGAGCCCACGGCCGTCGGTCTCTCGGACGACGACGTCGCCGCCGTGGTGGACGCCCTCATCGGCAACGTCTTCCGCCACACCCCGGAGGGGACCGCGTTCGCCGTCGGTGTCGTACGCACGGCCCAGGCCGTGGAGCTGGTCGTCGAGGACGGCGGACCGGGCATCCCGGAACCGGACCGGGCCCTGTCCCGCGGAAGCAGCACCGGCTCCACGGGGCTGGGCCTCGACATCGCGCGACGGGCCGCGACCGCGACCGGCGGTACGGTGCGCGTCACGCGCGGGCCGCTCGGAGGGGCGCGCATCGCCGTGACCTTCGCCCTGGCCGCCCCGGCCCCGTCGGGACACCGTGCCCGCCTCGCCCGGCGCCGCAAACGCTGAACGCCGCCCTCCCGGACCCCGGCCCCGGGCCGGCTCCTGGAGCTGACCCTCGCCCGCGTCGACGAACCCAGTCGTTCAGGGGGTGCCGCAGCTGGTCGCCCCGCCGGGGCAGGTGACGCTGTCGTTGGACGCCAGGCCGGCGATCCCCAGCACCAGGACGATGAGAGCGAGGATGATCAGAGGTACGTGGTCTGCGGCCCAACTGCCTTGCCCACGCGCAGGTTCGGGAGAGCCGGGCTGTTGATCCGCACGGTCGCGTGCGGGCTCGGCGCCGGGCCCGTCGTGTCCGGCTGTCGCCATCGTGTCACCCGCCGTCGTCGTCTCCTTCTCGATGACACGGCATCGGACCGCGCCCGTCAAGCCCCGTGCAGAACGCGGCATCCGCCGAGGTCGTGCTCCACCACGAGCCGCACCGCAGAGCTTGGGGCACGTCAGTGGCACGGCCCGCGCCGAAAAAGCGGTGCCGAGGGCGCCGGCGCCTTGTGACAATTGATCGGTGATCAAGCTGCCTCCCGCCGCGCGGGACTCGTTGGCCGGGCTCGCCTTCGGCGATGCCTTTGGCGACCGCTGGTTCGGCATCCTGCGCTGCGAGGGCCCGGCAGCCCTGGAGGCACGGATCCTGCCCCCGGAGCCGCTGTGGCAGTGGAGCGACGACACCGCCCAGGCACTCGTGCTCGTCCGGGAACTCGCCGAGGGCGGCGGAACCGTCGACCAGGACCGCCTCGCCCTGCGCCTCGCCACGGCCTACGCCGACGACATGCACCGCGGCTACGGAGCCTCGATGCACGACGTGCTCCGTCGGATCGGCTCGGGCGAAGCCTGGCGGGAGGTGGTCGCCGGACAGTTCGGCGGCCAGGGCTCCTGGGGCAACGGCGCTGCCATGCGTGTGGCCCCGCTCGGCGCCTGGCTCGCCGAAGACCTCGAGGCCGTCGCCGAGCAGGCCGCCAAGCAGAGCGAGGTCTCGCACCACCACCCGGAAGCCGTCGCCGGAGCAGTGGCGGTCGCCGTGGCCGCGGCGCTGGCTACCCGCAGCCGGGGCGGAGCCGTCCCGGCGCGGCCGGACTTCCTCCGCGCCGTCGCCGAACGGCTCCCCGTCGGCGACGTCCGGTCCGGGTTGCGGATCGCGGCCCGGATGCCGGAGCGGACCTCGGCCCGGCACGCCGCGGAGGTCCTCGGCTCCGGCTACCGGATGTCCGGGCCCGACACCGTGCCCTACGCCCTCTGGTGCGCGGCGACCCACCTCGACGACCTGCACGAGGGCCTGTGGTCCACCGTCGCCGGGCGCGGGGACATCGACACCACGTGCGCCATCGCGGGCGGGGTCATCGCCGCCCGCACGGGCGTCGCAGCCCTCCCGCCCGCCTGGCACGCAGCCCGTGAGCCGCTGCCCGCGGCCGCGTACGGATAGGAACGTGCGCCCGGTCCGCTGGCAGCGGATGTCCGGGGAGGAGGCGCAGCGGAGGTGGCCCGTGGCGTAGGGGCGGCTCCCGCCGGGCAGAGCGTGATCATGACAGAGACCGCTACGCACACCCCCGCCCCGCCGCGCCACCCGTTACGTCAACTGCTGGCCGCGTCCGTCGGCAACGCCGTGGAGTGGTACGACTGGTACGCGTACACCTTCCTGGCCACCCACATCGCACGGCAGGTCTTCCCGCCCGGCGCGAGCAACTCCCTGGTCCCGCTGCTCTCCACCTTCGCCGTCTTCGCCGTCGGCTTCTTCATGCGCCCGGTCGGCGGGCTCCTGATGGGCGCGATCGCCGACCGGCGGGGCCGGCGCACCGCGCTCACCGTCACCATCCTGCTCATGGGAGGCAGCAGCCTGCTGGTCGGCCTCACTCCGACGTACGCGGCCGTCGGCGTGCTCTCCCCGGTCGTCCTCGTGACCGCGCGGTTGTTCCAGGGTCTTTCCGTCGGCGGGGAGTTCGCCGCGTCGACCACCTTCCTCGTGGAGTCCGCCGGGCCCGGCCGCAGAGGCCTCTTCTCGTCGTTCCAGTACGTCTCCACCTCCATCGGCCAACTCGCCGCCTCCGGCCTCGCCGCACTGCTCGTGGCCGCGCTCCCCGAGGACGCCATGAACGGCTGGGGATGGCGCGTGCCCTTCCTGCTCGGCGCCGTCCTCAGCCTCGCGGGGTTCTGGATCCGGCGAGGCGCCGAGGAGACCCTCGCCGCTCACCCCGCCGCAGCCCCCCGCCCCGGGCTGTTCGACGCGCTCCGGCACCACCCCGGCGCCTCGCTGCTGATCGGCGGCATCACGGCCGGAGGCACCCTCGCGTACTACACATGGACCTCGTACCTGCCGACGTACGCCGAGCTCGAGACCGGCATGGCCAAGCGTGACGCGCTGCTCGCCGGGACGCTGTCCCTGGCGTTCTTCGCCCTGCTGCAGCCGATCGGCGGCCTGCTGTCCGACCGCTTCGGACGCAAGCCGTCTCTGCTGTTCTTCGGGCTCGGCTTCGCCGTGCTCGTCGTACCGCTGTTGCGCGCCCTGGACGGCTCATTCCTCTCCCTGCTGCTCGTCCAATGCGCCGGCATGGTGCTGCTCACCGGCTTCACCTCGATCTCGGCGGCCGTGAACGCGGAGATCTTCCCGGCTCGGGTGCGGGCGGCGGGCATCGGCTTCCCGTACTCGCTGACGGTCGCGCTCTTCGGCGGCACGGCCCCGTACATCGGTACGTTGCTGCAAGACCTGGGCATGCCGGGCCTGTTCTCCTGGTACGTCGCCGTGCTGTGCCTGTGCTCTTCAGCGGTGTACCTGCGGCTGCCGGAGAGCGCCCACAAGCCCCTCGATCGCTGACGGCTGTTCCCGACCTCGCACATACCCGGCCCAGATGCGGCCGCCGAGATCGACCACGTCGCCGACCTGCCCGCCCCCAGACAGGCGCCGACGCAACGGTCCCCGTTGCCCGAACAAGGTCGAACGCGCGGATGGCGAGCCCCTTTTCGTCCTCTTGACGATATGACCATTCCCCTCTTATCGTCTTGTTGACGAAATGAAGGGGGTTCGCCATGGCCGACATCACCCGGCGCCTTGGCTGGCGTCATCTGCGCTCCGCGCCCACCGCTCACATCCGCCACCACAAGCGCGGCCGGCTGGTCCACGACGGCCGGGGGCTCAGTTTCTGGTACCGGTCACTGTCGGCGGCGCTTTCCGAAGTGCCGGTCGACGACCGAGAGTTGGCCATGGCCTTCCATGCCCGCACGGCCGACTTCCAGGACGTCACGGTGCAGGCCACCGTCACCTACCGGATCAGCGACCCGGCCGGAGCCGCGGACCGGCTCGACTTCTCCGTCGACCCGGACACCGGGAGCTGGCGCGGCGCGCCCTTGGAGCAGATCGCCACTCTCCTCACCGAGACCGCGCAGCAGCACGCACTGGACGTACTGGCCCGGACACCGCTGGCCGCCGCCCTGGTGGACGGGGTCGCGTCCGTGCGGCAGCGCGTCGCCGACGGTCTCGCCGCCGAGCCCAGGCTCCCGGCCACCGGCATCGACGTGGTGGCCGTGCGGGTCGTGGCGATCCGCCCCGAGGCCGAGGTGGAGCGCGCACTGCGCACACCGGCCCGCGAGCAGATCCAGCAGGAGGCGGACCGGGCCACCTACGAACGGCGGGCCGTCGCCGTCGAGCGCGAGCGTGCCATCGCCGAGAACGAGCTGGCCAGTCAGATCGAACTGGCCCGGCGCGAGGAACAGCTGGTCGACCAGCGCGGCATCAACGCCCGTCGCGAGGCAGAGGAAAAGGCGGCGGCGGACGGTGTACGGACCGAGGCCGAGGCGGCCCGCAAGGTCCGCCTGGCCCGCGCCGACGCCGAGGCGGCCCGTGAGACGGGCGCGGCGCGCGCCGAGGCCCAGGCCGCCTGGCTGCGGGTGCACGGCGAGGCCGACCCGGGCACGCTGCACGCCTTGGCGGCGACCCGGCTGGCGGAGAACCTGCCGCGGATCGAGAGCATCACGCTCTCCCCAGACGTCCTCACCGGGCTCCTCGCCCGGCTCGGACGTCCGGACGGCGGAGCGGGCGAGTGAGCCTGGCCCCACGGGCGGTACTCGTGCACCGCAGGACCGAGTACGAGGAACTGCTCGCCCGGCACGGGACGCACGGGCAGGCCGCGTTCTTCCTCTCCAGCCGGGGCCGCTCGATCGACGAGGTCGTACGCCGCCACGACCGCGTGCGGCAGGCGCTGCGGGAGGTCGCGGCAGCCGTGCCGCTGACCTGGCGCAGCACCCGGGTGGAGCGGGCGGACCTGGACCGCTTCCTGTTCGCCCCGCAGGACGTGGTGGTCGTGGTCGGGCAGGACGGCCTGGTCGCCAACACCGCGAAGTACCTCTGCGGACAGCCGGTGGTGGGCATAGACACCGACCCGGGGCGCAACCCGGGGATCCTGGTCCGTCACCGCAGCGCCGACACTGCCGCCCTGCTGTGCGCCGCGAGCGCCGGCGGGGGCCGGACGGAGGAGCTGACCATGGTCGAGGCCGTCGCCGACGACACCCAGCGCCTTCTCGCGCTGAACGAGATCTACCTGGGCCCGCCCGGCCACCAGACGGCCCGCTACCGCCTGGGCCCCGACGGCGAGGAGGACCCGGGCGAGGCCCAGGCATCCTCCGGGGTGCTGGTGGGCACCGGCACGGGCGCGACCGGCTGGCTGCGTTCCCTGTGGCTGGAGCGCGGCAGCACCGCTGAGCTGCCCGCACCGTGCGACAGGCGGCTCCTGTGGTTCGTACGCGAGGCCTGGCCCTCACCCGGCACCGGAACGACGAACGTGGCCGGTGCGCTGGGGCAGGGCCAGGGGCTGCGGCTGACCGTGGAATCGGACCGGATCGTGGTCTTCGGCGACGGGATGGAGGCCGACGCCCTGGAACTGACCTGGGGCCAGAGCGTACGCCTGGGCATCGCGGAAACGTCGCTGCGCCTGGTGACGTGAGCGCGCCCCCCCGAGGCCCCGACCAGAGGCGTCTGGTCGGGGTCGTCGCGCACCGAACGGGCCGGGCACCGGACCCGGAAGGCCCTCCTGCGTCCGGACGTTGGCGCCGTCGTGGATGGAGAGCGTGTCGTGGGTGCCGGGGATACGTCCGCAACGGGCCTGCGGTTGGTACCCCTGTGAATGTGGCATCCTGCGGAGACCCCGGCGGGCCGGCCGCCGACGGCGGAAAGGACCCCTCGTGACCCGCAGCGCGCTCCTGGTCGGAGCCACCGGACTGGTCGGCGGACAACTGCTGGCGCGGCTGCTGCGCGACCCGCGCTACGACCGCGTCACCGTACTGGCCCGCCGCCCCCTCGGCCTCGAACACCCGCGGCTGGACGCCCGGGTGGTGGACTTCGCCAAGCTGGGGGCCGACGACCTGCCGGCCGGGCCGGGCGAGACGGACGTGTACGGCGCACTGGGCACCACCATCCGGCAGGCCGGCTCCCAGGAGGCCTTCCGCGACGTCGACCAGCACCACACCGTGCGGGTGGCCGAGCTGGCCCGGACCTCGGGCGCCACACGGATCGCCGTGGTCTCCTCGGTCGGCGCCGGATCGGGCTCCCGCGCCTTCTACCTGCGGGTCAAGGGGGACATGGAGGCGGAGGTGACGGCCCTGGGCTACCCGCAGACCGAGTTCTTCCGGCCCTCCTTCATCCTCGGCCGCCGCCCCTCGCACCGCCGGGGCGAAGGGCTGGGCAGCTCCGCCGCGACCGTCCTGGCCCCGCTGCTGGCCGGGCCCGCCCGCCCTTACCGGCCGGTGCCCGCGGGCCGACTGGCCGCGGCGATGATCGCCGCACTGACCGAGGACCGGCCCGGGGTCCGGGTCCGCACCTACGACGACTTCCTGGCCCTCGCCCCGGAGCCGGTGGCCGCGGACCAGGCATAACCGGGCGGTACCGTGCCGGAAGCAGCCGCACGGCCTTCCCGACTCGGTCGGCCGCGCCCGTGAGGGCACACGGGAGCCGTGAGTGGGAACGTGTCTTCCCGATACGCGTGGCGCAGCACGGAACGGGCAAAGGGAACCGGCGGGTCGCGGCGGCAGCGGCTGCCGCCGTCCTCGCCCTGACGGGGGCGGTGATCGGTGCGGCCGGCCCCGCACAGGCCGCCGCACCGGTCTGCGACGGGACCAAGGTCGACACCCTGGACTTCGCGACCGGATACACCTACCTCTACTACAACCCCGCCACGGGCCAGAACTGCGCGTACACCGTGCCCAAGAGCGGCAGCGGCACCCCCGCTCATCGCCGTGGGGCTGTTCCGGGCCACTGACAACGAAGGTGTCTGGGACAGCCGGGCCGATTACAAGTACTACGCCGGACCGGTCCGTCTCGACGCCCGCGGCACGTGCGTCCTGTTCAACGGCCAGGTCGCGTCCACGTCCGCCACCTCGGGGTGGGGCCACTGCGGCACTCTGGCGGCGGGTGCCCGGTGAACGCTGCGCGCCGCATCGGCGGCCTGGGCGCTCGCCCTGACCGCCGCCGCGACCCTCACGGCCCCGGCCACTGCGGCTGACACCCGATCGGCCCCGTGGGACGGGGCTGCGGGCGGCAGTGATGGGACGCTGGGGGGTGAGGAGGCGCGCGCGGTGGCTTTCATGGACTCCCTGGTGCTGTTCGCCCCGTTCTTCGTGCCCGTGATCAGCGGCCTGGTGGGTGGGGCCAGCCTCCTCATCCGGGACCGGCGCGAGGCGCGAAGCGCCGATCACCACTACCGTCAGCATCTGGAGAAGGCGCATCTGGAGATCCAGTTCATCACCGGCTGGATCCAGGCCAGGGAGCAGGCGGGGACCAACGGCCCGGGCCCGGCTCCGGACCCGGATCCGGGCCTCTGGCTGGACGACTGCTACGCGTCGGTGCACCGCGCCAAAACGGATACGGGGGCCCGCCGCCGGACGGGGCCGGTATCGCTACGGCGCCTGCTCCTGCTGGGGGAAGTGAGCGGCCGCGCGAAGAGCATGCGGGTCGTGTACTGGATCTCCCTGGCCCTGTTCAACGTGGCGCTCGCGTGGTGGGTGAACGCACTCGTCTCGGGCGTACCTGGCTTCATGCACGAGGAGGGCGTCGCCGAGTCCGAGGAAATCGGTTCGTACCTGGTGGTGGCATGCGTCTTCTTCGTGGTGTCGGCCATCCTGTGGGTGTGGACGGTGCACCTGGGCGCGGCGGAACCGGAGCAGGTCTACCGCAAGCGCATCGACTCGGACGCCTGGGCGGAGCAAGAGCGCCAGAGGCGCCGGGCCGCCCGCGCGAAGAGGGCTCGTCGCGGGTCTGCAGGCTGATCCGCGCGTCCTCGATGCCAACCGGCGGGTGTGGACTGCACGCCCTCCTTCCCGACTGTGTCCAGCCGGTCCTGGCCGATACGGTCGCAGTCGCACGGCTTCTCGCAGGCCCGGCGAAGCAGGGGGGGGGCTCGTCGAGGGGCGGATCCAGGCGGCGTCGTCAGCTTGTGGTGAGGAACTGCCACAACGATTCGACGAGCCGTTCGCTCCGGTGCGGGGCGAACCGTTGCCGATACTGGTTGGCGAGACCGGTGGGCACGGGCCACTCCTTCGTCCTGGCGGCCGTCCCCGTCCCGTTTCCCTGAAGCGACCGCGGTGCCTCCAGCCCGGGTCGCCACCGCACGGACAACATGCTGGGGGCAACGCCGAGGATCTCGAAGGAGGGAGCGCCGATCGGCCCTCCTGCTGCGTCAGCTGGTGGTGGCGGCAGCATCGCCGAAGGCGGCGGCGAGTGCTCGCGCGATGAGTTCCGGGAGTTTCGTCTCCCCGTTGTCCTCGGCCCAGCGCGTCAGCGCGGTGTGCATCGCGGCCAGGCAGGCGCCGGTCGCGGCCTGCGCGCCGAACTGGGCGCCGGGATCGGTGGTGTCGACTGCGAGGGCGCCGACGATGGCCTGTTGCAGCGCGTACTGGCTGTCCAGGTGCCGGGCCCGCAGCGCGGGAGTGGAGGTCATGAGCCGGAGGCAGTCCAGCAGGAACCGTTCGTCCGCCGCGGGGCCGGCTGCTCTACGAGGACGAGATCTTCCTTGGTCGGGAAATGCCGGTACACGGTCATGGCCGAGACGCCGGCGGCCTCGGCGACGTCGGCCACCGTCACCGTGTCGTAGCCACGGTGAGTGAACAGTCGTACGGCGTGCCTCTGGATCCCGCCCCGAGTTTCGGATCGCTGTCGTTCCCGCAGGGTTGGGTGGCGCCGTGCACCATCCGCAGCATGTCCTCAGGCCCTGTGGAGGGCTGCCCTGCTGTCCCGTATGTCCATATGGCCTCGTGATCCATGGTGTGGATCTTCGCATGCGACCTCCTGCCGGTGTCCGGCCGACCGTTGTCAGTGGCGGGCGTGAGGATGCGGGCATAGCGCTGAACCGGCCGCCTTCTGAAGGGTTCTCCATGTCCGTTTCTGTTTCCGGGCCCGCAGCCGACGTCGCGGCCGTCTCCTTCCCCACCGGCTGGTGCGGCACGGACCTGGGGCGTTTGCGGCCGTGCGCGTCCACCTATGAGGTGTAACGCCTTGGAGAGCCTGCCGCCGCTGGAGCCCGCGCAACTCGACGACGGGTTCGGCTGGCTGGGTGGGGCGGACGGGCGACGATCCGAGCACACGGAGCATCTCGCGGCCCTGGAGCGGGAACTGGCCGGGGCCGGACTGGCGCTCCCCGGGGACTTCGCCGCCTTCTACGGCAGCGAGCACCTCTGCCGCGCCTTCGACGAGGTCTCGGTGACGGCCTGCTGGAGCCACCTCTCCGGTCCGCTGCACAGTCCGGCCGAGGAGGGCGCCCGTCTCGTGCGGTTCTTCTCGCATGTGGAACTGGAGTCCGCCGGTTTGTGGGCGGAGGGGGAGCCGACCGAGGAGGTCCGGGCCGCGGTGGCCTCCTCGCTGATGCGGTGCGCCGACACCTTCCTGCTTGGCCTGGGTCTCCGGAGTCGAATGTGCTTCGAACTGGATCGCTGCGGACGCGAGGGTGGCCTTCGTCTGATCAGGAGGCCGGGAACGGCCGCGACGAGCGCTGCACGGGCTGTGCCGTCACCCCGGCCATGTTGATCGATGGGTCCTTCTGACTGACCGGTCAACTACGACCGGCCACCACGTGCTACGTGCCGCGAAGGTGGTGGCCTCGCGGACCTGCCACCGGCCTCGCTACCGGGTTCGCAGCTCAGGGGATGCTGGTGAGGGGCCAGACGCTTTGGGTGTGGCGTCGGATGGCCGCGCGTATGTGGACCATGGCGAGGATGGCACTCATGTCCGTCTTGCCCACGGTGTAGCGGACGTGGTCCTTGCAGAACCAGAGCGCGTTCTCGGGGTGCCCCTCGTGTTCGAGCGGCGGCGCTATCGGACGGAAGTACACGAGCGTGAAGGACTCATAGTCGTGGTCCGTGGAGGACGCACGGCAGATCGTGCAGCACGGAGGCATCACGGTTGGTCGCTCCATTCCGCCGGGCGGATCATGATCACAGAGCATACGCCTCGACCGGCGACCATCTCATCGGACCATCGTCAAATCCGCCGTGGCCACGTGCCAGGTCAGCCTCCCGGATGGACGACACCACCCCGACCGGCGCCTGCCCGCGAGCTCCTGCAGGACCTCATCAGCGGGAGCGCCGCCCCGACAGACGCAGAACGCAGCCGGACTGTCAGGCCGACCTCGTAGCCCACCCCAGAATGGCCGTCGTGTCCATGCCTGGATCTTCACCGGCCCTCCACCGGGGACCAGATCAACTGAGACAGCAACCGTCGTCCAAGCGCCCGGGACCAGACCAAGTAAGACTCGTGGCGACCACGCGTCTCAAGCGATCTGGTTGCCGCAGGTCAGGGCTCTGCCTACAGTCCAGATCATCTGAGACGGGACAGCGCGGCCATGTCCGCGGCCCCCGCCCCGGGCGCGGGCCGTACCGGGCGGTGTGGTGCGGGCATATGGATCGGCCGTGCCTTCACCTTCCGGGGTGGGCCTTGGGCTTCGTGGCGGGGCGTGCATCGGGCCTCGGCGGGGCGGCCCTGCGCGGTCGGGTCGGGCCTTCGGCCTTCCGCTGGGGCGCCGGCCGGGCGTTCTGGCTCCCGCCGGATGCCCCTCGGGCGGCTGGCGCGGGGCGGGCCGGGGGCGGGAGCGCGCTCGGCCTCTGGGGTGGAGGGGGTCTCGGGCAGGCGGGAGAGAGGCAGTGTCGGCCCGGTCGCGGGCTGTGCGGGCCGGGGCGCTGGGTGCTTGTCGTCCGCCGGCACCGCGGCCGGGGAGACTTCGACGGGCCGGGTAGGGGCGGGGTGGACGGAGATGCATCCGGAGGCCGCGAGCAGCGCGGCGAGGAGCAGGGGGCAGGGACCAGCGGCGCATGCCGTCACGGTGCCGCAGCCGGACCCCCGCCGCCTCTGACGACGCCGCTGCGCCCCTCGGATGGATGATGCGACGGCCGTCCCTCCGGGCCGCCTCGGGCTGGCCTGGCCGACCCTGGAAGAGGGCGAGCCGTGAGGGACCTGGGGATGGTGCTGCGACCGCCGGTTGAGCCGATGCTGGCGCAGGCCGCGGAGTCGGTGCCGGGTCCCGCCGCGCTGCGGGCGGGTGTGGCGTACGAGCAGAAGCTGGACGGTTCACCGGGCGCTCGTCTTCACCGCGGCCGGCCCGGGCGGCGCCGTGCTGGTGCAGACCCGCCGCGGGGCGCTGGTCCAGGACCGGTGGCCGGACCTGGTGGCGGCCGCCGAAGCGCAGCTGCCCCGCGGCCTGGTCCTCGATGGCGAACTGCTCGTCTGGGACGCCGAGGCAGGGCGGTTGTCGTTCGAGGCGTTGCAGCGCCGGGCCGCCGCCCGCGCCCGCGGCGCCCCCGCCCTGGCCGCCGGGTGGTCGGCCTACTTCGCCGCGTTCGACGTCTTGCAACTGGACGGCGAGGAGCTGCTGCAACGCCCGTACAAGGAGCGGCGCGCCCTCCTGGAGCAGTTGTTCACCGATCACGCCCTGACGGCCCCGTGGACCCTCGTCCCGATGACGACGGACCTGGTCAAGGCGCGGGAGTGGCTGGAGACCTGGACCGATGTGTCCGGGGTCGAAGGCTTGTTGATCAAGTCCCTGACCAACGGGAGGTGGCACGCCACAGGGCGCGTGAGGCGGGGGTGGCGCCGGGCCGCTGGTCACCTGACTTCGTGGCCAGTGCGATTGTTCCGGCTACCGGCTTCCGATGGCACCCAGACTGCCAGCGCGTCCCCCTGGCGGTGGGCAGTCCTCCCGGCATCATGAGAAGCGGATTTGCGCCACCGAAGAGCCTGTCGAACTGCTGTCAGAACGCTGCTCTTCGACATGGACAGAGCGCCACCTCCCTGACCCGTCCGGAGGTCGTCCCGCCACGAGGCGGACCATGTGTGCCGAGGTGTTGGTTGGCGTTCGACCCGGCGGAGTTGTCTCAGCTGTGGGCTGTGGTGTCTATGGGTGGTGGGTTTGGAGGCGGCGTCGTACGTCTTCGGGTTTGATGTCGTTGAGCCAGGAGCCGAGGCCGGCTGCCATGACCAGGGGGTCGATGCCGAAGAGCTGGCCGATGTGGTGCATGTCGCGGAGGCTGTACTTGATCTGGCCGTCTTGTCGCTTGCCGCAGCGCGGCCCGTACGTCGGCCCGCACTCCCGTGCGCAGCGTGCTGTCCAGGGCGTTGAACGGCTCGTCGAGCAGCACCAGTTGCGGCCGCGGGGCCGGTGCCCGGGCCAGGGCGACGCGCTGCTGCTGGCCGCCGGACAGCTCGTGCGGCATCCGGTCTCTCTGTAACCGGCCAGCCCCACCAGCTCCAGCATCTCCTCGACGCGCGGGCGCCGCGCCGCACGGTCGAGGCCGGTCAGCCCGAAAGCGACGTTGCTGGCCACGCTCAAGTGCGGGAAGAGCGCTCCCTCCTGGGGCACGATGCCGATGCGGCGGCGCTCGGGCGGCAGGTGGACGCCGGGGCCGCTGAGGGTCCGGCCGCCGATCGTCACGGTGCCCGCGTCGGCGCGCAGGAAGCCCGCGATGATCCGCAGCAGCGTGGTCTTGCCGCAGCCCGAGGGGCCGAGGACGGCCGCCAGCGCGCCGCCGGGCACCGTGAGGCCGAGCCCGTCGAGGACCGCGGCGCCGGGATCGTAGGCCTTGGCCAGACCGGTGATCTGCAGGTCGGTCATGTGCGGTGCCTTCCGAGGAGGTAGGACGGTACAGCGGCCAGCAGGATCAGCGCGGCGGCGTACGCCGCGGCGGCGGCGAAGGATCCGCTGCCGGTCTCCGTCCACGGGCGGGTGGCGAGGGTTTCCATGCCGGTGGGCCGCAGCAGGGTGGCGGGCAAGTTCCTTCATGCACACCACGAAGGTCAGCGCGGCTCCGGCGGCGACGCCGGGCGCGGCCGGCGGGACGGTGACCTCGCGCAGCAGGCGCAGCGGGGAGCGGCCCAGCGAGCGGGCCACGTTCCCCAGTACGGGCGGGGACTGGAGGACGGCCGCGCGGGTGGCGGCCACGGCGACGGGCAGGAAGAGCACGGCGTAGGAGCAGACCAGCAGCGGGAGTTCCTGGTGCAGCGGTTCGGCGTAGCGGACCGCGAAGAACACCAGGGACAGCGCGACGGTGATGCCCGGCAGGGAGTGCCCCGCGTAGGCGGACTGATCCAGCAGGCGGGCGGCGCGGCCGCGGTGGCGGGCAGGGCCAGCAGGGTGGTGAGCGCGGCGCCCGCGGCGGCGATGCCCAGGGTGGTGCCGGCGGTGTCGAGGAGCCGGGAGGGGTCCGAGGTCGCGGAGTTGCCGACGGCGAACCAGTAGCCGAGCGTGGCCAGCGGGGTCAGGACGGCGATCGCCGTGACCGTGGCGCACCAGGCCAGCGCGGGCCACCGCCATCGGCCCAGCGGTACCGGGAGCGTGGGGCGGGCGGTTCCACCGCCGGTACACGCGCTAGCGAGGAGACCCCAGCCGGCTGCTCCCGCGGGGCAGTCGGGCCCTGGTCAGATCGTGACCGGGCCGTGGGCGGTGGCGAACTCGACCGAGACCAGGCCCGGTTCCTCATCCTCGACCCAGGTGACGTCGATCTGGTCGAGGGGGTGGTCGGCCGGTTCGCCGAGGAATTCGGCGATGGAGGCGGCGTCGCCGGCGATGGAGACCCCGTGGATGGTGGTGGAGGTGCGCGGGTCGGCGCTCGGGCGCTCCTCGATGGGGACCAACCACTGAAGGAAGTAGGGCAGTTGCGGGTCCTCCAGCAGTTCCAGCAGGCCGATCTGCTTCCACCTCAGGTCGAACCCGTCGGGGCGGACACGGTGGCCCTCGGCCGAGGTGCGGCCGAGGCGGGCCTCGACCGGGGCGATGTCGTCGACGGAGACCACCCAACCGAGCCAGCCGCCGCCCTCGGCGGCGCGGCGCGCGACCGCTTGGCCGAAGGGTGCGCGGTCGGCGGCGGGGTGGTCGAGTGTGGTGACGACCTCGACGTAGGTGTCGCCGCTCAGCGGGAGAATAAAATTGCGGGTACCGAATCGCGGGTGCACGCCCCCGTCGACGAACCCGGCGCCGAGGGCCGATCCGATCCACTGGACGGTCGAGACGAAGCTGTCGCGGGCCACCGCATAGGACACGTGATCAAGTCGCACCGTGCCATCATCACCCGCCAACCCGTACAAATCCCGACGCCACGCCCGCCGCCCCGGCCGTGTCCGCCGTGGATTCAGCCGTGGAGCGGATCGATCATCGTCATCCGGCGGGGGGAGGCCGGTAGAAGCCAGGCAGCAGCGCTGCCGCCTCGTCGAGGCCCACGACCCGCTCGATCAGCCGCTGCGGGGCGAGCGCTGCTGCCACAGGATTTGGATCCGGCATGCAGCACCATGCGCACCGCACCTCCAAGAGACAGGCCCTAGACCTGTTCGGTGGCCTCCACGAAGGTGCCGCCGAGGATGGTCTCCAGCTGGACAACCGCAGGCCAGGGCTTCTCGAAGTTCACCACGCTGAACAGGCCGAGCAGCCCAGGGTGCGCTGACGCGGACATCGGCATGACCTGGATGGTGATGTTGGTCCGTAAAGCAGGTGTTCCAGCTGGTCGAGCATGATGGAGCCGCGGACCTCCTGCCGAAGCTCGGTTTGGTGAATGACCGCGCGCAGCTTGAGGAAGCTCTGTCCGTACGGGACAGGATGGCCTGACGGGCCATGCGTACATCGACCAGGACCTGAGCATCCTGGGGAGTTTTGGGTGGCAGCATGCCCGCAGGGTCGGGCGGATCCCCGGCCCGCGTTACGGTTACGCGTGGGAGACGTCGCGCAGGACCGCGAACACGCGGTTCTCGCCAGCAGCTTCTCGGTGCGGCATACCACCAGCCGTCCACACCCCGCGCACGGCGGGCGGGAGCTCCTCCCCTCGGTCGGTGAGCCCGGTCCAGAACGCTATATCGGTCCTGCGCTCCGTGCCGGCCGGGACAGTTCCGTCTCGGGGTCGGGAGTCCCGGGCTGGTAGCAGCCCTCACAGATCAGCAGGAGGCGCGCCTCCCAGGCCCTTCTGCGTCGGGGCCGGCTGAATCCCGTGACCAGGTAGCCCACCCCGGTCTACTCCCGGTCGCACATCGGCAAACACAAGAACCCTCACGTGCAGCCATAACCCCCGTCGACAAGAAGACCTACACGCCTAACCGCAACGGGAGCGCGGTCTACGGCGAGTGGGTGAGCCGCTTCGACGGGCAGCTTGGGGGCGAATTCTTCGAGGTGCGTGGCGGCAACCGTGCACGAAATCCGGATGAACGACTGCGGTTCGAGCGGGCGGCCGTTGACGGTGGTGAAGAGGTGGCCGCTGTCGGGGCTAGCGCCAGCTCGGTGGGGGAGGTATTCGTCGATGACGTGGACGGCGTCGTGGTGGATGGGGCTGGAGGCAGGTGGCTCTGCCACACCACCGCGCCCGTGACCGCACGATGGCCGCTCGGCCCGGTCTGCACCCCCTGCTACCGGAACGCACGCAGCCACCCCATGCCCTGCCTGCTCTGCGAGCGGACCCGGGTGCTGATCGGCCGCGTCGACCTGCGCCGGGTCTGCGGGCCCTGCGCCGGCGTCCCCGACCCCTACGCCTGCGAACGCTGCGCCGGACCGCGCTCCTACAAGGTCGGCCGACTCTGCGACCGCTGCGCCGTCGCCGACCACCTGCAGGACCTGTTCACCGACGTGCCCGAAGCGGCGGGCACCGGGCCGCTCGCGGCGATGCGGGCGGCGCTGGCCCAGGCCTCGGATGCGGGAACGGTCCTGAACTGGCTGCGCGGTTCCCGCTCCGCCCGCCTCCTGCACGACCTCATGACCACAGGCCGCCCGCTCTCCCACACCGACCTCGACGCCACGATCGACGGCCGATCCACGGCGATGACCGCCGAGTATCTGCGCGGCCTGCTGACCGCCTACCAGGTCCTGGAGCCCCGGGACGAACTCGCGGTGCGGATCGTCCGGCACCGCCGAACTCCTCACCACGACCGCCGGGCACGGCCTGACCATCGCCACCCTCGACCAAGGTCGCCTCGACGCCTGGCTCGCGGCCAACCCAGGAACCCGCTACGAAGTCCGCGACTTCGTAGTCTGGGCCCACCGCCGCCACCACGCCCGCGACCTCCTCGTGCCGCACCGCCCGAAGGCCGACCCGGTCGGCCTGGACGAGGACTCCCACTGGGACCTCCTCCACCAGTGCCTCACCGACACCCGCCTCGACCTCGACGTCCGGGCCGCCGGCGGGATCCTCCTGCTGTTCGGCCAGCACCTCACCCGGATCGCAACACTGCCCACCACCGCCTTGACCACCCACGACGGGACGGCGTTCCTCACCCTGGGCCGGACCCCGATCCCGCTGCCCACCACCCTGGCCGACATCCTCACCACCCTCGCCGACCGCCCCGCTCCCCAGGGCTGGGCCGCGAACACCAGCGCAGGATGGCTGTTCCCCGGCCACCTGCCCGGCGCCCATATCTCCGCCGCCGCCCTCAGCCGACGCCTGGCTGCCCATCACATCCCCAACCGGCCCACCCGGACCACTGCGCTGGTGGCCCTCGCGTGCGACCTCCCGCCCGCGGTCCTCGGCCCGATGCTAGGCCTCCACCCGATCACGGCCGTCCAGTGGCGTCGTCGCGCCGCCACAGACTGGACTGCCTATCTCCAAGCACGCCAGCGCGCCCTTACCGACGGGCCTCCACACCCCGTGCACTGATCCGGTCGTCAGGGAAGCCCGCCGGGCCGTGCCAGCTTTGCTACCCCCGTCGGGCCGATCCGGCAGATCTACACTGAGCTGCGAGAACGCTACGGGGGAGCAGGGTCATGGGCGTAGGTACGGGTACGAGCAATGCGGTGGACGGCGAGTGCGCCGTGACCTCCGCGGTCCGGGCTGGAGACACCGACTTGGTGAGGACCCTTCTCCGGGAGAATAGCGACCCCGATTACCTGGACGCCGCGTTCTGCCTGGCCGTCCGGATGCACGCCGGGCACATCGCCCAACTGCTGCTCCAGTACGGTGCGGACTCCGGCCAGAGCAGGCCCGAGGACCTCATCCCCTTGAGCGAGGGGGTCGACTCGGGTTCGCCCGCTCTGTTTGAGGCGCTCCTGGGCCACGAGATCCGGGGCAGATATCCCGAGACCGAGCTCCTGGAGGCGCGGGACCTCGCACGCCGCTGGCACGAGACGGGGGCCGAGGCCGAACTGCGACGCCGTACAGGATCCCGGGATGCCATCGTCCGTACGCAGGTTCAAGACGACGAGTACGACAGCGTCGACGAGTTCACCCTTGGTGGCATGACCGTGCGAGACGGCCATGGGGCGATCCTCACGTTTGCCGAGGAACTGCTCGGGGTCCGGACCTCGTTCGAGGAGCTGATGGACCGCGCGTTGGCCCACGCCGACCAGGAGAACCACTCGACATGGAACAGTGTCACCATCCTGTTGGGCGGCCGACGCGATGAGGCGACCTGGACAGCTGCCGCAGCGCTGCGGACGGACCCGGACCCGTCCCGCCGATTGTTCGGTGCCGAGGTGCTCCGGCTGACCCATCTGTTCGACGACAGCGACGAGGACGCGTTCGCTGGTCCCGCTCTGGACATGTTCACCGACTGGTCGGCCGAGGAGACGGACCTCGCCGTGCTCACCGAGGTGCTGGTCGCTCTTGGTGAACACATCGACCCCCGCGCGGAGGCGGCTCTTCTGCCTCATGCCGGCCATCCCGATGCCCGAGTACGGCGTGCGGTGGCGCAGGGATTCAGCGAGTGGTCGTCGCCGCCGGCCTTGTCTGGCGACGCTCGCAAGGCACTGCTGCGGCTGATAGCCGATCCGGACGCCGTGGTTCGGAAGACTGCCTGCTGCACGGTTGCCGGGGCCAGGGACAACGATCCCGTCCTCGCCGATGCCATGGCCGCTGTGCTGGGCGACGCGGACCGCCTGGTCCAGCTAGCCGCCGTCTACGGACTCGCCCTCCACAACGACGAACGGTGCGTGGAAGCAGCACGCCTTCTCGGCCCGCCGCAGCGCGGTTCCCTGGAAGAGGAGGGCTACCTCGAGGCGGCGTGGCGCTACGAGTGGCGTCGCGACCACCCCTGACGCCCCCTGCCTTGGCCTATCAGGTGCTCCGGAGCTGGAATACCGCACGGTTCGAATGACGCTCCCCGCCAGCTGGTGGCTACGGCTGGACCACCGAGCGGCGCCGCAAGTACGCCAACGACATCAGCAGCGACGTCACCCTCGTCGGCGTCACCGCCCGCTCCAACCGGCAGAAGAGCGACCAGGACCCGGCGACGTGGATGCCGGCCCCGGCGGTGCACTGCCGGTACATCGGGGAGTGGTGGCCACGAAGCACCGGTGGGCGCTGGCCGTGGACCAGGCCGAGCGGGAGGCGCTGCTGCGGTACGCGGCGAACTGCCCGAACGCGGTGCTGGCCTTCGAGCGGGCGTCCTGACCGCCGGCTCTCGTACGGTCCCGGCGCGGGCCGCCACCACACCGGTGGCGGCCCGCGCTGTCGAGTGTCCGGAGCCGGCCTCGGGGTCCCCCGCAGCGGTGAATTTTCCCCTCGCGTACGCGAGTACGGGATCCGGCTGTGCGCCCCCAACTCGTTCACAACCAGGGCTGACTCACTGCTGCTCCTCCTGGTTACCGGAAGGATGAACCAACCAATCAGCGCCCGCCGCCCGCAAGACCGCCTCGGTCAGGGGTCGGCGAGCATGGCGTGAGTGCCGATCCGCCGCCACACGATGTGGCGGGCCCCGCACCGCAGCTCCCAGCCGTACGACCACGTCGTGCGCCCGTCCGGCGCTCAGGTGAGTAGGTAGACCCCGGGGGTGAGCCGAACGCCCTTCACTGGTGGAGGCCGGCGCGGAAGCAGCCGGTGCGCAGGTCGTCGACGAAGGCCGACACGGTCTGGCGGAAACGGCGGCGCTGCGCTGGGGTCAGGCGGTCCAGGCCGGCGGTGAAGCGGGGCAGGGCCTCGTACGTGGGCACGGTGAACTCCTCCAGGAAGCACGAAGCCCCCGGCCGGTGACCGGGGACGAGGGTGGCTGTTCGTGTTGAAGGGCGTCGGTGACGTGGTCTGCTCAGCGGCGTCGGTTGGTTGGGGCTGTCGTGCGCTGGTGTGCGTTCGATGACGCTCGATTGGGTTGGAGTGGGATTCCGGGGTGGGTGGGGCTCCGGTGGCCGGGGCGCAGCATTCGCACGTCCGCCTCAGTTCTCGTAGCGGGCGCGCATCGCGTCCCAGAACTGCTGGGGCCGGGTGGCCTCGCAGTCGTCGCAGCGGTACCCCTCGAACCAGACGCGGGCCGGGCCGTCCTGCTGGCCGGACTCGCGGGAGCGGCCGAACTGGGGGCGGAGCAGCCGAGAGCGCAGCGGGCAGGAGTCTGCGTAGATCACTTCGTTCGACATGCGGTGGACTGTGCGCACGCGCACGGGATACCGTCTCGGGCTGCCGCGGCGGTCCGCCTGGCGGGCGCCGGGGGCAAAGAGTTGGTGATGGCTTCCCGCCCGGCGGGACGGAGGCCGGATCGCGCTTTCTCGCAGGTCACGGGCGAGGTTCCATGGCTCGGTGATCAGCGAAGCTAAGGTTCGTCCGGGGAGCGGGTGGCGCTATCTCTTCCGCGGTGTGATGGTCGGTGACGGCCAGCGACCGGCGGGTAGGCCGCTGCGCGCCGCCCAGGACGAGGCCGGGGTCCCGCCCGGCGTCTGGAAGGGACGGGGCCTTGCCGCGGTCGGCCTCACGGCCGGGGATGTGGTGACCGAGCGGCAGGCCGAACTCCTCCTCGGGGAAGGCCGGCACCCGGGCGCCGACCGGATCGAGCGCGAGCGCCTGGAGGCGGGCGACACCCCGGCGAAGGCGCGGCGGGTGACGGTGCTGGGCAGGCCGATCGAGCACAACCAGTCGCCCGAGACCGAGAAGGCGAAAGAGCGGACGCCTTGGCTGGCGATGGACTTGGTGTTCCGGGCCCCGTCGACGGCACACATCGCGTGGGCGCTCGGGGACGACGAGACCCGCCTGGTGCTGGAGCTGTGCCAGGACATCGCCCGGGACAAGACGCTGGCGTGGCTCGAGGACGCGGTCGCACAGATCCGCTGGAAGAGCGGCGGCAAGCAGCGCAAGCCGATCCGGGACGGGCTGATCGTCGCGGTGTTCCGGCACTACGAGTCCCGGGCGGCCGAGTCGAAACCGCTCCTGCACGACCACGCGGTCGTGTCGATCCGCGCCCGGCGGCCGGACGCAGCAGGTACGTGGGGCAATCTGTCGGCCGACTCGATGCTGGCCAACATCGTCTCGGCCGACACCCTCTACACCCTCTACTTCATGGAGGAGGTCTCGGCCCGGCTCGGGTGGGCGTGGGAGCCGCGCGAGGTGACGCCCGGCCGCCGCCCGGTCATGGAGATCGCCGGGATCGACCAGCGGCTCATCGGCTGGCAGTCCACCCGCCGCCAGCAGATCGAGGACGCCCTCCCCGTCCTGGTGGCCAAGTACGAGGAGCGGCAGGGGCATGCGCCGGGGGAGCGGGCCGCCTACGCGTTGGCCTGCCAGGCCGCCGACCGGACCCGCTCGCCCAAGCGCAAGGAGCTGCGCTCGCTGGCCGAGCTGCGTGCCGTCTGGCGGGATTCGGCGACCCGGGCGTACGGAGCCGACGTCGTCGCCGGGCTGGCGGCGCCTGCCCGAGCAGCGGCAGCGGCGATATGGGCGCGGGTGCGCCCGGTCGTCGACGTCGCCCTGGCGGCCGTCAACGTCGCCGCCGTGGTGTCCGTGATGCGCGGCGGGTTCAAGCGCCACCACCTCCTCGCTGAAGCCCGCCGCCACCTCTCCTACGTCCTGCGCGGGCGACCCCACCAGCCCGGCCTGGACGAGGAGATAGTCCAGGCGGCCATCGACGGCTACACCCGCCCGGCCAGCCGGCGGATGATGACCGCCGACCTCCGCGCCCTGTGCCCGCACGACATCGGGGACCAGGCCGTGCTGCGCGCGCTGACCCGGAAGCGGTCCGCTTCTCCGTACGAGCAGGCCCGGCTCGCCGCCGGGGCGCTGACCGCCCGCGTCCACGCGCTACGCCGCGCGGACCGCCTGAACTTCCGGGCCCGGCCGCACACCGTCGCCGTGCCGACCACCCAGAGCCCACGCCCGAGCCTGCGCCCGGGGCGGAGGGCCGGCCGGGACCTTGAGCCGATGACGGACGTCGCCGCGGTGGAGCAGACCAGCCGGACGCTGGAGGCCGCAGCCGCCGAGATGGCCGCCCGGCTCCAGGCCGGCATCCGGGAACGAGCCGCCGCCCGCCGCAGCTCCCCCAAGCCCGCGACGGCCCTGCCGCCGAGCGCCCAGCAGCCTGTCCATCCCGCGCCGGGCCGGACCACACCCACCGGAGGAATCGCATGACCACCACGCCGCCCGCGGACCCGAGGATCGAAGCCGTCGCCGCCCGGCTGAAGGCAGCTTCCCAGGGACGCGCCGAGGCGTACGCGCCGCCGACGGACTGGCAGCCGATCTGGAAGCGGCCCCGGAAGCCGAAGACGGTCAAGGCGAAGAAGGCGGAGTTGGCCAAGCAGCGCAAGCGACTCAAGGCGGCCGGGATACGCCGGTTCTACGGCGCCCAGGCGCGCCGGCCCCGGCTCCGGCAGAACCGCATCGGCAGCGCCGCCGCCCGCCGCGACGCGCGCGCCCTGTTCCGGATGCGGCACTCGAACGCCTGGCTGTGGTGACGACGCAGGGCATCGTCCACCGAGTGGACCGCCCGATGCCGACACCGGGTGGAGCCCATCAAGTGGGCTCCACCGGGTGGAGTCCACTGCGGTACGCACCGATTGACGGTGGGCTCCACTCTCGGGCGCACCACGATGTCCCGTACCGCACCGGGTGCGCCCCATCCGACGATGCGCGGCGCTCTCGCCCGCACCCGGTGCGCCGCACCTGATGTGCACTCCCGCCCAGCACGGGCCACCCCCTTGACCAGGTTCGGTCGACCCCCTTGACCAGGTTCTCCACCGGCACGTTTCTCCTTGACACAGCAGGTTCCGGTCGCCGATCAGGGCCTGGTCAAGGGGGTGTGTGATAGGGCCCGCCGACGTGGCCGGGCACCTGGTGCGGCCGCAGGGTGGTGCGCATCATGGCCCCGGTGCGGTGCGGTGCGGTGCGGTGCGGTGCGGTGCGGTGCGGTGCTCGGCGGTGGAGGCCACCCGATGGGCGCGGGTGCGCACCACCGCCGTCCCCGGTGCGCACTACATGATGGACAGGCGCACCGGGTGGGCACCGGCCGGTGCGGGGTGGGCATCGAGGGCCTGGCCCACTCCCACCGCCTCCAGCTGGCGCAGGACATCGGCGACGTCCTCGTGGTCTTCGGTCAGGACGTGGAACACGAACTCAATGACGGCGTGGGCGATGCCCTCCGCCGCCCCGGGGCCGGCCTGCTCCCAGACACGCAGGGATTGCACCAGGACGCGCCCGACCGCTTCCAGGGCGAAGGCCGCGTCGCACGGCTCATCGCCCAGAGGCCCGGCCAGGGAGGTGACGGGGACGACGATCCGCTCGAGGACGTCGACGAGCAGCTCGGCCATCCGCGGCTCGGCGCCGGCGAACTCGGCGGCGGCTTCGAACTCAACGGCCTGGATGGCCCGGAGGTAGCTGAACGCGCTGATCGCCGCGGCCGGGGTCATCGGGGCGAGCAGCAGGGTGGTGATCTCGGGCATGACGGCTCCTCCTGTACGGGCCACCGCGCGGATCACGGCGGCCACGAACCGATGCTCGAACGAGGGCCCTGTGGACAGAGTCCGGAGCCGAGAGGAGGAGAACTCTCCCTCTCCGGGTTGATCACGATGCGATCACGGCGGAGAGGTTTTCCGAGGGCGGCGTCACACCCGGGCCGAAAAACCTACCTGTAGCAGGTGAATGGCGGGATAGGCCCGCCCTCACCCCTCCAGGAGCACCTGTGGCGAGCACCGCCGACGAGGCTGAACAGACCCCCGAACAGGCCCCGAAGACCCCCTCCGTAGACCCCTCAATCACCCCCTCCGCGCCCCGTCCCGCCAAGCCGGGCATATCCGCAGGTCAGACCGGGCGGGCAAGGGGTCGTCGAAGGTCCGACAACCCTCATGTACTCAGGAAGCCAAAGCACAGGAGGACTTCGACCGGCCCCGGACGGCGGCGGCCTGCGCCCGCTGCGCGACCCGGTCGCGGCCGGGCTCGGTGACGAGGAGGGGACGGAGGACTGACGGGGTGGCTGTGGAGCATCCCGGCCAGGAGGAGGAACGCGTCACCGTTGACCTGGCGGACGCCAGGTCAAGGACCGCGACCGGCGTCCATTCAAGCCATGAGTAGGCGGAGGCCGAGATCTGCCGCGTCGAGGTCGGCGAGGTCGCTGTTGCGCTCGGCCCACCGGCCGGAGTCGAGGTCGTCGCCGAGGCTTCGTACCGCCCGCTGTTCGGCCTGCGGACCGACTCTCGTCCATACCGACATCGCGCGGCGCACGTGATCCTCCAGGTACGCCTCCGGTCGGCGCCAGTACGCCTCGAACAGGCCGTCGGCGCAGTCCCACGGGATGGGCACCGGCTGGGCGCTGGCGCCGATCGCGTCGGCCATCCCGGCAAGCGAGGGAAATCCTGCGAGGACGCCGGCGAACTCGGGCAGGTAGTCGCGGGTAAGCCAGAACCGGTCCTGCCATCCGGGCTCGTCGGTATCGAACGTGAGCACCACCACACGGCGGGCCACGCGCCGCATCTCGCGCAGCCCCGCTATCGGGTCCCCCCAGTGGTGGACGGTGGAGACGGCCATCGCAACGTCGAAGGAGTGGTCCTCGAACGGCAGGCTCTCCGCGGCGGCGGCCACGCACGGAGCCGAGCCGGCAGGCCGCTGCCCCCGCATGACCGCCGACGGCTCCACCGCGGTCACGTCACGATCAGCAGGCTCGTAGGAGCCGGTGCCGGCACCGACGTTCAGCACCGTCTGCGCGTCCCCGAGCGCGTCCCGGATCTGCGCGGCGATCCGCGGATCGGTACGCCGTGTCGCGGTGTAGGCGCCGCCGATCTTGTCGTACAGCTGTGCACCGAGCATCTCCAGTTGCTCCTCCGGTGTCACCTTCAGTCCCTTCGCCCGTGCCTCGAGTTCCCTGTCGATGGACGCCACCATGGCGTCAGCGCGATCACGCCGCTCCAGCAGCAGGCCGCGCAGTCGGCGCAGGTGCGCGACCGCGTCGGTGGACGAGTCGCCGACCAGTTCCGCAACCTCCCGCAGCCCGAAGCCCAGCCGCCGATAGGCCAGCACCTCCCTCAGCCGCTCCACGTCGCCCGCCGAATAGGCCCGGTACCCGGCCGCGGTCCGCGCCGACGGCCGAACGAGCCCGATCTCGTCATAGTGATGCAGCGTGCGGACGCTCACGTCGGCCAGCTCGGCCACGCGCCCCACGGTCCAGTGATCTTCCACGGCAGCGACTATGCAGCCTGACGCCACGTGAGGGTCAAGGGCCTCACTCACAGCAGCAAGAGCCGAAGGCGAAGCAGCGGTCCGAGGCGACTCCTGTGGTCGGTCGCACTTCGCCGAAGGGTTGTCCCGCACCTGCTGGTCGTCACTGGGGAGCGACGCACAGGTCCCGGATGTACCAGTCGAACCGTGTGTCGTCCTTGCTGTGCGGCTGCTTGCCGGGGGTGAATCCTGCCCGCCGCGCGACGGCGGCGGATGCGGGATTCTCCGGCTCGACCTGGATCACCGCCTCCTCCCCGCCCTCACTGGCCGCGTACTGGGACGCCAGGATGACCGCGCGGGTAGCCAGGCCACGCCCCCTCCAGGACGGATAGAGGCCGTAGGCGACATTCACCTGGCCGGGAGTCAAGCCCTCCCCTGCGAACCGCAAGTCGATCGTGCCTGCGAGCGCCTCGTCGGCGGCTACCCGGATTCCGAAAGCGCGGAGTGGCCCGGCAGTGTCCCACTGTTCCCAGCAGTGCTGGAAGTACTCTTCAACGCCCTCGCGCGTGCTGGGGCCGCCGTTCAGCCAGCGAACCAGCAGCTCATCCTCCCCCGTGAGATGCGCCTCCACATCGTCAAGGCGCAGCGGAGACAGAGTGATGACCCCGTCGGACAGCTTCACTTCATGCATCCGCCGATTCTTGACGCCGAAGCTGCGTCGCACCACCGGATTCCGCGGGACGTCGCCCAGAGCTGCTCCATCACAGGGGATGATCTTGATGTGGCTGGTGTGATCACGGCGTCGGAGCCGTCTTCGATAGCCCCGTTCACCGGGCTGAGCCCGCGCTGCTTCGGCAAGCTGCTGACCGCACTGCGGCGCGATGGCGCGGTTGCGGTCCGCAGGAAACGACCATGGGGCCTTCCGCGGGAGGACCGGACACTGCTGGCCGCGGCGTACTGGCGGACGAACTTGACGATGCGCCAGGTCGCCCCGCTCTTCGGGCGCGGGCCGCTCGATCAGTCCTCTGCCCTGACGCTCATCTGGTGGGGCGCGTCGAGGCCGTCTGGTATGCGCTCGACCCTGTCTACACGTTCGCTGACCTGTGGTTGGGGCCGATCCCGTATGTCCGCGGCGAGACTGTACTCCGGCAGTGCGATGTCCCCGGCCTTGGCGAACTGCGCGGCGAGCAGGTTCCGCATCGGCCAGCGGGTCATCGACCGCATCGAGAGGTCGCGCAGCCGGATGCCGAGCCGGCCCGACGGTGCGTACCCGGCGGCTCCGCCGGGCGGCAGCTGCTGCGCCTGGCTCACGTACGGGCGCATCGCCGTGTCGTAGCGGTAGAAGGCGACACCGTGATCGCCCTCGGCAGCGGCGAGTTCACCGGCCAGGACGTAGGCGCCGACCAGGGCAAGGCTGGTCCCGAGGCCGGTCAGCGGGGTCGCGCAGTATCCGGCGTCGCCGAGCAGCGCCACGCGGCCGCGCGACCAGCTGTCGAGGCGGACTTGACCCATGGAGTCGAAGAGGAAGTCCGGGGCGGTGCGCATCGCCCGCAGCAGGCGTGGGGTCTCCCAGCCGACGTGGGCGAAGCGCCGGGCTACGAGCTCCTGTTGGGCGGCGATATCGCGGCGGTCGTAGGCGAGCGGTGGTGTGCGGAAGCTGAAGCCGGCCTTGATCTCGCCGGGGAGGCGGCCGGGCCGGGCGGAGACGACCAGGCCGCCGGGCGCGTTGTGCATCAGGAACCAGCCGTCGAGGTCCAGGTCGTCGAGGGCGGTGAACCAGGCCGTGTAGAGGTCGATCGGGTGAACGAAGTCCCGCTCCGGGCCGAAGGCCAGCGCGCGCACCACCGAGTGCGGCCCGTCCGCGCCGACGACGAGCGCGAACCGGCGCGGCGCGGCCTTCTCGAAGGTGACGGTGACCCCGTCCGCGTCCTGATCGATCTCGGTGATGGTGTCGTCGAAGAGGTACTCCGTGTCCGGCAGGGTGGCCTCGTACAGCAGACGGGCGAGGTCGCCGCGGAGGATCTCGATCTCGGAGACGATCCCCTCGCCGCCGAAGCTGTCGGCTGGCAGTCGGGCGGTGGTCCGGCCGGCGGTGTCGACGAGGGCGAGGCCGCGCTGGTCCACGCTCTCCGCCCTGACCTGGTCCATCAGGCCCATCCGTTCGATCACGGCGCGGCCGGCGCCGCGCAGGTCCACGGTCTGCCCGCCCGGCCGGGGTGTCGGCGCGCGCTCCACGATCGTGACCGTGAAGCCTCCCTTGCGTAGCCAGTACGCCAGCGCGGGCCCTGCGATGCCAGCACCGCAGATAAGTATCTCCTTGTTCGGCATGATGCGAACGTACGCCGTACGCAAGGTAGTGCGCAAGCATGAAATCGCTTTCCAGCATGAGGTATTGGGCAGTGCTGCACTAGTGCGGAAAGGCGGGAAAGTGTTCGGATGCGGGGATCGCCCGGCGTCGGAGGATAGGATGACGCCCATCCGGGTGCACTAGTGCGGAGGGTGTCGGTGGGCGGACAGGCGGTACCGCGATACAGCCAGATCGTCGCCGAACTGCGGCGGCGGATCGAGACGGGCGAACTGGCGCCGGGCGATCGCGTGCCCTCGACCCGCGAGATCACCCGGCAGTGGGGCGTCGCCATGGCGACCGCGACCAAGGTGCTCACAGAACTGCGCCGCGAGGGCATGGTCCGCGCCGTCCCGGGCGTCGGGACGGTCGTGGCGGCCCCGAGCCGCCCGGTGCGGGCCGCCCGACCCGCTGTCGCCGCACACCCGGGTGGGCCGTCCGACGCGTCCTCGGTCCAGGCGGCGCTCACGCTCGGACGGATCGTCGGTGCCGCCGTCACGGTCGCCGAGACGGAGGGGTTGGCCGCGGTCTCGATGCGCCGGGTGGCCGCCGAGCTCGGGGTGGCGACCATGTCGCTGTACCGGCACGTGGCCGACAAGGACGACCTGCTGACGCGGATGATGGACAGTGTCATGGCGGAGCACCCATTGCCCGCCGACGCTCCGGCGGGCTGGCGGGAGGCGATCGAACTGGCGGCCCGGCAGCTCTGGGACCTGTTCCGCCGCCACCCGTGGCTCGCACCGGCCCTGTCGGTGACCCGCCCTCAGATGATCACCTCGGCACTGCCGTACAGCGAGTGGATGCTTGCCACCCTGCACGCGCACGGACTCGACCTGCAGTCCGCCTTCACCGCGCACCTCACGCTGCTCAATTACGCCCGTGGCATCGCCGTCAACCTGGAGGCGGAGCGGGAGGCCGAGGCGCACAGCGGCCTGGACAGCGAGGAGTGGATGGACACCCAGGAGCCCGCGCTCCTGGCGATTCTGGGCACCGGCCGATTCCCCATGCTCTCCCGCCTCGCCACGGCCGGTTACGACCTCGACCTCGACGCCCTCTTCGAGTTCGGCCTCCAGCGCCTCCTCGACGGCCTCGCCTCACTCCTCAACGAGAGCTCCGTCGGCTGAACGGAGAGCTCGAGAGGCCCCGACCACCGACACCAAAAGAAGCTTCAGGCACCGGACTCGTCATGCCCCACCGTCGGCGCAAAGGCGAAGGCCTGCCCGACTGGAAGCAGGAACACAACAAGTCCCACAAGCAGGTCCGTGCACGCGTCGAGCACGTCTTCGCCCGCATGAAGACCTGGAAGATCCTCCGCGACTGCCGCCTCAAAGGCGACTGCGGCAACCGCGATCGTGCTCGCCGTCACTTCGCACACACCAGGCACCCGCAGTGACTCACTGAGAAACCCTCCCCGACGGGTGGTCAGGGCTGGCTTGCGGGCACGGTGTCCTTCGCCACCAGCGTGGTGCCGGACCAGCAAAGCCGGTAGAGGTCGACCTGGTCCAACAGGTCGCGGCCGGAACGGTAGAACTCACATGTGGCGCCGGGCGGCCGGGGTGCGGAACGGGCGTGGTCGGGCGGGTAGGGGAAGGCGCGAGCCGGCAGCAGAGGGGCGAGTTCGGTGCGCGGCCGGCCGGTGGTCAGCTCGTCGAACCGGGAGGGCGGCAGCACGCTCGTCGTCAGTTGCCAGGCAAGGTAGACGGCGGCGGGCACGAAGAAGGCGGCTGCGGCGACAGGCGCCGCGAAGGCGGCGACGGAGCGGCGTCGGGCGGCGCTCCGTACGTAGGCGAGCCGCTTGGCGGACTCCGGTGTGACGATGTCCCTGTCCGGGTGGAGAGCAGTCTCGGACGGCAACGCGGACCCGGTGTGCTGCCCTCGGGTCCAGGCCGGCGTTTCGGGCGCAGCCCCGGGTTCCGACGCCGATGTCCCGAGGCGGGCCGTGGCCTGGTGCGGGAGGACGGCGGTGACGTGGAACCCGCCTTCGTACGGCCCGGTCCGCAAGGAGCCGCCAAGGACCGTCACCCGCTCCCGAAGCCCTGTCAGTCCCCGGCGGCCGACGCCGCCCGCCTGGTCTTCGGCCGCGTGTGCCGGTCCGTCAGCCGGCGGGGCGGCGTTGACGACGCTCACGCGGGTACGGTCGGCCTCGTGTGTGATCCGCACCCGGATCGTACTGTCCGACGCGTGCTTCACGGCATTGGTGAGGGCCTCCTGCACCACCCGGTACATCCCGCGCTCGACCAGCGGGGACAGCGTGGGCACCGCCCCGCGCCGCTCCCAGCGCACCGGCACCCCGGAGGCGACCGCCCGTCCGAGGAGGTCCTCGACGGTGTCGTTGAGAGGCAGGCCCGCACCTGTTTGCGTGCCAGCCGGGTCGTGCAGGACGGCGACGGTCTCCCGCAGCTGCTCCACTGCGTCCGCGATCGTCCCGCGCAGCTCGGCGACGTCGGTGCGGTCGCGGTCCGTGAGGTCGGGGGAGAGTTCCAGGGCCCCGGCGCGCAGAGCGACCAGGCTCAGGGCGTGGCCGAGGGAGTCGTGCATGTCGGCCGCGATGTCCGCGCGTTCGGTCAGCCGCGCCCGCTCCGCGACCAGGTGTTGCCGCTCTTCCAGGCTCCGGGCCAGCCGCCAGCCCTCCCGTACGAGTTCGCGCCGGCCGCGCCAGTGCCGTCCGGCCAGCCAGGGCAGCAGAAGGGCGGCGGGCAGCACGGTCAGCGCGTAGAACCACCAGACGGCCTGCGTCCGCAGCACCGCGCACGTCGCGAGATCGGCCGCGAGGCACCCGGCGAGCACCAGGAGCGGGCGGCGTGCCGCGGCGACCCGGGCGCCCAGCAGACAACTCACGGCGGCCAACGACAGGACGTGGGCGTTGGCGGGGGTCGCGGAGTCGGCCAGGCCCAGCGCGCACAGCCCGTTGACGAGGACGACCGCAGCCCCCGGTCGGCGGCGGGACAGCGGTACGGCCACCGCCAGGACGGCCAACGGGAGGAGCAGGTCCAGGACCAGCGACGCCGCGCCCGCTTCCCGGAACCCGTAGCCGGTGGCGGCGGCGAGCACGCCCCACAGGGCCACGTCACCGCGTATGGACCTGGCTGGGGGTATGCGCGTGTGCAGCATGGCGCGTCGACTGTCCTTTCGATGTACGTCCTTCACTTGCCCGGGTCGATTCTGTGGGACGGGCCCGGACGCCCGACGAGGGGGTGGGCACGGTGAGGGCGTCCGGGCGGGTTCCGACGCGGGGTCAGGCGTCCCGGCGGCGCAGGACGTACAGGCCGATCAGGTGCGCGGTCGCGGCCCACGCCGCCACGATCAGGACCGCCGTCCCCGGCGTGTACGGGGCCTCGGCGCCGATGCGCATGAAGTGGTCTCCGGATCCGTGCGGCAGATGGTCGTTGACGTCCGCGAGCGTCCGGCCTCCGAGCCCCAGGAGCACGCTCGGCAGTGCCCACAGGAGTGTGACGAGGATCGAGAGCGTGCCGGCCGGGTGGCGCGTGGCGAACGCCACCCCGACGGTCAGGACAGCGACCAACGCCTGGTAGAGACCGACCGCGAGGACCTGCCGGAGGCTCGGGCCTGCCTCGAAGGAAGCCCGTCCGTCGAACGCCACCCAGGCCACCGCCGTGCCCACGACGGCGAACGTGGTGCCGGCGACGAACGCGACCACGGCCGCCACCAGTGCCTTCGCCGCCTGGACCCGATGCCGCCGGGGCACCCACAGCAAGGAAGCCCGCACGCTCCCCGTCGAGTATTCGGAGGTCACCGCGACCGTGGCCAGGACGACGACGGCGAACTGGGCGAGGACGGCGGAGGAGGCCGCCGCGTTCCCGACGGGCTGGATCGGATGCCCGTTGATGCGGGCGATCGAGGCGTAGTAGTAGGTGAAGACGCCGGTGATCGCGAGGCCCGCCAGAAGGCAGAGATAGGGGGATCGGACGGACCACAGTTTGGTCCATTCGGAGGCGATCGCCCCGGCGAAGCCACCGGGTGCGCCCCGGCCAGGGGTGTCGGGCACGGCCCGGGGCGGGGCCGTCCGCCCGTCGGCTGTCGTCGTCGTGGTCACTGTCGTCCCCCTTCGTTCGGCGCTGCGGCCGCGTCGGTCGTGTCCGCGCCTCTGCCGCCCGTTGTGTACTCGACGCTGCGCGCGGTCAGGTCCATGTAGGCCTGCTCCAGCGAAACCCGGACGTCGCTCAGCTGGTGCAACCGGACCCGGCAGTGGTGGGCCAGGTCGCCGATCTCGGCGGCGGTGCGGCCCTCGACGGTGAGTTCGCCGGACGCGGACGTCTCGACACTCACCCCGTCAGCCGTCATCAGGCGACGGACCAGCGTCGCCCGCTCCCCAGCGTCGGGCACCACGGCGCGCGCCGACGCGGGAGAGGCGGCAGCGAGGAACTCCGTCATGGAGATGTTGCTCAGCAGCCGGCCACGTCCGATGACGACGAGATGGTCGGCCGTCAGCTGCATCTCGCTCATCAGATGGCTGGAGAGGAAAACGGTGCGTCCTTCCGCCGCCCGGTCACGGACGAGCCGGCGGATCCACCGCACGCCGTCCGGGTCGAGGCCGTTGACCGGCTCGTCCAGGACGAGTACCGGCGGATCGCCGAGCAGGGCGCCCGCCACCCCGAGTCGCCCGCTCATGCCGAGCGAGTATGTGCCGGTCGGCCGCCGGGCCGCCTTGGTCAGGCCCACCGTCTCCAGTACCTCGTCCACGCGGCGTACCGGGATGCCGTTTGCCCGGGCTTGGGCGACGAGGTGTGTGCGGCCGGTACGGGCCGGGTGGACGGCCCGGGCGTCCAGCATCGCGCCGACCGCACACAGCGGCCGTCGCAGGTCCGCGTAGGGCCGGCCGGCGATCAGGGCCTGCCCGCGGGTGGGGTGGTCCAGGCCCAGGATCATGCGCATCGTGGTGGACTTCCCGGCCCCGTTGGGGCCGAGGAAGCCGGTCACGCGGCCGGCCTGGACGTTGAGTGTCAGCTCGTCCACGGCGAGGGTGTCGCCATAGCGTTTGGTGAGTCCTTGGAGGGTGATCACGGAGTTCCTTCATGTCGGTGGCGGACCGCGGAATACAGCACGCGGAAGTCGACGGTGGTGCACACCGGCCGACGCGTGGTGGGCCTGGCCCGGGGGCGGACGCCTCGTTTCCCGTACGGAAGCGACGCTAGGAGTCCGCGGCGTCGGCGCCCATCGGTCGAACGGCAGCTGCGTCCTGCCTTTCGTCGGGGGTGTGCCCCGACCCGGGGCGGATCTGTGGGGCTTGCCGTTCGCACGGTGGTGCGTCGGCCGTAGGCTCGCCGCGTGGAAGAGACGACACCGAGCAGCCGACCGGTCCGGGTCCTGGTGGCCGACGACGAGGCGATGGTCCGGGCGGGTGTGCGGGCCATCCTCACCAGGGACCCGCATGTCGAAGTGGTCGCCGAGGCGGGTGACGGGCACGAGGCCATCGCGCTCACCCGCCGGTACCGGCCGGACGTGGTCCTGTTGGACATCCAGATGCCCGGCTTGGACGGGCTGACGGCAGCGGCGCGCCTCCACCGAGAGCCGACGGCGGTCGGTGTGATCATGCTGACTACCTTCGGTCAGGACGAGTACGTCACCCGCGCCCTGGAGGAGGGCGCCGACGGCTTCCTGCTGAAGGCGGACGACCCGAGGGAACTGCTCAACGGGGTACGGGCGGTGGGAGCCGGCGGGGCCTACCTGTCCCCACGGGTCGCCGGCCGAGTCATCGCCGGGCTGCGCGCGCACCGGGCGGCACATCCTCACCGCTCGCTGGAGCGACTCACGGAACGGGAGCGCGAGGTGCTGGCCGGACTCGGGACGGGGCTGTCCAACGCGGAGATCGCGAGCCGGCTGCACCTGGTCGAGGGCACGGTGAAGGCGCACGTCAGCGCGGTGCTCGCGAAGCTGGGCGCGCGCAACCGGGTGGAGGCGGCCATCTCCGCGTACGAGGCCGGCCTGGTCCCGCCACGCCCCCGCTGACCCGGTGTCAGCGTCCCGCCGAGTGCCGATCAGTCCTTGGCCACAGAAGTACCTGGGCACCTGAGGGTGGCGCGGTGGCGCCCGCCAGCTTGTCGTCACACCTCAACAACGTTCCGCCCCGCCGAGGTACCCGGTTCAGCCCGGCGGCGTGCGGCGGGATCACGCTGCGCGACGTGTCGGGCGACCGCGTCGACGCCGGGGCGGGCGTACCGCTCCAGGGAACGGACGGAGGCGTGGCGTATCCCGAAGCCGTCACCGCGGCGCACACCGACTTCGCCGCCCTCCAGGCCGTCGGGGGCCTTCCGGGACAGGCGCCTGGAAGCGCGAAGGAGTTGGCCAGCATCTCCGGGCCAGCTCACGAAGACCATGATCAATCTCAGCGCCAGCCACGGTTCCATTGATCCCCGGGGCCGTCCTCTACGGCCACGGGGCCAATGCGTTCGCGACGTACCCGGGAATCACCCGGGCGAAGAAGGCGAACCACCTGTGGCTGCCCCTGGCCGCCATCGAGGGCGAGACCACCCGGGCCCAGCACGGCAGGGCGCGCTCGGAGACCGAGCAGCTGCACCGCGCCATCAACGCGTTCGCCCACTTCCTGAACCAGTCGACGCCGGATGGGCTGATCAGCCACGAACTGCGGGCCCCGGCCGAGCCCGTAGCGGCGGCACCCCGGCAGACCGAGCACGTCCAGCTCCCGGAGCAGGCACCCGGCCCGCCACCCCGGCGCGTCTCCGCACGCGCCGCACGGGCGGTGTCCCCGTCCGTCGCGCAAGCCCGTTGGCGCGAGGCCGAGCGGCAGGCCCAGCTGCGTACGCCGCTCGTCGACACCGGCCTCGCCCCCGAGCCGGACCCCCAGCCCGCCGGCGCCCCCGGCATTCCCGACGTCGTCGGCGACGTCGCCGGGGACCACCAGGAGCAAGCCGCCGAACACGCCGAGATGAGCGACGCGCAGCGCGCGCAGCTGGACCGGCTCAGGCTGGACAGCGAGATGCGGGCCGTTCCGCGATGGGAGCTGCGCCCGTACGGCACGTACAGCGACAGCAACCTGCGGGCGGCGATCAGCGGGTTCCTCGATGACGCCGAGGAGGCCGAGGAGAGGGCCGCCGAGGCAGTGGAAGCGTTCCGAGTTCTCCACGAGCGGATGGAGCAGGAGAGGGAGGAAGGCGCCAGCCGCGGCGCCAAGTGGGCGCAGGACGCTGGCGCTGTCCTCGACACCGCCGTCGGCCACCTCACCAAAGCGGTGAAGGAGGCCGAGGCCCTCGCCGCAGCCGAGAAGCAGGCCAAGGGCGCCCGCGAGATCCTTCCGGAGGTCGAGAAGCGCCTGAAGGCATCGCGGCTGAGCCTGCGCCTGGCCTTCACCAGCAAGAAGGAGGTCAAGGGGGTGCACGAGCACGTCCTCGGCGAGGCCATCGCCGGGGAGGACGAGGCCAAGCGCGCCAAGCGGGCCAGCGAAAAGGCCAAGGCCAAGGCGTGGGAGACCGTCCGCGACAGCGAGTACGCCGAGGCCTTCACCGCCGGCCGCTTCGCCCCGAAGGAGCTGCACGAGATCGCCGAGAAGTTCGCCGAGATGCGGGCCGCCCTGCCGCAGCAGGGGCACCGGAAGGACGAACTGGACGAGAACGAACTGGCCGACCTGAGCAAGACCGCCCGCACACAGGCGAAGAAGGCCGACGACGCGCGGGGCCACGCCGAACTCGCGGCCGTGGAGCAGAAGCAGCGCCAGGTCATCGCCGAGAAGTACCCGGAACTGCACAACGCCGAGACGAAGGGCCGCGCCGCCGAGCAGCAGCCGAAGCCGAAGCCCAAGGTTGTCCGGCAGCAGCCCGTCCCGGCCGCCAGCGCGGCACTGGCCCGGCAGGCGCAGAAGGGGCCAAGGCAGCGTCCCTAAGGGTTGTCCCGTAAATGATCTTCGGGTTCCTTCGGGCGCGGTTGATCACCGTCCGGCCCGCCGATCTATCCGGCGAAGGCGAGGTTGTGCATCCGGGCGATGGCGAGCATGGCGTGGTGGACGCCGTCGCCTTTGAGGCGACAGTCGCGGAGGATCTTCCAGGTCTTCATGCGGGCGAAGACGTGCTCGACACGGGCGCGGACCTGCTTGTGGAACTTGTTGTGTTCTTCTTTCCAGTCCAGGAGTTGGGCCTGGCCGCGATCCCGGCGGTGCGGGATGACGAGTCCAGTGCCCGGGTAGCCACCGTCGGCGATCGTGAGGGTGTTGCCAACGGCGGCCTTGGCGCCGGACTCCTCCCACGCCTTGCAGTCGTTGCGGTTCCCGGCAAGTGGCCGGCCGACCACGACGACCAGGCGGGTATCGGCGTCGATGACGACCTGGTGGTTGGTGGAGTACCGGTAGTTCTTCGACCGCTCGGCCACGGTGTGATCGCGGGTGGGAACCAGGGTGCCGTCCACAATGACACCGTGTCCTTGGCGAACCGCTCGCGGGGCCGGAGCACGAACATCGGCCCCAGATGGTCGATGATGCGGTCTGCCGCCGACTTGGACACCCCGAACAGCGGGGCGAGTTGCCGCATCGTCAGGTTCGTGCGCCAGTACGCCGCTACCAGCAGCGCCCGGTCCTCCAGCGGAAGCTTCCACGGCCGGCCCTTGCGAATCGCGTCCGCACCCTCGCGCCGCAGAACTGTAACCAATTTCCCGAAGGCACACGGGCTCAACCCGGTGAACGGGGCTATCCAGGACGGCTCCGACGCCGTGATCACACCAGCCACGTCAAGATCATCACATTCACGCCGGCCTGGCCTGTGAGCGTCAGACTGCTCTGCGACGTCGATAGTAGGCGTAAGTAAGGGCGAGCACGATCGGGCCCCACAGCGTCACCGGGCTGATGCACACACGTGCCAGGACCATCCACCAGTTGTTGCTGAAGGCGACCTCGTGGAAGCCCAGCAGGTCGAACCAGGCAAGGGGCATGGTGTCCCACAGCGCGACTAGGCCCAGTCCGCCCAAGGCCGCCGGAATGATCGCGGCGAGCGGCGCGACTCGCCGACCGCCGATCAGTGGCACCCAGTCCGGGACTCTCTCGCCCCACCCGCTGACCAGGCCGGTACAGAGCAGGGCCAGTGCCTCGGTGAGCACGCTCAGCCCGAACACGTAGGCCGGGGCCCACCACGGCATGGGCGGTGCCGACGGATCTACCGTCCCCATCGAGAAGCCGAAGGCGAACGGAAGCCGCCACAGGCAGTGCGGCAGGACGACGAACGGAAGGGCCTTCGCGAGCCGGAGCGCCCAACGCGGAACCGGACGCTCGGTGTCGCCCAGAGAAAGGTTGATCGGCATGACCCCACCGTCGCCGAACCTCGACGGCAGGGCGTCGGCCTCGCGGACGATCAGGATCCCCCACACGGGGGAGTCACCTGTTGATCGCATCGGCGGTTGATGGTCAAAAACGACTCGGAGCCCCTCCAAAGATCATTTACGGGACAGCCCTTACGAGCTCGTGCACGGTTGGCGGTGAGATGTCGAGATCGGGATCGTCGATCATGGTTGGGTGGTGGGGAACGCGACTCGTGCAGCGATCATCGGCGACCGAAGGGTCACGGGCCTGTCGGCCACGGTGATTGCTGAACTGGTCTCCGAGCTTGGGTTGTTGTGGCACGAACGGCATCAGGCCAGGCTCACGTCACGGCCGCGGAAGCGGGCATTGGGCGCCGGTGCGAGGCATCAGCTGGTGTTCGTCGACCGGCTGCTCGCCACGCTCGTTCATCTCCGCCACGCAACCACTCACGACGTCCTGGCCTGCTGGTTCGGGGTCGACCGCTCCACCATCACCCGGGCTGTCGGCGAGGTCCGGCCCCTGCTTGCCGAGCGAGGGTGCACCGTCAGCCCGGGTGTGCGGCTCAAGAGCCTGGCCCAGGTCGTCGACTATCTCGGCTCCAGCGGGAAGACGGGCATCATCGACGGCACCGAGATCCGGGTCCGGCGTCCGGCCGTCGGACGCAAGGACCGGGACAAGTTCATCTCCGGCAAGAGCAAGCAGAACGCGGTCAAGACCATGGTCGTCACGGATGGCGACGGCCGTGTCTGTTCTGTAGTCCTGCTAGGCCGTGTTTTAGAAGTCGTGGATCGGTTTGGATGGCCGTCCGGGGCGGTGGCGGATGGCCATCCAGATGGTGAGTTCGCGGGCGATGTCGTTGATGCTGGTCGAGGTGGTGACCTCGTGTTCACGGCGGCTGGCATCGCGGCGGACGACCTCGTAGCCTCCCTCGTCGAGGACGGCCACCGAGGCGAACCAGACCGGCTCGTCCTCGTCGGGCTGGACAACGACGAAGGTGTTGTCGGTGTCGTTGAGGTCGCTGATCATCATGAACAGCGCGTCCTCGGACGGGTCGTCGATGCGGTCTCCGTTCTCGCTGTCAGCGCCGTAGAGCCGAGCTCCCATCGCTGATACCTTCCCCTTCACACATGGTCAACCTGGTCGCGGTCAGCATGGCATGCGCAACCGACACCCCGGCTGGGTCACAGCCATTCACCGATCGCGGCAACCAGCACGGTGGCCTCGAATCGGACCGCGAGTTTGTCGAACCGGGTGGCCACCGCCCGGTTCCGCTTCAGCCGGTTGATGCCGCACTCGACCGCGTGCCGGGCCTTGTAGTCCTCACGGTCGAAGGCCGGAGGCCGCCCGCCGGCCGAGCCGCGGCGCTTGCGGTGGCCGGCCTGGTCGGCAGGTTCCGGGATCGTGCAGCGGATCCCGCGCCGACGCAGATACGCACGGTTCGCGCGTGACGAATACGCTTTGTCGCCCCGCACCCGCAACGGACGGACCCTTGGGCGTCCCAGCCCGAGACGGGGAACCCGGATGGCTTCCAGCACGGCCGTAAACTGCGGGCTGTCTCCCCGCTGACCGGCTGTGACCAGCAGCGATAACGGCTTCTGCCCTTGCTCGCAGGCCAGGTGAATCTTCGTGGTCCAGCCGCCGCGGGACCGGCCCAGGCCGTGATCGTCGGGTTCGGCCGCATCGCCGCCTGGCGGTTCCTTCTGCGTCTGGCCGTCGCGCCGGGCACCGGCCGCGTGCTGATGGGCCCGGCAGATCGTGGAGTCGACGTTCACGTCCCAAGTGATCAAACCGGCGGCGTCCGCCCGGGCCTGCAACCCAGTCAACACCGCCGACCAGACACCATCGCGTTGCCAGCGACGGAAGAGCCCATAGACCGTCTGCCATGGACCGTATTCCGTCGGCAGATCCCGCCACGGGGCCCCGGTCCGCACCCGCCAGCGGATCCCGTCGATCAACCGCCGTCGGCCGACCGACGGCCTGCCCACCCCCGCGACCGGCAACAACGGCCCCAGCGCCGTCCACTGGTCATCTGAAAGATCCCCTCGCCCCACACCGAGATCATCACGGCACGAGGCGAGACACGGACCCCAGTTCTAAAACACGGCCTAGCTGTCACCTGGTTCGCCGTTCGTTAACGGCACCCCAAGAAGGGCCGGCGAGCACCGCCTCGTGGAGGAGCCCGGTGAGCCTCAGGTTCTCCGCAGCTCCGGGTGGCGAGGGGGATGGTGGTCGTATGCCCGTCAGCGGCGGCTTGGCGTGCGGTGCAGGAACTCCAGGCGCTGCTGGGCGAGCTTCAAGTGCTGAGGATCGAGGGCCGGCAGTGCGCGCAGAAGGCGGATGAGGTCGGGTCCAGTGCCGACGGCCGCGCCCGGGTCCCTGAGCTGTGTCCAGCAGCAGAGTGCTCCGGCTGCTGCCGCAGCGTGTACGTCGGCGGCGTCCGGGGCTTGGAAGCCGAGGCGGGTTCGGGCGGCGCTGGACCACAGCTGGGTTGCGAGCCGGAAGTCGCCAGCCATGCGGGCGAGGTCAGCGCGGATTTCCACCCACTGCAGGGCTTCGGGCGAGGTGGGCCTGTGTGTCTGGTGTACGTACTGCTCCCATGCCTGCGTGAGCGTGGCTGCCTCCGAGTGCCGGCCTGCGGTGGCCAGGTTGTGAATGTGCGGGCGCGGGTCGTTGGTCACCGCCTGGTCCTGCCGTCCCGGCAGCTGCGGTTGTACGGGCTGGTGCCTGTCGTCGGGAGGAAGCCCGGCTGCTTGGGCGGTTACGGCGCCGACTGGGTGTGGGCCCCGGACCGGCTCCAGGGCTGCGGCGGGATGTGCTCCAACAGCAGGATGCCCCTGTGGGGACCGCGCGGATGGCTCGGCAAAAGCCGGTCCTGCTTGGGTTGCGGCGCCAAGTTCGCGGGCACTCGGCAGGATCAGGGCGCCGGGCGGAAGGGTGGCCGCGGCCGCCGCGAGAGCGTGCAGCCGCAGGTTGGATGGCCGGGTCGGGCTGGCGTGGTAGCTGTGCCCCCCTGGTCACCTGAACCACTCCAGACGAAGGCCCGGTCGGCAAGGAGTACACGGACTCGTTCGAGGTCACCGTCACCGAGTCGACGATCGAGGGCTGGGAGGTCGGGCTGGCCGTCGAGGCGTCACTGGAACTCAAGGGCGTCGGGCGGGGTCAAGCGCACCGGCCCCCTGAAGTGGTCGAAGTCGACCATGAACACCACTTCCGTAAAGAACTCCAGCTCCGACACCACCAAGCTCGACATCCCGGCGAACCAGTTCGGAAGGCTCGACACCAGGCTGTGCGCCGGCCTCTACACGGGCTGGTTGTTCTACGAGTTTGCCAAAAACCACGGCCCTGACGGCTACCTCATCGGCGCCTACCCCGTGAGCATGCCCGTCCACGCGCCCGGGTTCACCTCACCGGTCGCCGTGCACCGGATGACCGCCAACATCTCGTCGTTCAGCCCCCGCAGAACGCAAGCTGCTGAACGACTACAGCCACGCCGCGGACATCTTCAGTGCCGCCCTTCAGCGCCTTACTGGCGGCAACGGCGACACCGACCAGTCGGTACCCGACCCTGACATCTCCACTGCCGACCATGCCGACCTGGAACGCCTGCACACAGAAGTCATGACCTTGCAAGCGGCCACGGCCACCGAAGGCCTTCTCTGAAGACACGGCAACGCGCAGACGCCCGGGTAGCCCCTTCTCCGAGTCGGGCCATCCGGGCCTGCGTTCAGAGACAGAGGCTGAGCTCCTCATCAGGCGGTTACGCGGAGGCTGCCTGGCGTGGACGCGGGAAGTCCTTCTGGCGTAGTCGTCACGGACCGCGGTCAGAACCTTCGAGTTGGCCCGGGTGAGCGCCGTAGATGGCCCTCCCCCGTTCAAGCGACCCAGCACGCGTGTCACCAACCTCCCGGGACAACACACCTAGGGCCGTTCCTGCCGGTCATCAGCCCATCCTGCCGCCAGTTCGGTGCGGTTGGTGCAGCCGCATTTGGCCAGGACGCTGCGGACGTGGCTTTCCACCGTGCGTTCGGAGATGACCAGCTCGTCGGCGATCTGGCGGTTCGTACGGGCCAGGGCCACGAGCCCGGCGATCTGGCGTTCGCGAGGGGTGAGCGGGTCGGTGCCGTGCCGGCGGGCGGCGATCTCGTCGGCGAGTCGTTGCGCAGCAGCGCGGGGACCTGGCATGTCGAGCTCGTCGGCGATGTCCAGCACCGTCCGGGCGAGGTCGGCCGCTTCCCTGAGGGCACTGCCGTCGCGCCGGAGCGCCGCGAGGTCCAGGCAGGTCAGCGCCACGAACGGCTGTGCGCCCAGGGCCTGGTTGCGGACCAGCGCCTCGCGCAACAGTTCCTCGGCCTGCGCCGGACGGCCGGCGGTCAGCGCGAGACGGCCGAGGTCGCGGCTGACCGTACCTGAGAAGTACGCCGTGGGTGTGCCGAGCGCACCTGGATATGGGCGGAACAGCGCGAGCTGGTCGTACACCAGGCGCGCAGCCTCCGCGTCGCCGGTCAGAGCGATTACGTCGACGAGGTTCAGCAGCACCGCCGGCCACGGCGGATTCGTCATCGGCACGGGCAGCAGCGGACGCAGCTGCCGGTAGACGTCCCGCGCCTCGTTCAGCCGCCCGGCGAGGAACAGCGCCCGGGCCCGCATGGACAGCAGCAGCGGGTGCCGCGGGGCCCGGTCGAGGTCGTGCCACATCTCACGGGGCAGTTCCCCGGCGTCGCCCCGCGCCTGGGCCAGCTGCTGGCACAGGGCGTGGCCCAGGGCGATCGCGGAGCGGTCCCCGCTGGCCATGGCCAGCCCGGCCGCCTCCTCGTTGCAGCGGCGGGCATCGGCGAACCGTCCTTCCTGCGCGGCCCGGGCCGCGTTCAGGCGCAGCAGGTGCCAGCGGGTCAGCGGTAGTGGGGAACGGGCCACCACCGACTCGATGCCGCGGACCGCGTCGTCCACCAGGTCCAGCCGGCCCAGCAGGTATCCGGCCTGGACACGCCACTGGTGTCCCAGTACGGCCGCGAGCGGATCGCCGAGCCGCTCGGCGCGGGACACGGTCAGCTCGCCCAGGCGCAGGCGTTCGGCGGTGTCGTCGGGGTGCGCCAGGGTCATCTGCACCGCCCGGGCGGAGTCGAGTTCGGCCCGCAAGTCACCGGTGGCCCCGGCCAGTTCGAGGGCGACGCGGGCCTGCTCGGCCGCCTCCGCGGGGGAGTCGAGTTCGGCCGAGGCGGTGGCGAGCTGGGCGAGCAGCCGGGCCCGGACCGCGTCCGGCACGCCTTCCACGGACAGGGCCGCACGGCACAGGCGGGTGATGGCCTCCGATGCGTGGGGGAAGGTGACGCCCTGGAGCACCAGGGCCACCTCGGCGAGCAGGGCCGGGCGGCCGCTCGCGACCGCCGCGGCCGATGCCTCGTCGCAGTGGCGCAGACTGGCCTCGTAGCGCCCAGCGAGGTACTCCGCGCGGGCCAGTTCGATCAGTGCCGGGGCGCGCTGCGGGTCCACCGCGTCGAGTACGGCGACGGCGTCCGCCAGATGTCGGGCGGCATCCGCGTGGGCGTGCCGTTCCCGGGCCAGGTCCGCGGCGATCCGCGACCAGTGCGCGGCGGCGGCGCGGTGCTCGGGCGTGGTGCCCGACTGTCGCCAGTGCGCCGCGATCCGGGCCGCCTCGGCGGGGTCCCCGGCCTGCTCCAGTGCCCGCGCGGCTGCCTGGTGCAGCGCACGGGCGGCCGCAGGGGCGGTCCGGCCGAGCACCTCGTCGCGGACCAGGTCGTGGGTGAACCGGTAGGCGCGCCCAGCTGCCCGGGTCGGGGCTGCGGTGGTCCGGGCCGCGGTGAGGACTCCGGCGTGCCAGGCCGCCTCCAGCGCCTGCTCGACGGCGGTCCCGCCCGATTCCGGCAGGACCGCAGCGAGCCGATCGGCGTCGAACTCCTCGCCGAGCACGGCCGCAGCCCGTACGACGTCGCGCTGCTCGGCGGTGAGTCCGGCCAGCAGGCCGCTGACGACGGTTCCCAGGTTGCCGGCGTGCGTGCGCAGCGCGGTGACGAGCAGGGGCAACCCGCCCGTCCGCCGATGGGATTGCGCTGCGTCCGCCTCGCCGACGAACCGCGCGACCTCCTGCGGGGTGAAGGGGGCCAGGCGCAGGGTGGTGGCACCGTACCGGACGAGGTCCGCGAGGGCTCCGGCGGTTTCCTCGGGCACCGGTTCCCGGAAGGTGCCGAGGACGAGCAGCGCGGACCCGTCGACCTCGCCGGTGAGCTGCCGCAGCAGGTCGAGGCTGGCGGCGTCGGCCCAGTGCAGGTCCTCCAGCAGGATGCCCAGGGGGCGTTCGGCGGCCGCGGCGGCCATCGCCTCACTCATCCGGGCCAGCTCCAGGAACCGCACCGCCGCCGCGTCGGCCGGTACCGTCGCACTCCACGGCTGCGCCCCCACGGCCGCCCCGGCCGTCCGTTGCCCGGGTACCTCAGGGGCCGCTCCCGCGAGCCGCAGCGCCCGCTGCCAGGGCCACAGCGGCGGCCCCACCGCGCCCCTGGGGCAGTGGCCCCGTACGACCGCGAAACCCGCGGGACCTGCATGGCGACGCAGCGCCTCGGCCGCCAGCGTGCTCTTGCCGATGCCCGCCGGCCCCGCGAGCAGTACCACGGATCCAGAGCCCCGCCCGGCGGCCTCGAACCGCTGGGCCAGCACCGCTAACTCGGCTGCCCGACCGACGAATTCGCTTCCCACGTCGGCAGTATCCCGCAGGAACGCACTGCCGGAGCCGGCGCCGGCTCCGTACCGCGGTTCAGTGGCAGTACGGATGTCCCGGGCGCTCTACGGGGACGACCGTGGTGACCATGACACGAGCACACTTCGCGGCCGCTGCCGTCGCGGCCGCCGCTGTTGCCGTCCTCGCCGTGGCCGGCTGCCAGATCAAGGTCGAGGGCGACCCGGCCCCGGGAAGCTCTGAGCCGAAGCCGGTCGGCCCCCAGAACCCGGGTCCGAAGAGCCCCAGTCCTAAGGTTCCTGGTCCCAAGAGCCCCAGTCCCAAGAGTCCCGTAATCGACCCGCCGCCCCCGCCGAAGCCGTGGTTCCCGCAGGGGAAGACCGTGCTCACCAGCTGCGGAACCTTCGCCAGGTTCGAGAACTGCACCGTCCAGGGCATCAACTTCAAACCGGGGGAGAAGATCCAGCTGTCTTTCGACGGGTACCCCATCTTCAACCCCTTCCTCCGGACCGACAAGACCGGCCGGTTCGATTTCACCCGCAGCCACAACCCGAGCGTCGGCCCCCACACCTACACCGCCCGCGGCCTGGAATCCGGGGCGGAGGCGAGCACCACGGTCCACGTGACCCCGGCGAAGTTCTGAGAGGGCGGTACGTGAGCTGATGCCCGCTTTTCCCTTTTTTGGGGGGGCAGGCTGGCCGCGGGTTCGCCGGGAGGTTACGGCTGCGGTTGGGTGAACAGCCCCTGCTCGGTCTCGGTCAGGATGCCGCGCTCGGCAAGCCGTTTGAGCCGGAGAGCACATCCAGGGCGCCGGTGCGGCGGGCGTACTTCGCCAGCAGTCGCGGCGAGAAAGTGCCAGGCCGGTCGGGACCTGCATTGTGACCGGGCCGACCTCGGTCATCGCCTTCTTCGCCCGGTAGCCGTTGCGGGTGTTGCCGCCCGAACGCGACCCGCACCCGCCCACCCCGGCCGGCCTCCGCGGCGAGGTGCTGGTCTATCTCCGCCTCCAGGGCGGCCTGCATCAGGTGCTGGGCCGGCTCGAGCAGGAGTCCGCCCTCGGCGGTCTTCTCGACCGCGAGCGCGGTCAGCTCCTCCAGCGGCTCGGCGGACAGTCCGTTCGCGGACACCGGCATCGACTTCGCGTCGGCACCCTCGGCGTCTTTGAGCGCCCCGGCAAGCGACACGCCGCCTTCACTCACGATCAGGTGATCAGTCGTCGTCCTCATCAGGTGATTCTTTCGTGGAGGCCCACACCTGATTCATGACAGTCCCGAGATGGACTAATAGGGCATGGAGCGGACGACATTGACGGGTTCGTTCATGGTCGTGTCCTGGGCGGTGGCGGTGTTGGTGGGGGCTTCGGTTTCGCCTGGGGAGGGGATGCTGCTGGTGGTGTTGCGGGTGGTGACAGTGCTGGTGGGCATGATGTTTGCCGTGGCGGTGGTGGTGATCGCCAGGGCTGTGACGGTCAGGGAAGCTGCAGTTACTATCCGGGCAGTACGGGATGCGTTCACTGGTGGACCTCATTTTCGTTGTTCAGGGGTCTGGCGGGTCTGAAGGCGGCACACGGGGCGGCAGCGGGGAGCTATGGGGGCGTGCCACAGGAAGGTTCGGGGTCTGTGATCACCTGTTGGGCCTATCCTGCAACTGGCGCACACGGTGGCACAAGATCAGATTTCCGCGACGCCTACTTTCAGAGGTGGTTCGTGAGTTGAGCTGTTTCGGGGTGAGGTTGGGGTAGGGCTACTGGTCGCGGGCCTGAGCGGCTACTACTGCCGGGCGAAGTTGCCGGTGTCGATCTCGGTGAGGATGCCTACCTTGACCAGGCGTTTCAGCTTGGCCCGGGTGCCTTCGATGTTCTTGGGCAGCAGTTCGTGGTCGAGGGCTTCGCAGACGTCGCGGGCCCTGAGGGGGCTGGTGGCCTGGTTGAAGATGGCAAGGATGCGGGGGTAGTCCGGGTGCTCGGGCAGGTCGGCCGAGGCGTCCTGGGTGGGGAGCTGGTCGGCGAGAGCGGTGACGGTCTTCCGGGTGATCGCCAGGTGTTCGAGGTGTGTCTCGGCGTCCCGCAGCAGGCCCTGCAGTTTGGCGATCTGTCCTCGCAGGTCGTCGGCCAGGGTCTGTGCCGCGTTCTCCTGGAGGCCGAGTGCCTCGAGGAGGAGTTGGATGTTCACGCGGCCACCGCCTGTGCACCGCGCCAGGTGGGAGTGCTTGTGCCGGTGAGTCGGCGGGCCATGACGTGGGCCATCGCCCAGTAGACGCGGGACACGGAGGAGGCCGGGCGGTGCTCATAGTCGCGGACCAGGCGCCGGTGCAGTATCAAGATCCCGTAGGTCTGCTCGACCCTCCATCGCTTCGGCATTGGGACGAACCCCGTCTCCTGCGGGTTGCGCTCGACAATCTCAACGTCGATGCCCAGGCCGGCGCCGTGCGCGACGACCTGGTTCTTGAAGCCCTGGTCGACCAGCACCTTGCGGACGGTGCCGCCGGTCTGCCCGGCGACGTGGTCCAGCAGGGCGATGCCCGCGGCATTGTCGTGGGTGTTCGCCGCGAGGACGGTGACGGCGATGACCAGGCCCAGCACGTCGACGGCCAGCCCCCGTTTGCGGCCCGGCACCCGCTTCGCCGGATCGAGGCCGGTCGTGGAGGAGGGCACTCCGGCGGCCACGTGGACACTCTGCGTGTCCAGGACCACCAGGGTCGGGTCCTCTAAACGCCGGGCCTTCTCGCGGACCTGGCAGCGCAGGAGTTCATGGATGACCTGGTCGGTTCCGTCGTCGCGCCAGGCGGCGAAGTAGTAATACGTCGCGCTCTTCGGCGGCAGATCGTGCGGGAGGTAGGCCCATTGGCAGCCGGTCCGGCCCTGGTAGAGGATCGCGTTCACGATCTCCCGCATCGCATAGGCGCCCCGGTGGCCACTGACCGAGCGGTGCCGGTCCTTCCATGCCGTGATCACAGGCTCGGTCAACGACCACTGCCCGTCCGATAAGTCGCTCGGGTAAGGCTTGCGTTCACTCACCCCGCTACCCCAACAGACCACCGGCCCCGGACCAGCAGATTCCGCCCGCACCTACACCATCAGGCGACGACAGAACCACTCAAAGATTCACGAACCGCCCTCTGAGAGGTTCAGCGCTGATCGAGCCGTTGCGTGGGGGCGTTTCCGGTATCCGGTCAGGTTCAAGCGGTTGCGCCTGGACGTGACCGCCGGCGACGTCCCACAGTTCGTCGCGGGGCCGCCAGCAGCGGCCAACTGAGCGTGACGCCGTGTGTGCTCGCCGGCAGCCCCGTTCGGGCTCGGCGTGCCGCGGTGGGGACTTGCGCATGATGGGTGGACCTTCGGGTCCGAGCGATGTGGGGTGTGCAGTGGGGATTCTGGCTATGCAGCTGGTGGCCGCGATCGTGTTGCTGGCAGCAGGGGCTGCCGCCTTTCAGGAGTGGGGTGCTGCTCGCTTCTGGGCCGCCTTCGCGTACCTGGGCTTCGGCGGTGTGCTGGGCGGTGGGCTGCTGGTCTTCGCGAGTGAAGCCAGGGAATTGTGGACCGCACTGGTGTAGGAGGCATCGTGGCTGCCTGGCCGAGGGTGGCCCGGGCAGCTTGGGCGGCAGTCCGATCGCCAGGACCGTCGCGGCAGCCTTCGGCCGCGATCAGGTGACGCAGTACTTGGCCGCGATCACACTGAACGACACGGCGCGCAAGGCGCTGCAGGAGGCCGGCCTCGAACTGGTCGATGTGCGCGTCACCAATATCGACGCACCACGTGAAGCCCACCTGACGATCGCCGCCGCCCCTGCCGAGACGCCCTGCGTCCGGTGCACGGTCTGGGCGGCTGAGGGGGAAGCTGCGGGGGACGTAAGAGGGGGAGGCTATGGGGGACGCAGGAGGGGGAAACTGCCCGGGATACTGCACTGACACTCCACCTTGCATTTGCCCTGTTCAGGTGCCCTTTCCGGTAGTGGTGACCAGCCGGACTTTATTTTTGGGGTGTAGGGGGAGTGGAGCGGCTGGGAAGGGGGTGGGAGGAGTTACGGCGGACGCCGGGAGGATAGGCGGGCCTGAAGCGGGCCGTGTCGTTTCAACCCGAGGAGGAAGCCGTGATCCCCGCTAGACGGGTTGCTTCCCAGCAGCCGACGGGCGGGTCATGCCAGGCGGCGTCGGCGGTCCCGGGCTTGCGGGTCACATCCGAGCACGTCGCACAGGAACTGCTCCTGGGCGTCGGACAGCGGTTCTTGCGTGAAGAGATCCTCTACTGGCGTCAGGGTCCGTGCCCCGGCGCCGGGGAGGCGCTGCTGCCGACGGACGGCCACGTCGCGGTCGTCAACCAGGCGCAGGTCCATGTCCGCGAGCGCGACGGAGTCGCGGTGGACGGCGAGGGCGTGGCGGACGGCGTCGTGCCGGGCCGCGTCCACGCTCGGGTGCACGGTGTGCCCTTGCTGCGGGCAGGCGCGGCACATCCACACGATGCCGACCGGCAGCGCCATCAGCCGGCGCAGCTCCTCGAGCGTGGTCGTCGTGCTGGTGTTCTCGTCGGTTGTCGTCATGCCCGGACCAACGAGCCGGACGGGGTGCCGCTATGCCGTCCGGCGTCTTCTGCCGGGCTGCGGCCCGTTGCAGAGGTCAGGCTGGCCCTGGGCAGCGCGGATCGGCGAGGAGGGCTCGGGGATGGTGCTCAGGCCGCCGGTGGAGCCGATGCTGGCGCAGGCCGCGGAGTCGGTCCCGGGCCCGGGGGTGCTGGCGGGCGGCGCGGCGTTTGAGCAGAAGTTCGACGGGCACCGGGCGCTGCTGTTCACCCCGGCCGACCCGGGCGGCCGGGTGCTGCTCCAGACCCGGCGCGGGTCCCTCGTACAGGACCGCTTCCCCGACCTGGTCGCGGCCGCGGAGCAGCAGCTCCCCGGCGGCCTGATCCTCGACGGAGAGTTGCTCGTATGGGACGTGGAGGCGGGCCGGCTCTCCTTCGAGGCGTTGCAGCGCCGGGCCGCCACCCGCAGCCGCAGCGCCCCCTCCCTGGCCGCCCGCTGGCCTGCCTACTTCGTCGCCTTCGACGTACTGCAACAGGACGGGGAGGAGCTACTGCAACGCCCTGCCGCACATCCCGTTCCAGGGCGGGAGCCGCATACTGCTCACCATGCCCGCTGGGGCGGACAAGACCATGACGGATGCCGTGGCCGTCCACGAGGCCGCAAGCCCCGCCTGCCTGCTCCTCGGTTCCCACACCGCCTGCCTCCACCAGGCGGTCAGGACTTGGCGGATGGTCAGCAAGGGGCCGCTCGCCGGCCTCAGTATCCGTCCCACCCGCAGCGGCAGGGCAGGCGTCCGGCTGGACGGCGTCGCGGGCGAACTGGCTGCATGGATGGCGCAGCAGCCCCCCGGCGCCCTGGTTGTGGTCCGCCACCTCGACACCGTCCTCATCGCCCGCAGCCACCGCGACCACCACCTGCCGTACTGGGAACACCTTGTCGTCGAAGAAGCCCGCCGCACCGCTGAAGGCGTCATCACGCAGGACAACCTGCACGCCGCGATCCACTACGACGACGGCATCCTCGCCCGCACCTGCCTCTCTCCCATCGCCACCCCGCCCATTCCCCGCGACCTGCCCGCCCCCGGCGACCGGCAGGCGCTCGTCATCTGGGACGTCGACATGCCCGCCCAGCCGGCCTTCGGCACCCACCACCCGGCCGTGCAACGCCCCGAGCTCGTCGATACCGGACTGCTCACCCCCTACCAGCTGCTGAGGATTCAGGTCCCCGAAACGCTCGCTCTCCCGCCCTGGCGCGCCCAGGCCGTCGGCGGGGGAACGGCTGGCTGGGCTGGCTCCGGTGAGGCAGGGGACCCCGATCATCACGGCTCCCGCTGGGTGTGGTGATCCCGCTGTGGCTGTACGGCTGTTCCCCGGCGCGGCGACGGACCGCTGCGCTACCGTCGCGTCGTGACGGTAGCGCTGCCCGATGTCTCCCGGCTTCCCGCTGATCCGGCGCTCATTACCCTGATCTACCAGCACAAGCACCCCGTCGTCCCTTACGGCTTCGAGGAGACGCGGGAGGTGTGGACGGTGCACGCCCGTATCGACGCGGACACGCTGGCCTCCGCCGCTCAGGCCGGCGGGGACGCGGACGAGAACGACCTCGACGCGTTCAAGGACCTGCGGGTGGGCCGGATGTCGTTCGTCCGGGTGCGGATGTTTGGTCCGGACAATCCCTGGCATGCCATGGACGACTACACAGGCGACCTGTGCCACATCGGACAGGCCGTCTTGGACGTCGACTCCGGCGAGTGGGCCCCCGACTTCGAGGAGACCCTCGCCAACCCGGTCGGCGACCTGCTGGTCATGGACCGCGTCGTCCTGGAGCCGGCCTGGCGCGGGTTCGGCCTCGGGCCGATGCTCGCAGGAGCGGCGATCCGCCGACTGTCCGAGGGCTGCGCCGCCGTGGTCTGCCAGCCCGCCCCGGCCGACGGCCGGAAGCTGTCGAAGGCGCAGGGCCGGGAAGCCGAAGCCAAGCTCGCAGCGACGTGGGCCCGCATCGGCTTCGCCCCCTTCCGCAGCGACATCCACATCCTGGACTGCCACCTGCGACGCCCGCAGGAATCGCTCGCGTAACGTCAGAACGATCTCAAAGCCCTTTCCCGCGCCTGGAGTACTCACGTGCAACTCTGAACTTCCAGCCCCGCCAGTGCACCTGCAGGCAGGGCCTGCGCCCCGGATCGCACCGATGCCAGACGCGTCCAACACACAACGCCAGGTCTTCAGCCGGGCGACGCCGCGCTCGACCGGGGCTCGGGTTCGGGCGAGTGCGGTTGGCGGTCTTCTGGGCGGGAGTGAGGTCGTGGTGGGGGCGGCGGTTGGAGGCGGGGGCCAGCCGCTACAACCAGGCTTCGGCACTCCCGCCTCGGACAACGACCTCCGATCGCCATCGAGGCAACCTCGCGGGCCGCTCGCAGCCGAGCGAGTCCGGTCTCGTCGATCTCGGCGAGCAGGTGCCCCCGGCCCGCTGGAGCCCGGTGATGGCGGCAGTCTCCGGCATAGCGGCGATGGATGAACAGCTACCAAAGTTGATCAGCGGGTACGCGATGGTCAATCGGATCCGCCGTAGGATCTTCTTGATCATCTGATGCGCCGTCGGATGTCATCCCCTCATTCCATTCCGGTTGATGCATGGCTGCGGAGTTCGCCTTGCATCTGTCACTGAGCGTTTTCAGCGTTGCCTCTCCAGGGTGAGGACAGCTTTGGTGATGACGGTCATGCGGTTGGGACTGATGCGGGATCTGCGGAAGATCTGCCAGGACTTCAGCCGTGCCATGCCGCGTTCGACCGGTGCCCTCGCCGCGGCCAGGGCGCGGTTGACGGTGCGCTGGGTGAGGGTGAGTTCACCGCCCGGTGGCCGTTTGAGTCAGGTGGTGACCCAGTGGCCGGCGCCCTGGTAGGCCCGGTCGGCGAGGATCGGGACGCCCTGACGCTCGCAGATCCGGATGATGTGGTGGGTGCGGGCTGCAGTCAGGTCGTGGGTGCGGCCCGGCAGCGCGGGCGAGATCCACAGGACCTCACCGGAGGGGTCGGTGAGGTCCTGGACGTTCACGCCGTGCCGGCGGTGCTTGGCTGAGTAATCGGCTCGGCTGTCGCCGACTCGGTCGCACTCGGCGAGGGTCCCGTCCAGCAGGACGAACTCCGGATCATGCTCGCGCAGAGTCTTGAGCAGGCCCGGGGCCCGGTCGGCGAGCAGGCCGGTCACGGCGGTGACATACGCGTGGGCGGTGCCGACGGATATCCCGAAACCGGACGCGATCCGGGCGAGGGTGTCGTGGCGGCGCAGGTACACCAGAGCGACGAGCGCCCGCTGGTGCGGCGGGAGCTTGCACCGTCGGTCACCCTCACGGGTGGCGATGAGCATCGTGACCCACTCCGTGACCCACTCGACGAGGGCATGCGGTAGGTCGAGTGCGGCAGGATAGGGAACCAACAGGGCTCCTGTGCCGGTGGGTTGAGACGTCGAACACCTCCCCCAACGGCACGGGGGCCTTGTGCGTTGCGGCCCTCACCTCAACCTCATGCGTCACCCGATCAGTGGCCACGCTGAAAACGCTCACGGATGCATACCAGGCCCAACGACCGTGTTGCCCCGATGTCACGAACTACTTGACGAGTTCAAGCAACGGCGTTGACTGCCCGTTAACAAGTGGTTTGCGCAGGTATGCCCAGATGGTAGATAGATGGTGGCACCGGGAGGTCCGCACGGCGCGCCAGCCGGGTTGCCGCCCGGTAACCCATACAGGAAGCGGGAACATCCATGACGCTGTCCGTCAGATCCCGTCGTACCCGGCTGGGCGCCCTGGCTGCCGCTTTGGCGCTGCCCGCCGGTGTTCTGGCCCTGGCGCCGCCCGCGCACGCGCAGGCTGTATGTACCGTGAACGGCCTCCCTGGCAACACCGGCACCGAGGACGACGACGTCATCATCTGTGCGGGCTCCGTCGACTTCACCGTCGACGGGCGCGGAGGGAACGACACCATCAGGATCGTCGGTGACATCGCCCCCGGCCCCCTCATCGGCCCCGGCGACGGCGACGTCCTCGGAGGCGCGGGCAACGACACCATCACCACCGGGAGCGTCCTGGGCGGACTCGCCGCAGGCGGGTCTGGCAACGACATCATCACCACCGGGTCCGTCACAGGAATCGGCGTCGTCCTCGGAGACGCGGGCAACGACACCATCACCACCGGCGCCATCGCAGCTGTGAGGGACCGGCATCGCGTCGACGGGGGCGACGGCGCCGATGCCATCACTGTCGGCAGTGTTGACGACGCCGGCCTAGTCCGTGGTGGTGCGGGTCCAGATGTGATCGAAGCGGTGAGTCTCGGCGCGTTCGGGGTCCCCAGCTCCATCGAGGGCGACGATGGGGATGACATCATCCGTGGGATCGGGGGCACCACCCTGATCGTGGGTCCCGCCGACGGTCAAGTCGACGGCGGCGCCGGCACGGACACCTGCACCACCACCAACATCGGCGCCGGCGCGACCATCAACTGCCCGTAGGGGCCGGTAGGGCGTCCCGGCACCTCGCCACCACGCCCCCACCCTCGATCACAGCCAACCAACAAGCCGGGAACCCCATCGGTTTCGGCTCAATAGCCCCATTGAGGTTCCCCCGGGATGCGGCGGGTGGTGACAGGGGGGCAGATGGGACTCATGAGAGGAACTCTGTCGGGGGCCGCACCGAGGAAGGACCCCAAGACCGCGGAGTTAGGGCTTGCAGATCATTTACCCGCAGCTCCCCGGTTTGATGGTCGTTGGTGTGCTATGGAAGCGATCGAAGACATAGCGGCGGTGCTGGCGGCGAAGTTCATGGTGCTGTTGCCGCATCTGGATGAGCGCCAGCGCCGTGTGCTGCTGGCGGCCGAGGCCCGGTCCATCGGTCATGGCGGAATCAGACTGGTCGCCCGGGCCGCTGGCGTGCGCGAGGCAACGGCGTCACGGGGCGTCACCGAACTAGACTCCGGTGAGGCCCCGTTGGGGCGGGTGCGCCGGGTCGGTGGTGGCCGCAAACGGGTGGTCGACCTGGACCCGGGACTACGCCCGGCACTGCTGGCCCTGGTGGAACCGGCCGATCTGGCAATGCGCGGGGTACAGGGCGGCGGCTGTCGGCCATGGGCGCATGCTCGGCACTCCCGGCCTTGGGGACCAACGGAACAGCCATTAACGCTAAGCACTTGATCTTGGTCCTCTAGCACGGATGATCACTCCGCTGTGCGGGTTCGCACGAAGATCGTCGGTCATTGGTCGGGCCTGCCTACGGTCCGCACATGCCAGTGGAATTTTTGACTGATGAGTTCTTTCCGCTGTTCATTTCTGTCTCACGGAGCCTGTGGTTCAGTCCCAGTGACGGGTGGGACATGAGGCAGTTGGGCTGACGGGAGTGCGCCGTGGCCCCGGGAGGGATCAGGGTGGAGCTCGCCTTCGTACAGTCGGGGTTGCTGGGCCGGTACCTCGACAGTGAGGTGGTCTCGGCCGAAGAGGTGGCCGCGCTGCTGAAGCGGCGGGGACTGCTGGATGGCATGCCGGTATTCCTGGACGATGATGCCGCTGCCCGCTCTGTCCGAGTGGGGCCGGTACCTGTCCACGGGACTGCTCGACGAGACCACGCTGCGGGACTACGGGCGGATGGCGGCCCGGCTATCTCGCCGGCTTGGGCAGCGATGTCCTGTCCGCGACGGAGGCCGACTTGGTCGCCTACCGCAACTGGCGGCGTCTGTGGCAGAAGAAGCCGGTCGCCGCCAGGACCTGGGGGAAGGAGGCATCCATCCTGGTGATCTCTACGGCTTCCTCGTCGCGCGCGGCTCGCTGCCGGCCCAGCCGGTGCGGCTGGCGGCCCGAGGCCGGAACGCCCTGGCTCCGGGCGTGCGGTCGAACATGGACATCCGGCACCTGACCTTCGAGCAGTACCGGTACTTCCGCGACGTCGGCCTGGGCGGGCAGCTGCCGGACGAGCAGGTCAACCGGGGCTACCGGGGCTGGGCTCCGTTGCGCAACCGGGCCGGGTCGGACCTGGCCCTGGGTACGGGGGCGCGATGGCGCGAGTGGGCCACAGTGCTGCTGCCCGAGATGGGGCTGTGGCCCGGGATGCAGGGCGGCAGCTCGGAGTTCGAGGTGCAGGCGTGCGCGAAGTACGGCAAGACCCGCACCCTCTACGTCCCCGAAGACGCTGCCGCGTCCGCTGACCTGTTCTGCGTGCTCGAACGTCCGGACATCGTCCGCGCCGCCGCCAGGACCCTGGAGCGCAAGGCCCGCGACCTGTTCGTCGTCGCCGGTGTCGACGTCGCTGGCGGCGTGGTGCGCGGAACGCTGGATGGCGTCGACCGCGAGTTCCGTATGTCGGCCATGTCCGCCAAGCTGCGGCGGATCACTGTCTACGAGGGCGAGTTCGGCCTGGAGGCCCTCACCTTGTTCGTCTGCCGGGGCGGGCTGATGCCCGGGGCAGACGCCTGGAAGGGGTACCGGCACCGGGCCTGGGAGTGGATGACCGCCCTCGCCGACTCCACCACGCCGCACCTGCCCGCACGCAGGTGGAGATGGCACGACCTGAGGCACACTCACGCCCTGCAACTGCTGACCTACCTGGAGAACCTAATGGATGGCGAGGAGCCGGACCCCAAGGCCCGCAGTCGCCGCCATCACACCTATCTGACCGGGCACATCCGCCACAACCCCCTGCTGATCGTCAGCCGCAGACTGGGGCATGCGGATCCATCGACCACTTATGAGTACCTGCAGTACACAGATGACCTGGTCAACGAGTTCGAGGCTGCGTTTCGGGGCTGGGTGGGCGACGACGATGCCACCTAGGCCGAGTTCGCAGCCCATGCTCTCGCGGGCGTCGCTGCCAGCACGAACGGCGGTCGGTGACGGTGGGGCGGACCAAGCAGGAGCGTGAGCGTCTCCTGGCGGCCCTGGAGAATCCGGTGCCGGCGGGCGGAGTCGGTCCCCGCGTTGTCCAGATCCCCCGGAACCTGCTCTGTATTGATCCTGCGGCCTACGTCTGTTCGCGGCTGGCCGGGCAGCTGGCGGACGAGTGGGTCGAGTACGTGGCCGTCACCGCCCTCGGGTCGCAAACGAAGTACTACCGGCAGGCGATCGACAGTCTGTGCCGATACGTCGACACGGCTCTCGGGCCGGCGGCCGAGAAGGCGAGCCTGAGCGACCCGGAGCTGTTCGACACACTGGTGGCCTGGGAGACCGCTCTGCCCGAAGGCTGTGAACCGGGATCCACGGTTCCTTCAGCGCTGGCTTCGGCGATGCACTTGCTGATCGTGCGTCGCGATGACCACCGGGACCGGGCGGTCGCCCCTGCGCTGGCCCGCCTGGGTCGCCGCGCCGTGCTCATCGGCACCGGCGAGTCGACGGAGCGGGACGAGTTCGCGCGGAAGGAGAAGCGCGCCCTGGTCCGTGCTGCCTGGCAGAGCGTTCACGCCACCCGCAAGCGCCTGGACGACGGGTGGGCGCTGGCGGCAACCGGGCGCCATCCCGACCAGGGAAGTTGGACCAGCATCCCGGACCTCCTCTGGGGCCTGGCCCACGAGCAGATCACTCCTGGCGACATGCGCGAAACGGTCCCCCCGCTGCGGCAGTGGCCGGCGCCCCTGCAGGCTCTCGCCGCCAGACCTGACGGGACCTCCAGCAGATCCATGGCACGGTTCCAGCTGTGTCGTCGCCTCGTCGCCCAGTTGTATCCGACCACCCTTGACCTGCAAGCCTTCCGTGTCCTGCTGATGGATGCCACCGGGCATGCCTCCGAGGAGGTCACCGCGTTCGGTGAGTCGGACGTGGAGTTCCTGCCCAAAGGCGTCCGGCTGACCCTGCTGAAGCAGCGCGCGGGCTGGCGACGCCACCGGGCCTTCCGCGACCAGGCCCCCGCGGCCGTGTCACCCCCACAGGACGACGACGCGGAGGGACGACCGGTCACCCTGGACATGCCGCGACGGGAGGCGAGCGAAGTGGTCCGCCAGCTTCTGGACCTCACCGCGCGCGCCCGCACGAACGCCGCTGACGTCACCGACACCCTGTTCGTCCGTGCCACGGTCCGGGGCGACTACCGCCTGGTGTTCGACCGCTGGAACCCCGCGGTCACGAGCGAGGGGTTCGGCCACTGGGCCGAGGCGATGGGCGTCGAGATCCAGGGAGACCGGCACATCGGACGCCTGCGCAAATCCACGAAGGTGGAGAAGGCCATCGTCACCGGAGGACGGATCAGCGCGGCGGCGGACGACCACACGGAGGAGACATTCGCCGGGCACTACGCCCAGGGCACCACGCTGCGGATCATGTCCGGACGCACCATCGTCACCGCTCAGCAGCACTGGTTCGACCAGGCCCTCACCCGGGTCGACGGCCCCACTGTGGTCGCCGGCGCCGAGAGCGAGGTCGAGAGTGACCTGCTCCGCGCCGCCGGACTGTCCGTCCAAGAGGCCGAGGACATCATGAACGGCCAGCTCGACATGGGCGTCAGCCACTGCAGGAGCCCGCGGCAGTCGCCCTTCGGGCGTCCGGGGGAACTGTGTCCGGTCGCGCCCCTGAGCTGCCTGGAATGCGGAAACGCGTGGATTCCTCCCTCCAACCTGCCGCAGCTGCTGCTGTTCAGGACACACCTGGAACATGTGCGTTCCCGGCTGCCCCCGCAGGTTTTTGACAAGGTCTGGGGACAGCGCTGGAAGAACCTGCGAGCGGTGCTGGAAGACCGTACGCCGACGGAGCTCGCCCAGGCCCGCGAGCACATCGAAGCCAGCCGGGCGACTCTGGACCTGCCGCTGAGCGCTTACACGGAGTTCGACGCATGACCCAGCCTCTGCCCCAACAGCGACGCCCGTCGCTATTCCGCGACGACGAGCCTGTCCTGCGGGGCCGGGCACTTCTGCCCGATGCCAGTGGTCCCGTGTTCGGCGACAGGGAGGTATGGGACTTCAATGCCGCACTCAAGCGTCCCGCGAATGTGTACGTCAGCGGCTGGAAGGTCTGCTTCAGCATCGAGTTGGAGGACCCGTACTGGAACCGCCTGGCGCGCGAGTTCTTCATGGTGCTGTCCAACCCGCACCACCCGGCCGTCCTGCGGCACGGTGTCGCCCTCGGCGCCCCTGCCGACCCACAGACCCTGATCCAACTTGCCTCTCGCCTGCGGACGCTGGCCCGATGGGGACAAGAGAACGGCCTCCCCGCTCATCCCGGTACCTGGACGTCGGACGACCTGCGTCAGCGCATCCGCGACCTGGCCGCGAACGGCACCGCCAAGAGCACACTCGCGGGACATGTGAGCGCGTTGAAGACCCTGGCGACGGTGAAGCCCGCGCTGAGCCTGCCCTGGCCCGCCGGGGATCCCTGGCCCGGGCAGAGCGCCAGGGCAGTAGTGGACCTCACCACCCCAGCTGGAATCTCCACGCCCGCCGTTCCCCCGGAGGCGTGGTTCCCCTTGATCCGCGCAGCCTGGGCATACATCCACACCTTCGCCCCCGACGTCCTACGCGCCGACCAGCGGCTACGCGAGCTCCACGCAGCCGCCCAGCCCTCGGTGAAGGGCGCCGACTCCCGCTTGCGGGCCTGGCTGGCCGATCCTCGGAACACGTTCCCGTCCATGCCGCGACCGTCGAGGGGAAAGCACCACGGGTGAACTGGGACCTGATGACCCTGCTCCTCGGCTATGAGGCTCGCCGCCGCACGATGCTCACCAACAAGCTCAGCCCAGCGGCAGAGGGGCGCCGGGCTCTGATCGAGAACGCAGTGGCCGCCGGCCGCTTTACACCCCATGCGTTGAGTGGGGAACTGGTGCAGGTCACCCGACCGGACGGCAGCACAGGCCCGTGGCACCCCGGCATCGGCCCGCGGCCACTCATCGAACTCAAGACGGCGCTTCGTGATGCTGCATTTGCCCTGGTCGTGGGCTTGTCCATGATGCGCGACTCGGAAATCCACGAGATCCTGCGCGAGTCCGTCGTCGAGCACTACAGCACCCCCGCGATCGCATCGACCAAGATCAAGGGCATGGTTGACCGGCCGGGCAAGCACTGGTGGATCGCCGACCCGGTCGCCGAGGCCCTCGTCGTCGCCGAAGCCATCTCCAGCCACCCCGATCGGGTCTTCGCTCCCGTCCACATCACGGGCCCGGACGGAACCATCGACGGCGTCAAGATGCTGGAGTCGTTCGTGGCGACCGTCAATGCTGAACGCCGCTGGTCAGGGCTCGATGAGATCCCTCCGGCCTACATCCGCCCCCACATGTTCCGCAAGACAATGGCGATGCTCGCCGACCAGTTCCCCGGCTCGGAAATCGCCACCGGCATCCAGCTCAAGCACCTCGCCACCCGCGCACTGGCCAACGCCAGCACCCGCGGCTACGCGGCCTCCGACAAGCAGTGGGCAAAATACCTGCAAACCGCTCTCGACAGCGCCAAGTTCCGCAAGATCAAGGACCTCTACCAGCGCCGCACCGCCGGCGAGGAGATCGGATTCGGGGGCGGAGCCGACCGCGTCAAAGACACCTTCGACAAGATCACCGCCACCGTCAAGGCCCGCAACCGCGACGCCCGCACCCTCCTGCACACCGCTCGCATCCACATCCGCTTCGGCGCGCTCAACCACTGCACCGCCGACCACACCAACCCCGTCGGCGCCGTCTGCCTGGAAAACGCCGTCGTTCCCGAAGGCCACGTGGGGCCCCTCCACGAACGTTGCCGCCCCGACCGGTGCGGCAACAGCATGATCACCTCCGATCAGCTGCCCTTCTACGACTCGCACGGGCGCAAACAACTGGAGATCATCAACCTCACCAAAGAGAACCTCTACAAAGAAGCCCAGATCAGCCGCGCCACAATGAACCGCGCCTACGCCGTCCTCGCCGACTGGGACGCCCACATCGCCACCCACGGCAAGACCACCCCCGGCGAGTCCCAGCGCGACGCCACCATCGCCGACCTGAAGAAGCGGCTGGCCGCCAAGACCCAGGAATGCACCCTCCTGGAGAACAAGCTCAAGGCCGCTGCCACCGCGATCGCTGCCCTCCACCACGACAACGAAGCCCTCCGCCAGCAGCTCGCCAGGGACGTCTCAACCACCGTCATCCCGATCCGGCCCCGCCGGCGTCGTCAGCCCCGCTATTGAGGTTTGATGCGTCATGTCACTGGGTGCCTTGAACTGCGAAGAGGAGGGCCCGCCCCGCGGCATCATGCGAAGATCAGCAGTAATACCCCGCTGTCCCCAACCGTGACCAAGATCGTAAATCGCGGAAGAGCCCGTCATCCAGGCGCCCCCTCCCGACCGCCCTGGTAGCGTGCGCCGGCATGTCATCGGAACTGAAACGCCCCCCGCTCCAAGCGGACGAACGCACCGCGCTCATCGGCTGGCTGGACCTGCAGCGGCAGATCCTGCGCTGGAAATGCGAAGGGCTGAGCGACGAGGACGCGCGCCGTCCGGTCATCCCGACCTCACCGGCCATGACGATGGCCGGTCTCATCTCCCATATGCGCTGGACCGAGCACATATGGCTGGAAGTGCTGTTCCTCGGCGGCGATAAGAAGCAGAACCCCGCATTCGACGAGTCAAGCAAGAACGCCGACTGGCACACCGACGGCCGCTCCCTCGCAGAGCTCCTCGCGGAGTACGAGGCCCAGTGCACCCGCAGCAACGAGATCGTTGCCGCGGCCGACCTGGACGATGTCGGCCGCCACCCCGACTTCCGCGACGGCAGCGCCAACCTCCGCTGGATACTGATCCATCTCGTCGAGGAGACGGGGCGACACGCGGGGCACGCGGACATCGTCCGGGAGCTACTCGACGGCACGAAGGGCTACTACTAGCGCAGCTCCGCGAAGCGGGCCCTTCCCCCAGGAGCCAGGCCAACACGCCTTACGACCAATGCGGGAGAGCCCGTTACTGGTGATCTTCGCATGATGCCGCGCGGCGAACCCTCGTCTTCGCAATTCAAGACGTCGACCCAGCGACATCACGCATCAAATCTCAGTAACCTGCAGATCCAGGCACCGGCTTGCGTCGGCTGGATGTCTCATGAGACATACCGAGCGCGAAGAAGATGAGCAGGTACGCGCGTACGGACTCCCGGCGACCGAGGGCAAGAGCGGCGACCCGAGGTGGCCGGCCTTGGCCCGCCGCTACAGCTTCGACTTCCGCCGCCCGGTGCAGTGGGAGGTGGAGGCGTTGGAGCCGGCCGAACTCCAGCGCCTGGTCCTCGCCGCCGTCGACCCCTACATCGACCGCACCGTGCTCGCGCAGCAGATCGCCCGCGAGGAAGACCAGCGCTGTGCCCTGGCCGACTTCCTCGGCGGCTGGGGCGCGGACGGCAGGAGGTAGTCCCGCCGTCTGCACGCGGGTCCCCTGCAACACGGGCGGTGCAACGCGGTCGAACGCAACCGTGTGTTGCAGTCTTGACCTGGCGCAACGCGTGCAACGCGCTGTTGCGCGAGCGCGTTGCACCGCCGTGTTGCACCCCTTCCGGGACCCCTGCTACCCAGATACTGGAGCACGGTCTGGTGACTGCTTGTGGCGTCCGTCTGCCGCTGTGTGTCGGCGGGAATGCCGCGTCGGCGAAACGGTTCACTACAGTGCCGCCGCCGAGAGGAATCCGCTCATGAGCACCCCCACCCCACGCCCCGCGGTCGCGACCTGGGCCCCATCCCAGTCCGGACCGTGCGTGCGCTGCCATCTTCTCTGCACCACCGCCGGTGAGGTCAGCTCAACGAATGGGTGGACGCGAAAGGATGTCAGCCCGACCCGCTGCTCCGGCTCGCGGAGAAGACCGGCAAGACCGTCTACATCAAGCACGCCACCGTCGTACGCAAGGCCGATGGCGAAGACACCGCTTACTTCGCCCGGCGGCGAGGCGGTCGAGTGAACCGGCGACCGCGCCCGTGATCAGGCCGTCCTCTGATGCGTTCCTGTCGTGCAGGCGTCCCGTGTGAACTGCGCTCCCCCCTCCCTTCGCGGGCGGGGCCGCTGCACGGCGACCTTCACACGACAGGAGAGACCAGCATGGTCACGCACACGTTGAGGCGGCGGATGTCCGCCCTCGCCACCGTCCTGGGACTGGGCATCGCCCTCCCGTTCGCCCTGGGGGCGACCCCCGCGTCCGCCCGGGCCCTGATCGACATCACAAAGACGCATTCCGGCAGCTTCCCCAGGGGCGGGCAGGGCGTCTACACGATCACGGTCACCAACCCAGGCGATCAGACGACCGCCAGCGGGACGGTCATGCAAGACACCATCCAGACAGGAGGGGTCACATTCGTCACAGGGACGGTAATCGACTCGGATGTAAACGTTTCGTGCACCTTCGAGGGGGACAACAGGGTCAACTGCGAGAGCGAGCCGCTGGATCCCGGTGAGGGCTACACCCTCACCTTCACTGTCAACGTCGCCGAGGACGCCCCGTGCACCGTCGACAACTTTGCCGTGGCGCTCGTCCCCGGGGACGTCGGCGACACGGCCGAAGACCCCACCACCATCACCGGCGGCACCTGCGGCGGAGACGAGGGAGACGGTGACGGAGACGGGAGCCCCGTGTCGATCCTCCCCGTCAACCTCACCGGCGTCATCCCGATGTTCAACAACATCACCACGAACAACAACATCCACAGCCCCGGCGCCAGCAACGCCAGCCGCCAGGCTTTCGGACTGAACGCACCCTGACCGAGCAGGCCGTCCCCCGAGGCGTGGAACGGCCGTACGTCGGCCGTCCCACGCCTCGGTGTGCCAGCAGCATGCGGATCGCCACGACCAACTTCATCGGCGACCGCATCATCTACCCACCCACCCACCTCGCCCGCGCGCTCGACGAGCGCGGGTTCTCCGGGCTCTACCTCCAGGAGCCCATCCACATCCCCGTCGCGCGCGACACCGCCGCGCCCCAGGGCGGGTGAAGTGCCCCGCGGGCGGTCGACGGTCAGGCGCAGCTGCCCCAGATCCTCAGCATCCACGAGCCTGAACACCACTGCATCTCTAACTTGGTGCAGTCAACAGACCGAACATGTTGTCGATATGGAGTCGGCGGGAACCCCCTCTGCCAGGAGTGCCGCGCCCGGCTCCCGGAGTCACAGAAGAAGCCTGCCCACCCCGGAGCCTGACGTCGCGGGGCCTTCTGGCCGTATCCTGCGCGCTGGACCGCGCCCGGCCGGTGACGCTGGGGGCCAGGCCCGGAGTGGCGGTGAAGGAGGCCAACCCCGAGTGGTCCTGACCCCTCCCTTCGAGCCGATGCTCGCCCAGGCCGGCGAGTCCGTCCCCGGACCTGGTGTCCTGGCGGGCGGCCTGGCCCTGGAGCAGAAGTTCGACGGCCACCGCACCATCCTCTTCACCCCCGCTGGCCCCGGCGGCCGGGTGCTGCTCCAGACCCGGCGCGGCTCCCTGGTCCAGGACCGCTTCCCCGACCTGGTCGCCGCCGCCGAGCAGCTGCCCGACGGCCTCGTCCTCGACGGCGAACTCGTCGTCTGGGACACCGCAGCCGGACGCCTGTCCTTCGAAGCGCTCCAGCGCCGGGCCGCCGCCCGCGGGCGCACCGCCGCCGCACTGGCCGCGAAGACCCCGGCCTTCTTCATCGCCTTCGACGTCCTCCAGCAGGACGGCACCGAACTCCTCACCCGGCCCTACCGTGAGCGCCGGCGCATCCTCGAGGATCTCTTCGACACCCACCAGCTGAGCGCGCCGTGGACGCTGTGCCCGATGACCACCGACCTCGCCAAGGCGAGGGAGTGGCTGGAGACGTGGACCGACGTCTCCGGAGTGGAGGGGATCCTGGTGAAGGGAATGAACCAGCGCTACCTCCCCGGATCGAGAGCTTGGTACAAGATCAGACGCCGCGACACCACCGAGGCGGTCTTCCCTGTCAAGTTCTTCTGTTCAGTCCCGCGGCCACTGCTCAGGCTTCCGTTTCAGTCCGCTGTGATGGGCACTCCGTCGTGTCGCAATGTCGATCGGCGGAAGGCTGGCAACCGCATAGGGTCAGTGGCATGTCTGACACGTTCGACGTAGCTGAGTTCCTGGCGGGTGGGTGCAGGGAACGGGCGGATGCGTGGGCATTTGTCAGCGCTTTTGCCGCCTCCTGGTTCACTCCGTTGTCACCGGCTGATGGGTTCACGCTGGATCAAGTACAGAGAGCTGAGGACCGCCTCGGCGTTCACCTTCCTGTTGCTCTCCGGGAGGCGTACACGCTGTTCGGTCGACGGCGAGATCTGGTTGCGCAGCAGGACCCGCTGCTGGAGCCGGAGGAGCTGCTGTTCGACCCTTCCGGCGAACTTCTGGTCTTCCGCAGTGAGAATCAAGGCTGCGCCGGTTGGGGTGTGTCTCTGACCGACCTGCATCGGGAGGACCCACCGGTCGCTCTGTTTTCCGATCGCCTGCCGAACTCCGGACGGCGTCGTTTTCTCGATCGCTTGTCGCTGGCTTGTGTCGAAACCGTGCTGAGCGAGGCTGTCGTTGGCAGGTGGCGACAAGGGCGCGCATGCCAGGCGACCCCTGAGGTAGTTGCCTGTCTAGAAACGGAGTTCGCGCGTGTCCCGTTGCCGCCCTATCCGGCGTGGTTTGAGCCGATGGGACCGGGAGTCCGGTGGTTTTCTGCCGCTGGCCTGCTGCTGCGTCTGGAGCCCGGCTCCGAGGGGACGGAGTTGGTTGTAACAGGTCAGACGGAAGGTGATCTTCAACGCGCGATCGAAGCGATTCCCGGTGCCTGGCCTGACGCCGAGCCGACCGTGACCAGGACAATCAGTGAGCACGACCTTGTTCTGCCGTTTTGACGACAAGTCGCTGGGCGAGAAGCAGCGCCCACGACAGCGCGGATGACGCTCGCGTCGACGGGGTCGCCCCGGTGCTCCGTCGACCGGGCGCGGCCCCGAATGGGTGCAGATGTCAGGTGGTGGGTGGGCGAAGCAGGATGACGTTGTCGGGAGGCGGGGCGGGGTCCGTTGACGTGCTCTGCTCCTCGGTAAGCACGGCGCTGGCAAGGGTGAGGTTGGTTACCAGTCGGCGGAGTTCTTCGATCTCGGCTCTCTGGTTGGCGATAGTCCTCTTGAGGCTGGTAACGGTTTCCCTGAGTCGTTTCTCCGTTTCTGGAATCTGTTTGGTCTCTTCGCGGACGCGTTCATAGAACTCGTTCTTCAAATCCGCGTGCCGCTTCATCAGGGCCATGCGGTGGACGCCAGCCTCGGCGGCCAGCGCGACGACGGTGAGGCTGCCGTTGGAGGCGACGGCTTGCCCGGCCAGGAGTCGGTCGATGGCTTCGCGGATGCGGGTGCGCTCGTCGGGGTGCTGGTCGTTCATGTAAGGGCCTCGGCAGGTTGGGCGGTGGTGTCGTGAGCGTCGGCGGTCGCCCGGAGTCGTTCGGAGTTGGCTCGGAGTCGATTGCCGAGCGGGCCGGGTGCTGCGGCGGCCATCTGGTCGATCTCATCAGCCCGTGTCCGCAGCTGGCGGGCGTGGGTATCGGTGCGGACGGTGTTGCCGCAGCCGGGCCGGCAGGCGTACTGCCGCGGGGCTGTCGCCCCCGGTTCGGGTTCGCAGAGCGCGTTGTCGTGCTTGAACGCGCAGATCAAGAACGCGTCGGGATTGTCGTAGAGGACGACACCGTCCCGGGCAAGGAACCTGGCGGCCTTCCCCGCGAACTTCGCGGGGACAATGCGGCCTTCGAACCTCGGAGTCGTCGCTGCCGCGGCGATGGCCCTGCGGGAGGCGGGGCCGGAGATCCTCTCTCCCGAGGCCATCCGATCACTTAGCCGGGCGGCGGTGTCCGCGGCAGCAAGGGCCGTCTCGACATCTAGGACACTGTGGAGACCACGCTGGCTGCGGGAGGCGTAGCCGCTGGAGGTCCGGGCATCCAGGACGGTTCGCATGTGCCCGTATTGGATCGCGAGCGCGATCAGCCCGGCCGGACGGCGGGCGATGTGCCAGGCCAGGGTGCGGCGGAACCGCGACATGCCGCTCGCTCCATGCGGATCTTCGGGAATGGTCTGATGGGACAGCCCCAGCGAGGTGGCCTCGCGGTTCACCCAGACGACGAATCTCTCGATTTGGTCGTTCAGCGCACCGCCCTTCAACGCTCCGTGGTGGCCACGCTTGGAGGCGAAAGCATGGTGACCGGCGCTGAGGAGGAGTTCCCCGTCAGGGACCATGCGTTCCAGGACACGGATTGCGTGGACGACTGGAGTGATCGCCACCCAGGGAATGTCGCGGTCCTCGCCTGCGGAGATGTGGTTGCCGTCCTCGTCGGTGACGTTCTTGTAGTGCCGGCTGCGGATCAGATGCCGCCCGGCGGCGCCATCGGCCGTGGGCTCAGGATCAGGGCAGCAGCCGGATCGCAGACCCTGCACCTCCTGCGGGCGCATACCGGTCAAATAGAGGCAGAGGATCACTGCGGCTGTGCCAAGGTGCCTCATCACTCGGCGGACTCTTCGACGTCGATGTGATCGCGCCAGGGCTTCCCGTCGATCTGGCCGAGGATAGGCACGTTCAAGGGACACGCGCCCGGACGCTCGGGGACCAGGGCGTGGAGCTGGTGCTTCGTGGCAAACCGGTTGACCTGGATGGTGCTCGCGCCCGTGAGAGCGGCTATGTAGGTGCGGGCCAGTGCACTCCGGCCTTTGAAGTGGATGGAGGGCAGCGGGGCGCCCGAACCAACGCGGGGCAGCAGGAACTCTTCGAGGGCAGCGTGGCTCTCGGCGGACGCCTGGTTGACTGCGGCTACGGCGAACAGCTGGCATCGTTCGGACCAGGCAGCCAGGATGTCGTCGGCGAAGATGTCGACGAAACGGATCGCCCAGACCAGCAGAGGGCCGAGAACCTGCGGGTCCAGCGGCTCGGTGCTGTTCTCGCCGCGGTCCGAGCCGCCGGCCGGGGGAAGGAAGTCGTCGACTCCCTCGCTGTCCCACGGAGGCCGGGTGGCACCGACGGGTTCGGCGCTGAGCTGATCGAACGCCCACAAATCGGTCAACATGGAGCAGATCTTCTCCGCATGACCGCGGGAGACGTCGCTGCAGCGTTCGACTATGTAGGTCCGCCACACATGGTCGGTGCAGTCGACCAGGCGGGTGATGCGGCGTTCGTGCAGCCAGCGGGCCAGCCGTATCCACTCGCCGTGGGTGTCCCGAAGGTCATGCGCGGATGTTCGGGCCCTGGCTCCGGCCCCTCGGGCCTTGAGGTGGGTGGGCCGGAGTCTGCCGTTGATCATCGTCCAGGTGATGAGTTTCATCTCGCCGAGCAGGAGAGCCGGACATTGCCTCCAGTGGATCTTGACGAGGTAGGTGCTGGGGTTGTCGATCAGTGGTGCCAGAGGCCAGACGGCATCGCAGTAGCGGGAGTTGGAGTGGGTATTACCGGCGCTGATCCACTGGGGCAGCACTACCGGGGTCTGCGGGGTGGGAAGGGGCAGAACGTACGGGTCGTACTGGGCAGCAGGGCTGGTCATGGGCCGAGGCCTTCCTTCAGCAGAAGCCGGACAACAGTGCGGTCGGCCTCGCTGACACGGGCCAAGGACGTCTTCCAGGCGACCGGACCGACCCTCTTTCGCAGGTCTTCCAGCCGCGTCAGATGAACCCTCCACCGTTCACGGAACACGTCCTCCTCCAAGACGGACCGCAGACTCGTGATCTGCTGGTGCAGGTGGGCGAGCCGGGGATGGTGGCCGGGATGGACGTATGCGTTGGCGCAGGCCAGACAGAGCAGGAAATCCGCCCCGCAGCCGCCCTCGCCAGCCGGCCAGGGGCTGGCTTCCTCGTCTTCGCAGTCCACCGTTGCCGTCTGCTGATGTTCCGGATTCGGCTCGTTCGCCATCGTCCCGCCGAAGACGACAGCCCGGGCCTGGTTCAGGGCCTCGAGGGCGCCGTCGGCGAACACCTGGCGCGAAGCGCGCTGAACCCTTTTGTCGGGCAGCACGTAGACACTCTCGTGCGTGCCCTGTGTGTGCTGCAGCGGGCGTCCCTGGTTCGTCACCGTCGTCCGGCGAGCCCGCTGGAACGGCGACCCGCCGAGCCCACTGCTTGCGGCCCACCACCTGCTCATCCCGAGGGAGACACCAAAGGACAGGGGCCAGTGCACGGCCGGCCGGTCCAGGTCGGTGTGCTCGTCCTCAGGGCGGCGGACGCGAGCAACCATCAGCAGGTCGACGCCCGGCTTCAGCCGGTGGGCCAGTGCCCGTGCATGAGCGGTGGCCTCCAGGGCCTGGGTAATCAGCCTCCCCGGCGAGTCGGCTCCTGAATCGGTGATGTTCTCGGTGGAGAACCACCGCCCGCTGCCTGCTCTGCGCTTCTCGACCTGGACCTGGTAGGTCAGCGAGGTGGTCTCTCCGACTGACGGCGCGATCGTCGGCACTGGCATGCGGTCGTACTGCGACAGGTTCCACCCGAACCGGTCCGTCAGCAGCACGGCCAGCGCGGTGAGTTCACCGCGGGCCAAGAACAACCGCCCCCACGTCTGCTCAGCCCCCTTGCCGCCCAGCAGACGGCCGCTTCTCACGCCGCGGTCTCCACTGGGGTGCAGAGTGCGGGGGACATCGCCGGTGCGGGCGAGGTGATCAAGAATCTTCCCGATCTTCCACCCACGGCTTCCCGCGGCGAGTTCGTTGGACCGCCAGCTGTTCAGCAGGCGTGTGTTCTCGCCGATCCGCAGCCAGGCCGACCGAAACTGCCGTTGAGCGGTCAGCACTACCCGCTCCCACTCGGCATCCTCAAACGACTGTTTGCTCGGCTTCTGGGCCGGGACCCGACGGGCCAGCTCCTCTGCCACGAGCCCGGTTGCCAACCGCACGTCTTGTCGCAGCACCGTGCGAACCATGGACTGCTTGTTCGTGCCGGCGCTGGTGCCGCTGTTCGCCTCTCGCCAGCTCTGCATCACGGCCAGGGTCAGACCGTCCACGTCCTCGGGCGGGCTCTCCAGCTCCGAGAGGAAGTCCGCGAACAACTTCAGACTCGACCAATAGGTCTGAGCTGACCGGTGGCTTGTCCAGTTCCTGGACTGGCTGGCGAACGCGACGGCCAGAGACCGTTGCGTCGGCCCGGCCACAGGAAATCCGGCGAAGTCGTACTCCTTCTTGAACCCGGCCTTGTTGGTGACCGTCACCACGAGCCCATCCGGGCCCAGCGGCGGCTCGACGTGGTGGTCGGGCGGCGGTGGGACGGCCTTGCGGCCACGCCCGCTCACCACACCACCTCGACGATCGTGTCGATATCCTGGATGCCGACCGTCTCGCGGGCCAGCCGGGCGAACACCCCGTCCGCGTCCTCGATGTCCTGGCCCTCCTCGGTGCTCTCCGCGGCAGCGAGGATCGACTCCAGCTGCAGGTGGGACACGGGCGCGAGATAGTGCCGCTTGGTCGTCTCCACGTCCGAGTGACCCAGCAGCGTCTTCACCAGCCACCACGGATCACCGAAGAGCTGGGCGAAGTCCCTCCGATCCTTCTTGGTCAGCCCGTAACGCTTCTCGAACAGCTCGTTGAGCAGGATCAACATGTAGAGCGCGAACGAATGCCGGCCAGAGTGCGGCGTCGCGTACGGACTCTTCCCGCGCACCTCCGCAAGCCGGAACCTCCGGTGCATCGCCCTGTCCTCTTCGGTGAGCAGGACCTGCTCGCAGCGCAGATTCGCCGCCCTGAACACACCGTTCCACCGGTCCGGGGCCATCGCCAGACCCTGCTCGGTCAGCCACAGCCACGCCGGCTCCGGCCCGTCCGGGCCCGGCTGGAACAGCCACTGCCGCTCACGCCAGCCCAGCCGACTTAACTCCTGAGCACCGACGACCCCGTTCCGGTCTACCCACTCAACCTTCGGCCTCAACCCGCGGGTCACCTCGGTGATCAGCCGCACGACCGGCAGCCGGTCATAAAGGCCCCGCTCCTGGGCTCGCTGAATCGCCCACGCCCGCTCTGACTCCACGTAAGCCTCGACCTGGCCGACCGAATCCACCGACGCGTAATAGGTCCGGCTGTTCTTCGACCTCGTCAACGCACCCGCCAGCTGGCCATGCAGGTAGCGGCCGCGGCGAAGACTCTGCGTGGGTAGCTCCAGCGTCAGCAACGAGCCGCACTCCTGCCGACGCAACCCAGAACTCAGTACCATCTGCACGAAGCTGGTGTTCCGCAGCTCCGTACGCGATTCCCAGCCCAGCACGGCGACGCCAGCGCGGGTATGGCCCCGCAGTCCGATGTCCAACCACAGATCCCAGGTCCGCGGCGTCAGCCACGACACCCGCGCGCTCACCGAGTCCGGGGCCCTGTCCTCGTGCCGGGAGACATCCACCGGAAGCGGATAGACCTTGCCCCACTTGAACAACTTCGTGAACGCGGCAGCCTCACGGTCCCACTTCGAACCACCGATCCTGCCTGGGTTCTCTGGCGCATCACACCGCCAGTGCCGGTAGTCCGCCAGATCCTGCCGCCTTGCTTCACGCCACGACAGCCCACGCGAGGACAGGAAATTCAGCAGCGGCCGATAATCCGTTCCGTAATTCCGCTTCGTCTCCCGTTCCAGATTCCGAAAGACCTCAGACCGTACGAAATCCAGGAAATCCCGGTCCACCATGCCGTCCGGCCGTAAGTACACCGGATCGCCCGGCCTCAGACCGATGCGGGCCACCGCCTCTGGCAGGTCCTGCACCCCAAGAACACCCTCCGCTGGCAGCGTTCCCCACCGGCCTGGATCCGGCACCCACTCCACGTGCCACTCGCTCAACTAGACCCCTCCTGATGCGCTTGAACACACCAGATCATCAGGGAAGCCATCATCGGCGCGATCACCGGCACTCTTACCCGCCCGCAGTTCCTCGTCCTGGGCCGCCGTGACGGGCACGGTCGGCTGCGCGCGGTGGGCCGTACGGTCCCGCTGCGCCCTTGACCTGGATCGTCCATCGCGGAGCTGCTCACCGCGACCGAGGCGACGGGCATCGCCCTGTTGCCCATTCAGCGCCGCGACGAGGGCGACTTCATCGGCTACTGCGGGCTGATCACCGGCCGCTCCACCCTGGAGGAGCCGGAAATCGCGTTCGAGCTGTTCCAGCGCGCGCACGGGCATGACTACGCCACCGAGGCGGCCGGCGCGGTGCTCGATGCCGCTGCCGCGACCGGGCGGAACCGGCTCTGGGCGACCGTCGGTGCGTGGAACGCACCGTCGCTCCGCGTCCTCGAGAAGCTCGGGGTCGAGCGGGATCACGTTTCCACGGACGACAGCGGTGAAGTGGCCTGGCGCACACGCTGGTTGCGCTGACGCGAGAGCGCGCTCCCAGAGCTTCCGTCGGCGTCCCGGCCGTGGCCGATGGATGCTTCCTCCAGGGGACCCGGTTGCGGGCGCGGGCCCCGGACGGCCGCTCGACGCATCGTAGGTGAATGGGAACTCGACCAAAGTGGATCTTCGTCTCGGTAGTCTTCCCTGCAAGGTCGCGAAAAGGCGATCCGGAGTTGCGAGAGGGAAATCATCGAATCCGCGGCGTGGCTTCGGTCGGAAATGTCAGCCACGCTCGATCAATTGACTCACCCCCTCCCGCTGTCAGTCGCGAGCCTGCGGTTGAGTATTCTGAACAGGAAATACTGGGAAACCTGATGAAGAAGCCTGGGAATTTGACTCTCGGCGTGGTCTCGGTACTGGTTGCTGCTGGGGCGGTGGTCGCCTCCGGGCCGGCCGTCTCGGCCGCACCGCAGGTGCAGAGTTTCAGTGCGGCCAAGGGCGACATCCCGCCGGTCGAGCTCATAGGTCCGAACGGCGAAAAGCCCGTCGAGTGGGGTGTGGCAACCTTCGTGGAGGGCTCCGGCGCGCTCACCAAGGAGAGTGTCGGCGGGGGTACTTGGCATCACGGTACGAGGGCTGACGGTGGCTACAAGCAGTGCTACTCGAACTACATCTACCCCGACAAGAAGCACTCCGCCAGCGTCGCCATCGGGGATCTGACGGACAAGGACATTCAGGCGGCTGACGTCTGGGCCAAAGCTTCCCGTACGACTGGCTGGGCCTACAAGTGCAGCACCTACTGGGGTGTCTACTAAATCACCCGCCCTTTGCTGACCGAAAGCCTGGCCGGTCGTGGCGATGCCGCGAGTGGTCAGGCCTTCGGTGCCTCCGTCGTCTTCCCGGTAGGCAGGGAAAGGCCGGTAAGGTAGATTCCGAATCCCCTTTCGATGTATATCGAGGTTTCGTACGTGCGATTTTCGCCCTTGGCTGTCACGCTTTCCTCTTCGGCCGGGTTGGCCGTCGGAATCGCCGGACCGCTCCTGGAGTCAATGGACAACCCTTTGACCCATGCGGCGAGCATCACTTTTGTCTCGGGGTGGATGTACGCGCTGATCGCCTTCGGCGCTGGACGGGCGGCTCGGTCCAAGTGGGGAGCCGCCCTCACGGCTTGGGGTGCCCAGCTGGTCGCTGTCCTCGCCTACTACGTGACGAAGGCGATCCAAGGCGACTTCAGGGTGCCGGACTTCAACGACCCGGCGAACAAGGCCGAGTTCTTCGGATGGAACGAGTTCCTGTCCATGATCGTGGTGTGGTGTCTCTTCGCCACGGTACTGGGGCCGCTCTGCGGACTCGCCGGACACCTCTCCCGCTCCGACTCCGGTCCCCGTCGGCCACTTCTGCGGCTGCCCTTCCGGCTGCTGATCCCGGCCGTGGTCATCGCGGAGACCTCCATGCGGCTGACCTACGAGGCCGGTGGGTCGGACGGGGCGGTGGTGGGCCCGGTCTGGACCGTCACCCGCCTCGTGGCCGCGGCGGCCGCCCTCCTTCTCGTAGTGATCGCGATCGTCACCACAAGGGGGAGGTGGGCGATGCGGGGTGCGTTGTAGCCGGCGTCGAGAACGATGAGGACCTCGGGATCACCCCGCCGCCACTGACCGGCCGCGACAAGGCGTTCGACGACCTCGCGGACCTGGTCGGCGGTGACCGCGGCCAAGTCGGTCCCG